>NZ_JBXAJV010000003.1:0-507018 GCF_058797635.1 Pseudomonas sp. GW823-FHT02C02 | reverse complement strand
CCCCCCCCCCCCCCCCCCCCCCCCCCCCCCCCCCCCCCCCCCCCCCCCCCCCCCCCCCCCCCCCCGCTCCTACAAGGGTTATCCACAAGCTCTTAGAAATCCTTGCACAACCGCAGCGCGTCGTAGATCGCGGCGTGTGTATTGCGCTGCGCCACGCAGTCGCCGATGCGGAATAGCAAGTAGCCGTCGCCCGCCTGGCTCAGCGAAGGTTGCGGCTTGATCGCGAACAGGGCTTCGATGTCCATCTGGCCTTTGTTGCGCGAGCCTTCCTTCATGGCGTAGTAGATTTCTTCGTCCGGACGCACGCCGTTTTCAACGACAACCTGGTCCACCACCCGCTCCTCTTTGGCGCCGGTGTATTCGTTTTCCAGCACCGCCACCAGCTTGTCGCCCTCGCGGTAGACCTTTTCCAGCATCATGTCGCCGGTCATGATCACTTCTTTGGGGTACATGCTGCGGTAGTACGTCGGGAACGACGTACCGCCAATCGCCACGCCCGGCTTGATGTCGTCAGTAACGATCTCGACCTGGCTGCCTTTGTCAGCGAGGAAGTCGGCGGTCGACATGCCGGTGAATTCGCAAATGGTGTCGTAGACCAACACGTTCTTGCCCGGCGCGACCTTGCCGTCGAGGATGTCCCAGCTGCTGACCACCAGGCCTTCAGCCGCGCCCCAGTGTTCGTTTTGTTCCAGGAACGGATGACCGCCAACGGCGAGCACCACCACGTCCGGACGCAGGTCGAGAATGGTTGCCGCATCGGCCGCCACGCCCAGGCGCAGGTCGACTTTCAGACGCGCCAATTCCAGCTGGAACCAGCGAGTGATACCGGCAATCTGGTCCCGTTGCGGGGCTTTCGAAGCGGTAGTGATCTGCCCGCCAATGAATTCTTTCTTCTCGAACAGGGTCACGTCGTGGCCACGTTCGGCCGACACACGCGCCGCTTCCATCCCGGCAGGACCGGCACCGACCACCACAACCTTGCGCTTCACACCGGTCGATTTCTCGATGATGTGCGGCACGCCCATGTATTCACGGGAAGTCGCGGCGTTCTGGATGCACAACACGTCCAGGCCCTGATACTGACGGTCGATGCAGTAGTTGGCGCCGACGCATTGCTTGATCTGGTCAACCTGACCCATTTTGATCTTGGCGATCAGGTGCGGGTCGGCGATGTGGGCGCGGGTCATGCCGACCATGTCCACGTAGCCACCTTCCAGAATACGGGTCGCCTGGTTCGGGTCCTTGATGTTCTGCGCATGCAGGACCGGGGCCTTGACCACTTCCTTGATACCGGCCGCCAAATGCAGGAACGGCTCCGGTGGATAACTCATGTTCGGGATAACGTTGGCCAGGGTGTTGTGGGTGTCGCAACCCGAACCCACCACGCCGATGAAGTCGATCATGCCGGTGTCGTCGTAGTACTTGGCGATCTGCTTCATGTCCTCGTGGGACAAGCCGTCCGGGTGGAACTCATCACCGCACAGACGGATGCCGACGCAGAAATCCGGGCCGACTTCAGCCCGCACAGCCTTGATCACTTCCAGGCCGAAACGCATGCGGTTCTCGAAGCTGCCGCCCCATTCGTCGGTACGCTTGTTGACCCGCGGGCTCCAGAACTGGTCGATCATGTGCTGGTGCACGGCGGACAGCTCGACGCCATCCAGGCCACCGGCCTTGGCCCGTGCCGCAGCGCTGGCGTAGTTGCCGATCACCCGCCAGATTTCTTCCGGCTCGATGGTTTTGCAAGTCGCACGGTGCACCGGCTCGCGGATGCCCGACGGCGACAGCAGAGTTGGCCAATGCTCGCCATCCCAGCGGGAACGACGGCCCATGTGGGTAATCTGGATCATGATCTTGGCGCCATGCTTGTGCATGGCATCGGCCAGGTTCTGGAAGTGCGGAATGATCCGGTCGTCGGCCAGGTTGACCGACTTCCACCAGCCTTGCGGGCTGTCGATGGCCACGCTGGAGGAACCGCCGCAAATCGCCAGGCCGATCCCGCCCTTGGCTTTCTCTTCGTAATACTTGACGTACCGGTCGGTGGTCATGCCGCCGTCGGTCGCGTAGACCTCGGCGTGCGCGGTACTGAGCACGCGGTTGCGGATGGTCAGTTTGCCGATCTGGATCGGCTGGAACATTGCTTCGAAAGCCATGGCGGGTTCCTCGACTTACAACGGCTTGACGGTGAACAAACCGTCGTCGTGGCCTTCTTCGGAGCCACCGTAAACCTGTTCGGCAACAGTGCGGATCTTGCTGCCACGGGCTTGCAGAATCTGGTCCATGGCCCCGGCAAACCAACCGGTGAACATGTAGTCGACCTTGCGCCCGACCTTGCCGTACACGTAGACGAACGCCGAGTGTTCGAGCTTGACGCTGGCGGTGCCTTTGTCGAGGTCGATGTCCTGGATCTTGAACAGGCCCCAGCCGCGCTGCGACAGGCGCTTCATGTAGTGCTCGAACACCGCGACGCCTTCCAGGCCGTGGCATTCGGCTTCTTTTTCACACCAGTGCCAGGCGGATTTGTAGCCGGCCTTGTAGAGGATTTCGGCGTAGGCCTCGGCGCCCAGTACTTCCTCGATGCCCATGTGGTTGTTGACGAAGAAGTGACGCGGCACATACAGCATTGGCAGGGCGTCGGAAGTCCAGACACCGGTTTCGCTGTCGACTTCGATTGGCAATTGCGGGGCGATCTTGGCCATGGAAACTTAACTCCAGAAAATTTTGGGTGTTGCCCCCGGCGCGGACGGCCGGGGGAAAGAATTCTTCAGATGCGGCGGCTTATTCGCCCCAAACGTCTTTCAAGACGTTGACCCAGTTCTCGCCCATGATCTTGCGCACCACACGCTCGGAGTGGCCGCGCTTGAGCAGGGTTTCGGTCAGGTTCGGGAATTCGCCGACGGTGCGGATGCCCAGCGGGTTGATGATCTTGCCGAAGCTGGTCAGGCGGCGGGCGTAGCCCTTGTCATGGGTCAGGTATTCAAAGAAGTCCTGGCCATGGCCCTGGGTGAAGTCGGTGCCGATACCGATGGCGTCTTCACCAACGATGTTCATGGTGTATTCGATGGCCTCGGCGTAGTCGTCGATGGTCGAATCGATGCCCTTGGCCAGGAACGGCGCGAACATGGTCACGCCGACAAAACCGCCGTGATCGGCGATGAACTTCAGTTCTTCATCGGACTTGTTGCGCGGATGGACTTTCAGGCCCGACGGCAGGCAGTGGGAGTAGCACACCGGTTTCTTCGATTCGAGAATGACTTCTTCAGACGTCTTGGAGCCGACGTGGGACAGGTCGCACATGACCCCGACGCGGTTCATCTCGGCAACGATTTCACGACCGAATCCCGACAGGCCGCCATCGCGCTCGTAGCAGCCAGTCCCTACCAGGTTCTGGGTGTTGTAGCACATCTGCACGATACCGACGCCGAGCTGCTTGAAGACCTCGACGTAGCCGATCTGGTCTTCAAACGCGTGAGCATTCTGGAAGCCGAACAGGATGCCGGTCTTGCCCTGCTCCTTCGCTTTACGGATGTCGGCGGTAGTGCGAACCGGAATCACCAGGTCGCTGTTCTCGCGGATCAGCTTCTGGCTGGCGGCGATGTTGTTGACGGTGGCCTGGAAGCCCTCCCACACCGACACGGTGCAGTTAGCCGCGGTCAGACCGCCCTTGCGCATGTCTTCGAACAGCTCACGGTTCCACTTGGCAATAATCAGCCCGTCGATAACGATGCTGTCGGCGTGCAATTCGGCTGGGCTCATCAGGCTGTCCCCTATTAGCGATTCATGCGCCGAATCGTGTGCCGGCGCTTTGGGGCCAGCATATGCCTGAGGACCGGGGCAGCCGGGTGCAAAAACGACAGGGGGTTTGCCGAAAGCGTCAATCCGCGACAAAGGGTCGTTGATCGACGCAATCGCCCACCTGTTCAAGGGCCGCTGCTTGGGCCAGAATCCGCTGCATTACTGAATAGGCACTGAAAAATAGGGGCTGCGTCGCAATGAGAACGATCTTCCTGGCTTTGGCACTGATAGCGACCGGCGTACACGCAGCTGAAGAGGCCGACGACAACCCCTGCGACAAGGTCGAAAACGACGTCCAGACCCTGGAATGCTCCGCCTTCAGCAGAACCACCGCCGAAGACCTGCTCAAGGACAACTACCAAAGCCTGACCGACCGCATGCAAACGGCCTACGGCAAGAACCCGGCGCAACTGAGCGACATCACCGCCAAGCTCAAGGCCGCGCAGCAGCAGTGGCTGAAAACCCGGGATGCGGATTGCGCGGTTGAAGCGTTTCCGGCGACCAGTGGCAGCAAGGCGTTCACCATTGCGCAGAACGATTGCGTGGCGCGGATGAGTGATGAGCGGTCGGAGTTTTTGGAGTCGATTGGGCAGGAGTGAAAACATAAATATGGAGAATGATTTGATCCCTCACGAAGTAGTCAGCCTTATCGTTGATGGCGCGTTACCGGTCAGGGCCTGGCGCGAACACCTGAACCTTACACAGGATGAGGTGGCCAAACGCATGGGCATTTCTCAACCTGCTTTTGCCCAGCAAGAGACTGTAGCGAAGCCTCGCTAGGCCACCCGCGAGAAAATTGCCGCGGCGTTTGGCATCACGGCTAATCAACTTGAGCTGTAGGCTGCACACCACCATTTGTGAAAGGGATCGAAATGAAAATCTGCGGCATCGAAATCAAAGGCAGCGAAGCGATCATTGCCGTCGCGTCCCTGGACGGTCAGACGCTGAGTCACGTAGCCCTGCCCACCAAGAAAATCGCCCTCGACGATGACGACGAAGCCGCGAACGTCAAAGTCTTCGCCGCTCAGGTGGCGTCGTTTGTACGCGAGAACTCCATCGACCGGATCGCGATCAAGAAGCGCAGCAAGAAAGGCGAGTTCGCCGGTGGACCGACCACGTTCAAGATCGAGGGTGTGTTTCAGCTGCTGGAAAATTGCGAGGTGACGCTGCTGTCGCCGCAGACGATCAATGCGCAGAGCAAGAAGCACAACGTGGAACTGCCAGCGACGCTGAACAAGTATCAGCATGAAGCCTACAAAGCAGCCTGCTCGGCCTTAATGAAGAAATAAGATCCACACCAAATCATAACTGTGGGAGCGAGCCTGCTCGCGAAAGCGGTAGGTCAGTCGACATCAATGGCGGCTGACAGATTGCATTCGCGAGCAGCCTCGCTCCCACAGGTTTTTTTTGTTGTTGGAATCTGTGCTCAGACCAGCTCTCGCCCATCCCCTAGCCGTCGGCGATCCTCGCGCGGGCACCGCGCAAACTTCGCCCGATAGCTGCGGGTGAAATACGACGGCGATTCAAAACCGCACGCAATGCTCACCTCCAGCACACTCATGTCCGTCTGTCGCAGCAACTGCCGGGCCTTCTCCAGCCGCAAGCGCAGGTAGAAATTGCTCGGCGTGTCGTTCAGGTGTAACCGAAACAGGCGCTCCAACTGGCGCCGCGTCACCTTGATCGATTCGGCTAACTCAAGCGTACTCAGCGGTGGTTCACTGTGCTGCTCCATCTCACCAATAACGTGAACGAGCTTCTTGTTGCTGATGCCATAGCGCGTGGCGACTTCCATGCGCTGGTGGTCTTTGCGCGGGCGGATGCGCCCGAGCACGAATTGTTCGCTGACCTGGATCGCCAGTTCCGGGCCGTGGGCCTGGGCGATCAGGTCGAGCATCAGGTCGATGGAGGCTGTACCGCCGGCTGAGGTGATACGGCGGCGATCGATCTCGAACAGCTCCTGGGTGACGCTGAGCTGTGGATAAGACTCCTTGAACGCGTCGATGGCTTCCCAGTGCAGGGTCAGGCGATGGCCGTCGAGCAGGCCGGCTTCGGCGAGGACGAAGCTGCCGGTGTCGATGGCGCCGAGGGTCACACCCTCGTTGTCCAGACGGCGCAGCCAGTGCTCCAGCGCGGGCGTGGCGAATTTCAGCGGTTCGAAGCCGGCGACCACCAACAGGGTTGCACCTTTCTTCAGCGGTTCCAGCGCCGCGTCGGCGTTGACCGACATGCCATTGCTGGCCAATACCGCCCCGCCATCGGCACTCAGCACGTGCCAGCGATACAACTCGCCGCGAAAGCGATTGGCGACCCGCAGCGGCTCGATGGCCGAGATAAAACCGATGGCCGAGAAACCCGGCATCAACATGAAGTAGAAGTCCTGGGACATGGAGCGCACTCGACTGGCAGGTAACGAGAGGGCGGGTAGCGTGTGGACGTTGATACGCCACTTGCAACAGGCTTTCAAGAGCGCAGGTCGCTGCAGTGCAAGAGCTGGTCGCCGCAGTGCGCTTTCACGGGGCCTTAGCTGCGTAACTTGGCATCACCGGCGCACAAAGATGCCGGAACCCACAATAACGTCTGCCGAGGAACCCCGACATGAAACGACTGATCAGCAGCTGTGTTCTTGCACTCAGCGGTACCGCCTTCTTGAGCGCCAGCGTCATGGCGGCCGAACCTGCTTCATGCCAGAACGTACGCATGGGCGTCGTGAACTGGACCGACGTGATCGCCACCAGTGCCATGACCCAGGTCTTGCTCGACGGCCTCGGCTACAACACCAAACAAACCAGCGCCTCCCAGCAAATCATCTTCGCCGGGATCCGCGACCAGCGCCTGGACCTGTTCCTGGGTTACTGGAACCCGCTGATGACCCAGACCATCACGCCGTTCGTCGACGCCAATCAGGTCAAGGTGCTTGAAGCGCCTAGCCTGAAAGACGCCCGCGCCACCCTCGCCGTTCCGACTTACGTCGCCGACAAGGGTCTGAAAACCTTCGCCGACATCGCCAAGTTCGAAAAAGAACTGGGCGGCAAGATCTACGGCATCGAGCCTGGCTCGGGCGCTAACACCCAGATCAAGGCAATGATCGCCAAGAACCAGTTTGGCCTCGGCAAATTCCAGCTCGTCGAGTCCAGCGAAGCCGGCATGCTCGCGGCGGTGGATCGCGCCGTGCGCCGCAAAGAAGCCGTGGTGTTCTTCGGCTGGGCGCCGCACCCGATGAACGTCAACGTGCAGATGACTTACCTCACCGGCAGCGAAGACGCTCTCGGCCCGAACGAAGGCATGGCCACGGTCTGGACCGTCACTTCGCCGAACTATGCGCAGCAGTGCCCGAACATCGGCAAATTGCTGAGCAACCTGACCTACACCGCCGAAGACGAGAGCCGGATGATGCAGCCGCTGCTGGATCACAAAGACGCTTTCGAATCTGCCAAACAATGGCTGAAAGATCACCCGCAAGACAAGCAACGCTGGCTCGAAGGCGTCACCACCTTCGATGGCAAACCGGCCGCTGACAATTTGAAACTGACCAGCAAATAAACCCCGATTGAACCACCGACTCGCAGCCCTACGGGGCTGCGAACGGAATCATCACGCCTGCAAGGAACCCGCCTCATGAACCACGACGTCATCATCACCTGCGCACTCACCGGTGCTGGCGACACGACCAGCAAGAGCCCACACGTGCCGGTCACCCCGAAACAAATCGCTGCTGCCGCCGTGGAAGCCGCCAAGGCCGGTGCCACGGTCGTTCACTGCCACGTGCGCAACCCCGAAACCGGCAAATTCAGCCGTGACGTGGCCTTGTACCGCGAAGTGATGGAGCGCATCCGCGAGGCGGACGTCGACATCATCGTCAACCTCACCGCCGGCATGGGCGGCGACCTGGAGATCGGCGCGGGCGAGAACCCGATGGAGTTCGGTCCGAACACCGACCTGGTGGGCCCGTTGACCCGTCTGGCCCACGTTGAAGCACTGTTGCCGGAAATCTGCACCCTCGACTGCGGCACCCTGAACTTCGGCGACGGTGACACCATTTACGTGTCCACCCCGGCGCAACTGCGCGCAGGCGCCAAACGCATTCAAGAGCTGGGCGTGAAGGCCGAGCTGGAAATTTTCGACACCGGTCACCTGTGGTTCGCCAAGCAGTTGATCAAGGAAGGCCTGCTCGACGATCCGCTGTTCCAGCTGTGCCTGGGCATTCCGTGGGGCGCGCCGGCCGACACCACCACTATGAAAGCCATGGTCGACAACTTGCCCGCGAACGCGGTGTGGGCCGGCTTCGGCATCGGTCGCATGCAAATGCCGATGGCGGCGCAAGCGGTGCTGCTCGGCGGCAACGTGCGGGTTGGCCTGGAAGACAACATCTGGCTGGACAAGGGTGTGCTGGCGACCAACGGCCAGCTGGTCGAACGCGCCTCGGAAATCCTCAGCCGCCTCGGTGCCCGCGTCCTGACTCCGGCGGAAGGACGGGCAAAAATGGGCCTGACCAAGCGCGGCTAATCCTCCACGCACATAACCTGTAGGAGCGAGGCTTGCCCGCGAAGGCGGCATTCCTGCCGGAAGAGATCCGTCGGATGTACCGGCCTCTTCGCGGGCAAGCCTCTCTCCTACAGAGATCACCGAATTCTTTTAGGACGACGCCATGAGCTTTATCACCGAAATCAAAACCTTCGCAGCCCTGGGCAGCGGTGTCATCGGCAGCGGTTGGGTATCCCGCGCCCTCGCCCACGGCCTCGACGTTGTCGCCTGGGACCCGGCGCCTGGCGCCGAAGCCGCGTTGCGCAAGCGCGTCGCCAATGCCTGGGGTGCGCTGGAGAAACAAGGCTTGGCACCGGGTGCTTCACAGGATCGGCTGCGCTTTGTCGCAACCATTGAGGAATGCGTTCGCGACGCCGACTTCATTCAGGAAAGCGCCCCTGAGCGCCTCGATCTGAAACTGGAACTGCACAGTAAAATCAGCGCGGCGGCCAAGCCCAATGCCTTGATCGGTTCCAGTACTTCCGGTCTGTTGCCGAGCGAGTTCTACGAGAGTTCGACGCACCCGGAACGCTGCGTGGTCGGACACCCCTTCAACCCGGTTTACCTGCTGCCGCTGGTGGAAGTGGTCGGCGGCAAAAACACCGCGCCGCAAGCCGTTCAAGCGGCGATGAAAGTCTACGAATCCCTGGGCATGCGTCCGCTGCATGTGCGCAAGGAAGTGCCGGGGTTCATCGCCGACCGTTTGCTCGAAGCGCTGTGGCGGGAGGCGCTGCACCTGGTCAACGACGGTGTGGCGACCACCGGAGAAATCGATGATGCGATTCGCTTTGGCGCGGGTCTGCGCTGGTCATTCATGGGCACGTTCTTGACGTATACCCTGGCGGGTGGCGATGCGGGTATGAGGCACTTCATGGCGCAATTCGGACCGGCGTTGCAGTTACCGTGGACGTATCTGCCGGCACCGGAGCTGACCGACAAGTTGATTGATGATGTGGTGGATGGCACCAGCGATCAGTTGGGCACGCACAGCATTTCCGCGCTGGAGCGCTATCGTGATGATTGCTTGCTGGCGGTGCTGGAAGCGGTGAAGACCACCAAAGAGAAGCATGGGATGGCGTTCGCTGACTAAACACCCCACCCCCTGTAGGAGCGAGGCTTGCCCGCGAAGGCAATTTCCCTGCCGCAAGAGATCCGTCGAATGTACCGGCCTCTTCGCGGGCAAGCCTCGCTCCTACAGGCCTCAACCATTTCGGATGTGACGACATGCCCGCACTCACCACCTACCAAACCAAAATCATCCCCGAATGGGTCGACTACAACGGCCACCTGCGCGATGCCTTCTACCTGCTTATTTTCAGCTACGCCACCGACGCCCTGATGGATCGCCTGGGCATGGACAGCAACAACCGCGAAGCCAGCGGCAATTCGCTGTTCACCCTCGAACTGCACCTCAATTACCTGCATGAAGTGAAGCTCGAGGCTGACGTCGAAGTGCGTACCCAAATCATCGGCCACGACAGCAAACGCCTGCACATCTATCACAGCCTGCATCTGGTCGGCGACGACAAGGAACTGGCGGGCAACGAACAAATGCTGCTGCACGTGGACCTCGCCGGACCTCGCTCCGCACCGTTCAGCGAAGACACCTTGAGCAAGCTGCAAGCCATCGTCGCCGAGCAAACCGACCTGCCAACCCCCGCCTACATTGGCCGAGTGATCGCATTACCCCCTAAAAAATAACAAGGAGATCGCCATTGAACACCGCCGCTTTTGCCGACTTCCGTACCTACCCGTTGATCAGCGCGTTGTCCGCCGTGCAAACCCTGGCGGATCGAATTCAAGTGCAGTGGGCTGACGGCCGGGTCAGCCCCTTTCATCATCAATGGCTTCGAGATAACTGCCCGTGCCCGCAGTGCGTCTACACCGTGACCCGCGAGCAAGTGCTGGAAATCGTCGACGTCGCAGAGGACCTGGTGCCGACAGCGGCAAACGTCGACGCCGAAGGTTGCCTCAGCGTCGAATGGCAGGACGGCCACCTAAGCCGCTTCGACCCGGGCTGGCTGCGGGCTCACGCCTATGACGACGAGTCCCGCGCCGAACGCCGTGTCGGCAAACCAAAATCCAGGCTGTGGAAAAGCGACTTGCAGCTGCCGGCGTTCGAATACCAGGCGCTGATGAACGATAACGACGCCTTGCTGCAATGGCTGCTGGCGGTGCGCGATATCGGCCTGACTCAAGTGCGCGGCGTCCCCACCGAACCCGGCTCACTTAAACTGATCGCCCAGCGGATTTCCTTCATCCGCGAGAGCAATTTCGGCGTGCTGTTCAACGTGCAATCCAAGGCCGATGCCGATAGCAACGCCTACACCGCCTTCAACCTGCCGCTGCATAGCGATTTGCCGACCCGCGAGTTGCAACCGGGGCTGCAATTTCTGCATTGCCTGGTGAATGACGCGGACGGTGGCGAGAGTATTTTTGTCGACGGCTTTGCCATAGCCCAAGCGTTGCGCGAGGAAGATCCCGAGTCGTTTAAAAGCCTCTGCGAAATCCCGGTGGAGTTCCGCAACAAAGATCGCCACAGCGACTACCGCCGTCTCGCGCCGATCATCGCGCTGGACGCCTTTGGGCAGGTTTCGGAAATTCGCATGGCGAACTTTCTACGCGGACCGTTTGATGCCTCGATCGAGGACATGCCCAAGCTGTACCGCGCTTATCGGCGGTTTATTGCAATGACCCGCGAAGCGCGATTCCGGGTGATGACGCGGCTCAATCCCGGTGAGCTGTGGTGCTTCGACAACCGCCGCACCCTTCATGCCCGCAATGCGTTTGATCCCGCCAGTGGCGCCCGTCATTTTCAAGGGTGCTATGTTGATCGGGATGAATTGTTGTCGCGGATCCTTGTGTTGCAACGCTAGACCGCGTCATCGTTCTTCGCGGGCAAGCCTCGCTCCTACAGGGCATCGCATATCCCCGTGGGAGTGAGCCTGCTCGCGATGTCGTCAGCCCGGACACCCCATCCCGCCCTGATTCACAGGCAAAAAAAACCCCGATCAAGCCGTGACAGGATCGGAGCTGAGGAGGGTACTGTTGAGGAGCCTTCGCGCGAGGGTGACCAAACCTTCGTGTTGCCAGCTGAATCCAGTGTGCCCACTCTCCCCTTTCGCAAGTTAGCCGAAAACGACCTGTTCATAGGTATCGCGGCCATTGCGACAAAACGTCCTTGCCGCCACCTCTTGCCCCGATGAGAATCGAATCACGACACCGTTCCCTGAAGAAGGATTGCGTCATGATGTACGCCGATTTGATTGACCAGGAAGACCTGTTGGGCCAGCTCAAGGCGTTAGGATTTGCAGTGCCCCCTGGCGCTAACGCCGAGCAGGCCTGCGAGTGCGCGGTACGGGGTTTGAACAACGAACGGGCAACGGATCTGCGAACTATGGTCAAGCAGATGTACACCAGCAGTGCGACCATCCTGCCGGCCGTGCGCCAGGCGATCGACAAGCAATTGCTGCCGGCGCTGGCGGAGTATCAGCAGAGCCGTAGCGCCTGAGTAGCGCCTCACCATGATCGTTCCCACGCTCCGCGTGGGAATGCAGCCCGGGAAGCTCCGCGTCCCTGCCGAAGCGGACGCAGAGCGTCCATTGAGGCATTCCCACGCAGCGCGTGGGAACGATCAGAGCATTAGAGCCTTACGCTGGCAAACGTCGACTCATTTCGCGCCTGACTCAGCGCCGACAACGGCCCGGACAGCGGTGACAGCACCAGTGCTTGCGGCAACGGCATCATCGCCACCTGTTGCGTGGTGTTGGAACCTACGCGTTCGTCACGCGGCGGAATGCCGAAGTATTCGCGGTAGCACTTGGAGAAGTGCGGCGTGGACACGAAGCCGCAGACCGACGCCACTTCGATGATCGACATCGGCGTTTGCTTGAGCAGCTGCCGGGCACGGATCAGGCGCAGTTTGAGGTAGTAACGCGACGGCGAGCAGTGCAGGTATTTCTGGAACAGGCGCTCCAGCTGACGACGGGAAACAGCGACATACACCGCCAGTTCGTCGAGGTCGATCGGCTCTTCCAGGTTGGCTTCCATCAGCGCGACGATTTCCTGCAACTTCGGCTGGTTGGTGCCGAGCATGTGCTTGAGCGGCACGCGCTGGTGATCCTGCTCGTTGCGGATGCGTTCGTAGACGAACATTTCCGAGATCGCGGCCGACAGTTCACGACCGTGATCGCGGCTGATCAGGTGCAGCATCATGTCCAGCGGCGCGGTGCCGCCGGAGCTGGTGAAACGGTTACGGTCGAGGGTGAACAGGCGTGTGCTCATGGCTACACGGGGGAACGCTTCCTGCATCGCGGCCAGGCATTCCCAGTGCACGCTGCAATCAAAACCGTCCAGCAGGCCGGCGCACGCCAGGGCCCAGCTGCCGGTGCAGACCGCACCGAGACGGCGGGACTGACGCGCCTGGCTTTGCAGCCACGACACGTGCTCGCGGGTAACGGTGCGCTGGATGCCGATGCCGCCGCAGACAATGATGGTGTCCAGTGGGGGCGCTTTGTGCATGGAGCAGTCGGGGGTGATCTGCAGACCGTCACTGGCCCAGACCTGACCACCGTCGACGGTGAGCGTGGTCCAGCGATACAGCTCGCGGCCGGACAATTGGTTGGCCATGCGCAGAGGTTCTACTGCGGAGGCCAGAGAAATAAGCGTGAAATTGTCCAGCAGCAGAAAGCCGATGGATTGAGGCGCACGGTTCTGGGGTTGAGCCCCGGAGTTGAACGTCGTCATCGCGGTATCTCCTCACACAAAGCGGGTGATGGCCTCAGGCGGAGGCTCTTGTTATTGCCATCGTTCTCGCGTGGGAGACGGGCTTTGTAATGACAGAGCAATTGCCATGCCTAAAGTTGAATGGTCATTCAATAACTCCTGAAAACGACGTCGCGGTGTGTCTAAATAAGCCTTGCCGCGAGTGGGGGTTATAAGTGCCATTATCGGCGGGAGGCGCTCTGCCCCGTTGGGCTTGAGCAAATCGGTAGCACTTGTGGGAACAGGGCTACGGCGACTTATTGGAGAGTGTCACCACAAGCACAGGTGACAGGCGGTAATGGCCAGGTTGGATCCCTGTCCTGGGTGAAGCCGCTTATCTGTAAGCGACGCGCCAAAACGTGGCGCGTTTTAATTCCGGTGTTCACTTAGCGCGCAGTTTTGACTGGTCTTCTCTCGCAGATGACTTTTCTGTGGCGAGGGAGCTTGCTCCCGCTGGGGCGCGAAGCGGCCCTGAAAACTGCAAACGCGAACTTTCAGATATACCCGGTCGCGGGCTATTCGGCTGCTGCGCAGCCGAGCGGGAGCAAGCTCCCTCGCCACAGATACTCATTTCACCAGAGAGTTAAGCGTTATCAGCACTCAACCGCGCTCACCGCCAACCCTCCCCGCGAAGTCTCTTTGTATTTGTCATGCATATCGGCGCCGGTATCACGCATGGTGCGGATCACCCGATCCAGCGAGATAAAGTGCTGACCATCCCCGCGCAGCGCCATCTGCGCCGCGTTGATGGCTTTCACCGCGGCAATCGCATTGCGCTCGATGCACGGCACTTGAACCAGCCCGCCCACCGGGTCGCAGGTCAGGCCGAGGTTGTGTTCCAGGCCGATTTCCGCCGCGTTGCACAACTGCTCCGGGGTCGCGCCAAGGATCTCCGCCAACCCGGCCGCAGCCATCGCGCAGGCTGAACCGACTTCGCCCTGACAACCGACCTCGGCCCCGGATATCGAAGCGTTCTTCTTGCACAGAATTCCCACCGCCGCAGCACTGAGGAAATAGTCGACCACGTTGGCGTCCGTCACCGCCTCGCTGAACTTCATAAAGTAGTGCAACACCGCCGGAATGATTCCCGCCGCACCGTTAGTCGGTGCCGTCACCATGCGCCCACCGGCAGCGTTCTCTTCGTTGACCGCCAGGGCGAACAGGTTGACCCATTCCATGGCGCTCAAGGTCGAGCCGATGACGTTGGGTTTGCCCAGCTCTTGCAGGCTGCGATGCAACTTGGCCGCACGACGGCGCACATTCAGGCCGCCAGGCAAGATGCCTTCGTGCTTGAGGCCCTGATCGACGCAATCCTGCATGGCGCGCCAGAGCTTCATCAGACCGCTGCGAATCTCTTCCTCGCTGCGCCAGACCTTCTCGTTAGCCATCATCAATTCGGCGACGCGAAGGTTGTGCTTCTGGCACAGGCTGAGCAGTTCGACAGCGCTGGAGAAATCGTAGGGCAACACGGTGCGATCCAGATCGACCACGCCGCTGGAAGCCTGCGCTTCATCCACGACAAAACCACCGCCGATGGAATAGTAGGTGTCGCGATGCAACTCACCGTGTTCGCCTTCAACGATCAGGGTCATGGCGTTGGGGTGGAACGGCAGGTTTTCGTCGATCAGGCGCATGTCGCGAGCCCAGATAAACGGCACCGACAAGCGACCGTCGAGCAACAGGGTGTGGGTCTCGCGCAAGGTTTCGATACGGATGCCGATTTGCGACGGATCAATCGCGTCCGGCCACTCGCCCATCAGGCCCATGATCACAGCGTTGTCGCTGCCGTGACCGATTCCGGTGGCCGATAACGAACCATAAAGCTGAACTTCAACGCGCCGCACTTGTTCCAAAAGACCCTGCTCACGCAAACCTTGCACGAACAGCGCGGCGGCCCGCATAGGTCCCACGGTGTGCGAACTGGAAGGGCCGATACCGATTTTGAACAGGTCGAAAACACTGATAGCCATTACTGCCGAACTCCTGGATGTGCCAACTCCAGACGCAAAAGCGCCCAGTGACGGAGCTGCTACGCTCAAGCTGCAATCCGCCGAGATTGGCCGCATCATCAGGCTTTTTCCGTGTCGTTCGACGTCTCACACCGACGCACTCATGCTCACTAACGCCGCAGGCGTTTTACGCTTCGTTTTCGCCGTTTTTTTGCGGATCAGGGAGGCAAAGGGGGCTGAAAAAAGCTGTAAACGACGTCACCGACACTGGATGCGACCATCCCTGTACTGGTTACGACGCACCCTGTAGGCGTCAGATTTTCACTGGTACATGATCGTATCGACTCGATTGCAAGGCGCCGTGGTAGAGCTGTCTCCAAAACGCCATCCAACCGCAACCTATAAGTGCGGTGGTCCAGTCGGAACACTGCCAAAAAAAACACCAAGGAGTCCATCCATGAAAGGTTCCCCGTCGTTGTTGTTGGCCGCCATGCTGAGTCTGCCGTTACTGGCTCAAGCTGCAGAACCCGCTCAGTGCAGCACCGTAAACTTCTCCGATGTCGGCTGGACTGACATTACCGTCACCACCGCCACCACCAGCGTCGTTCTCGATGCCCTGGGCTACAAGACCAAAACCACGATGATTTCCGTTCCGGTGACCTACAAGTCCCTGGCCGACGGCAAGAACATGGACGTGTTCCTGGGCAACTGGATGCCGACCATGGAAAACGACATCAAGGCTTACCGTGATGCCGGTACCGTGGAGACCCTGCGCGCCAACCTCGAGAACGCAAAATACACCCTCGCCGTGCCCGAAGAGTTGTATAACAAGGGTCTGAAAGATTTTGCCGACATCGCCAAGTTCAAGAAAGAACTCGACGGCAAGATCTACGGCATCGAACCGGGCAACGACGGCAACCG
The DNA here is from genome assembly GCF_058797635.1 of Pseudomonas sp. GW823-FHT02C02. Classification (NCBI taxonomy): domain Bacteria; kingdom Pseudomonadati; phylum Pseudomonadota; class Gammaproteobacteria; order Pseudomonadales; family Pseudomonadaceae; genus Pseudomonas; species Pseudomonas sp. GW823-FHT02C02. Next base: position 491,068 of record NZ_JBXAJV010000003.1, on the reverse strand, counting down.
CCTGATTCAGAGCATGATCGACAAGAACGCCTTCGGCCTGAAAGACGCCGGCTTCAAGGTGGTCGAGTCCAGCGAAGCAGGCATGCTCTCGCAAGTCGATCGCGCCCAGCGCCGCAACACCGCCGTGGTGTTCCTGGGCTGGGAACCGCACCCGATGAACACACGTTTCAAGATGAAGTACCTGACCGGCGGCGACGACTTCTTCGGCCCGAACTTCGGTCAGGCGACCATCTTCACCAACACCCGCAAGGGCTACGCGCAGGAATGCAGCAACGTCGGTCAGTTGCTGAAAAACCTGGTGTTCACCCTCGACATGGAAAGCACGCTGATGGGCAACGTCCTGGACGACAAAATGAAGCCTGACGCGGCCGCCAAGGCCTGGCTGAAAAAGAATCCACAGGTGCTCGATACCTGGCTCGCTGGCGTAACCACCATTGACGGTAAACCTGGCCTGGAAGCCGTGAAAGCCAAGCTCGCGCAGCCTTGATTTAGGAAGCATCGCTTACGCCGGGCGGGTTCGCTCGCCCGGGCTGTTTATTTCCTTGCATGCGGACGTTCACTACCATGCTGATTGATCAGAAAATACCTCTAGGCCAGTACATCGCGGGCTTCGTTGAATGGTTGACGCAACACGGCGCCAACACCTTCGACGCCATCGCCGTGTCACTGGAAACGATGATCCACGGCGTGACTTTCGCGCTGACCTGGTTCAACCCGCTGGCATTGATCGGCCTCATCGCACTACTGGCTCATTTCATTCAACGAAAGTGGGGGCTGACCGTTTTCGTCATTGCCTCCTTTCTGCTGATCCTCAACCTGGGGTACTGGCAGGAAACCATGGAAACCCTCGCCCAGGTGCTCTTCGCGACCCTGGTCTGCGTGGTCATCGGCGTACCGTTGGGTATCGTCGCCGCGCACAAACCGATGTTCTACACACTGATGCGGCCGGTGCTCGATCTGATGCAGACCGTACCGACGTTTGTGTACCTCATTCCTACCCTGACCCTCTTCGGGCTGGGCGTGGTCCCGGGTCTGATCTCCACGGTAGTGTTCGCGATTGCCGCGCCTATCCGCCTGACCTACCTGGGCATCCGTGATGTTCCCGCAGAACTGATGGACGCCGGCAAAGCCTTCGGCTGCTCGCGCCGCCAGTTACTCGCACGCATCGAACTGCCTTACGCCATGCCAAGCATCGCGGCCGGTATCACCCAGTGCATCATGCTGTCATTGTCGATGGTGGTGATTGCGGCTCTGGTGGGCGCCGACGGCTTGGGCAAACCTGTGGTCAACGCACTGAACACTGCTGATATCGCCCTGGGCTTCGAAGCCGGCCTGGCGATCGTACTGCTGGCGATCATGCTCGACCGTATCTGCAAACAACCCGACGCTAAAGCAGGGGGTGACGCATGAGCATTATTCGCTTCGAAGACGTCGACGTAATCTTCTCCAAAGATCCACGCGAGGCGCTCAAGCTCCTCGACCAAGGCATGACCCGCGACCAGATCCTGAAAAAAACCGGACAGATCGTCGGCGTTGAAAAAGCCAGCCTGGACGTGGAAAAAGGCGAAATCTGCGTGCTGATGGGCCTGTCGGGCTCCGGCAAATCCAGCCTGCTGCGTTGCATCAACGGCCTCAACACCGTGAGCCGTGGCAAGTTGTTCGTCGAGCACGAAGGCAAGCAGATCGATATCGCTTCCTGTACCCCGGCAGAACTGAAAATGATGCGCACCAAGCGCATCGCGATGGTGTTCCAGAAATTCGCGCTGATGCCGTGGCTGACGGTGCGCGAGAACATCAGTTTCGGTCTGGAAATGCAGGGTCGCCCGGAGAAAGAACGCCGCAAACTGGTGGACGACAAGCTTGAGCTGGTGGGCCTGACCCAGTGGCGCAACAAGAAGCCTGACGAACTCTCCGGCGGTATGCAGCAACGCGTGGGCCTGGCCCGTGCGCTGGCGATGGATGCGGACATTCTGCTGATGGACGAACCGTTCTCAGCGCTCGACCCGCTGATCCGCCAAGGTCTGCAGGACGAATTGCTGGAACTGCAAAGCAAGCTGAGCAAAACCATTGTGTTCGTGAGCCACGACCTCGATGAAGCCCTGAAGCTCGGCAGCCGTATCGCAATCATGAAAGACGGCCGAATCATCCAGTACAGCGTGCCGGAAGAGATCGTGCTCAACCCGGCGGACGACTACGTGCGGACCTTCGTCGCGCACACTAACCCGCTGAACGTGCTGTGCGGTCGCAGCCTGATGCGCACCCTGGACAACTGCAAACGCATCAACGGTTCGGTGTGCCTCGATCCGGGCGGCGATTCATGGCTGGACCTGGCCGAAGGCAACACCATCAAAGGCGCCCGCCAGAACGGCGCGAGCCTGGATCTGCAGAACTGGATTCCAGGGCAAGCGGTTGAAGGCCTGGGTCGTCGGCCAACGCTGGTGGACTCGAACATCGGCATGCGCGATGCGCTGCAGATTCGTTATCAGACCGGCAACAAACTGGTGCTGCACGACAACAACAAAGTGGTCGGGATTCTGGGCGACAGCGAGCTGTATCACGCACTGCTCGGCAAGAACCTGGGTTAAGGCAACAGACACAAAAACGCCGCGAGAGGATCGCGGCGTTTTTGTTAGTGCAGATATTTGGCTTGGAATGCTGATAACTGTGGCGAGGGAGCTTGCTCCCGCTGGGTTGCGCAGCAACCCCAAAACCAGACACCACGGTCATTCAGAAAGACCGCGTTATCGTTAAATGCGACTGCTACGCAGTCGAGCGGGAGCAAGCTCCCTCGCCACAATGGATCTGCGGTGCAGCAACTTGCACCGCATGACCTCAAGTTTCAGCTATAGACACGGCCAAGGAGCTGCCGATGGCTTTCGAACTGATCGAGCACGTCACGGGTGATCTGATCCTGAGTGAAGCCCATCAAATCGTAATCCTGGCTGCCGTTGTGCAGGTAAACCTCGGCGCGGTAATAGCGCGCACGCGGTTCGTCAGCGCTTTCGGCCGACACCGTTTCACTCGCCGCCGCCAGATAGCCATCCAGGCTCACTTCGTAGACAAAAGGGTTGCCCTCTTCCATCTCGATGCGCACACCCATGCAACGCTTGGACTTGCCCAGCAACGTTTGCACGTCCAGACCCTGGGCACGCAATTGCACGGCCGCATCTTCCAGCGCCGGGCTGACTTGCTTGTCCATGAAACGCTGAACGATCGACTGATTCGGTTGCAGGTCCAGCTGCGTCAAACGCTCGCTGAAACCACGGCGACCGCGTGCTGCGAGCTCCGCTTGCTCCTGTTCGATCTGCACGTCCTGGCGCATCGCCTTGTGCAGGCCAAACATGAAGAACACCAGCACCACCGAGAACGGCAGACCGGCCAACACCACCATGGTTTGCATCGCTTCGAAGTTACCGGCGAACAGCAGGCCGATGGTCACCAGGGTGATCACCGCCGACCAGAAGATCCGCAACCAGTGCGGCGCATCTTCATCGACGTTACCGCCCTTGCAGGAAAGATTGGCCATCATCACCGCGCCGGAATCCGCCGGGGTCAGGAACAGCACGAAACCGACGAAGATCGACACGCCGATCACAATCTTCGATGCCGGGTAATGCTCAAGCAATTGGTAGATCGCCATCGACGGCTGTTCGAGCGCCGTCTTTCCGAGCTCCACCGCCCCATGGTTCATCACCAGGTCCAGGGCCGAGTTACCGAAGATCGACAGCCACGCCAGGGTGAACCCCAGCGGGATCAGCAGCACGCCGGCCACCAGTTCACGCACCGTGCGACCACGGGAAATACGCGCGATGAACATGCCGACGAATGGGGCCCAGGAAATCCACCAGGCCCAGTAGAACAGGGTCCACAAGCCCAGCCAGCGGTCGGACTTCTCACTGTCGCCTTCGTAGACGTAGAGGTCGAAAGTCTTCAGGACCACGCCGTTCAGGTAGTCGCCGACGTTCTGCACGAAGCCGTTCAACAGGTGCAAGGTCGGGCCGAACAGCAGCACGAAAATCAGCAGACCGCTGAACAGTACGATGTTCAGGTTCGACAGACGGCGAATGCCGTTTTCCACACCCGACACAGCCGCGATGGTCGCCACGGTGCTCATCACGATGATCACGATCAGCAGGTTGGTGTTGCTGTGTTCCATGCCGAACAGGTTTTCAAGGCCCGACGACACTTGCAGCGAACCAATCCCCAGGTTCGTCACCAGCCCCAGCAGGGTCACGAACATGCCGAAACCGTCCACCGCGTGACCGGCCGCGCCTTTGACCCAACGCTCGCCCACCAGCGGATACAGCGCCGAACGCAACGCCAGCGGCTGGTTATGACGGTAGGCAAAGTACGCCACGGCCAGGCCGACCAAGGCGTAGATCGCCCAGCCATGCAGGCCCCAATGCAGGAATGTCAGCTGCACAGCCTGACGGGCGGCCATGTTGCTGGCAGCCACGCCTTCCGGCGGGTTGAAGTAATGGTCCAGCGGCTCGGAAGCACCGAAGTACAGCAGCGAAATGCCGATACCCGACGAGAACAGCATCCCCGCCCACGCGCCGTAGCTGAAGTCCGGGGTGTCGTCCTTGCTGCCCAGCTTGAGCTTGCCGTAGGACGAAAACGCCAGGCCGACGACAAATACCAGGTAGGCGGCGATCACCACCATGTAGTACCAGCCGAAGCTGCGGGACAACCAGGCCTGGGCGATGCCGAGCAATCTGCCGGCCTCTTGCGGGGCGATGATCAGAATGGCGGTCAACAACAGAATCAGCGCGGTAGAGGTGTAGAACACCCAACCGTTGACCGTCACCTTCTCGGGCGGGGTCTTTATTAGAGAGGCAGAACTCATGGCACAGATGCTCCAGGCAGTGCGAGAGAAGAACACAAGGCAACGCGGTACCCGACCAATCGGTTAGTTGGCAGCCGACCGACGGGTGATATAAAGACACCCCGAAAAAAGCCCGAAGCCCGGAACGCCAGTGCGTAGGGGTTTCGAGCCGTTTTGGATGTCGGTTTATCGTCATTTACACGTAGGAAAAATCTGTAAGCAGCGACGAATTGTCGCAGATCTTATTCTTTGTTGATTGAACGTTCAATCAAAACAAAATAGACTGGCCCTCAATCCGATAGACGTTTTACGTCCGCCGGAAGGCCTAAGGAGATGTGCAAGATGCCCAAGGTCGGTATGCAACCCATCCGCCGCCAGCAATTGATCGAAGCCACATTGCAGGCGGTTGATCAGGTCGGAATGGGGGACGCCAGCATTGCGCTGATCGCCCGTTTGGCCGGTGTCTCGAATGGCATCATCAGTCACTATTTTCAGGACAAGAACGGCCTGATTGCTGCCACGGCGCAGTATCTGATGAGTGTCCTGAGCGAGAACGTCACCGCGCGCCGTCAGGCGCTGGAGGACAGCAGCCCGCGGGCGCACCTCCAGGTGATCATCGAAGGCAACTTCGACGCCAGCCAGGTCAATGGCCCGGCAATGAAAACCTGGCTGGCCTTCTGGGCCACCAGCATGCACCACCCGTCTTTGCACAGGTTGCAGCGGATCAACGATCACCGCCTGTATTCCAACCTGTGCTGCCAGTTCCGCCGCGTATTGCCGCTCGATGACGCGCGCAGTGCAGCCCGGGGCCTGGCAGCCCTCATTGACGGTTTGTGGTTGCGCGGCGCGCTGTCGGGAGATGCTTTCGACACCGAGCAGGCGCACCGGATCGCTTACGAATACATGGACTTTCAACTGGCCAAGCAGGTGAGTTAGAGCACACATAAATCGCTCAACCCCTGAACTGCTGCTGATCGGTGTTGCCACAACCCTATGGCTTCACTCCAGTGGCCTACGCCAACCACTTATGCACTTGCGAGGACACTATGGCCCGTTTCGAACTGCAAAAACTTTACATCGATGGCGGTTACTCCGACGCCAGCAGCGACGCCACCTTCGAAGCCATCAACCCGGCTAACGGTGAAGTCCTCGCAACCGTACAGCGTGCGACCAAGGAAGACGTTGAGCGCGCGGTAGTCAGCGCCGAAAAGGGCCAGAAAATCTGGGCCGCAATGACCGCCATGGAGCGTTCGCGCATCCTGCGTCGTGCCGTTGACATCCTGCGCGAGCGCAACGATGAGCTGGCCGCCCTGGAAACCCTGGACACCGGCAAGTCGTTCTCCGAAACCAAGTATGTCGACATCGTCACCGGTGCCGACGTGCTGGAGTACTACGCAGGCCTGGTGCCCGCCATCGAAGGCGAGCAGATCCCGCTGCGTACCACGTCGTTCGTCTACACCCGTCGCGAGCCGCTGGGTGTCGTGGCCGGCATCGGCGCGTGGAACTACCCGATCCAGATCGCCCTGTGGAAATCCGCGCCAGCCCTGGCGGCCGGTAACGCGATGATCTTCAAGCCAAGCGAAGTCACTTCCCTGACCACGCTGAAACTGGCCGAGATCTACACCGAGGCAGGCCTGCCAGCCGGCGTATTCAACGTGTTGACCGGCAGCGGTCGTGAAGTCGGCACCTGGTTGACCGAGCACCCACGCATCGAAAAAATATCCTTCACCGGTGGCACCGACACCGGCAAGAAGGTCATGGCCAGCGCTTCCGCTTCGTCGCTGAAAGACGTGACCATGGAACTGGGCGGCAAATCCCCGCTGATCATCTTCGACGACGCCGACCTCGATCGCGCCGCCGACACCGCGATGATGGCCAACTTCTACAGTTCCGGTCAGGTCTGCACCAACGGCACTCGCGTGTTCGTGCCGACTCACCTGAAAGCCGCTTTCGAAGCCAAGATCGCTGAGCGCGTTGCGCGCATCCGCATCGGCAACCCGGAAGACGAGAACACCAACTTCGGCCCGCTGGTCAGCTTCGCCCACATGGAAAGCGTGCTGGGTTACATCGCCAAAGGTAAGGAAGAAGGTGCTCGCGTGCTGTGCGGCGGCAATCGTCTGACCGAAGGCGAATTCGCCAAAGGCGCGTTCGTGGCCCCGACCGTGTTCACCGACTGCACCGACGAGATGACCATCGTTCGCGAAGAAATCTTCGGCCCGGTGATGGCGATCCTGACCTACGACACCGAAGAAGAAGTGATCCGTCGTGCCAACGACACCGACTTTGGCCTCGCCGCCGGCATCGTAACCAAGGACCTGAACCGCGCTCACCGCGTGATTCATCAACTGGAAGCTGGTATCTGCTGGATCAACGCCTGGGGCGAGTCTGACGCGAAGATGCCGGTCGGCGGCTACAAGCAGTCCGGTGTTGGTCGTGAAAACGGGATCAGCTCTCTCAATAACTTCACGCGCATCAAGTCCGTGCAAGTCGAACTGGGTGAGTACGTTTCGGTATTTTGATTAGCTGATCCAGCGACAAGCGGCAAGCTTCAAGCTGCAAGCTGCAAGTAAAAGCAGTTTGGTTTGCCGCTCCATCTCAACACCGCTCGCTGCTCTCTTGCAGCTTGAAGCTTGAAGCTTGAAGCTTGAAACTCCCGGAGGGCCTATGTCCCAAGAATTCGATTACATCATCATCGGTGCCGGCTCGGCCGGTAACACCCTGGCGACCCGTCTGACTGAAGACGAAGGCGTCACCGTCCTGCTGCTCGAAGCAGGCGGCCCGGACTACCGTCTGGACTTCCGCACGCAAATGCCGGCCGCCCTGGCGTTCCCGCTGCAAGGCCGTCGCTACAACTGGGCCTACGAAACCGATCCAGAGCCACACATGGACGGTCGCAAGATGGAATGCGGTCGCGGCAAGGGCCTCGGCGGTTCCTCGCTGATCAACGGCATGTGCTACATCCGCGGCAACGCGATGGACTACGACAACTGGGCCAAGCTTCCAGGTCTTGAAGACTGGGACTACCTGAACTGCCTGCCGTACTTCCGCAAGGCTGAAACCCGCGACATCGGCCCGAACGACTACCACGGTGGCGACGGTCCGGTCAGCGTGACCACGCCGAAAGCCGGCAACAACCCGCTGTTCCACGCGATGGTTGAAGCAGGCGTACAGGCCGGTTACCCGCGCACCGAAGATCTCAACGGTTACCAGCAAGAAGGCTTCGGCCCGATGGACCGCACCGTGACGCCGAACGGCCGCCGCGCCAGCACCGCTCGCGGTTACCTGGACATCGCCAAGAAGCGTTCGACCCTGACCATCGTCACCCACGCCCTGACCGACAAGATCCTGTTCGAAGGCAAGCGTGCCGTTGGCGTGCGTTACCTGATCGGTGCCGCTGAAGAGCGCGTTGAAGCCCGTGCCCGCAAAGAAGTGCTGCTGTGCTCCGGCGCCATCGCGTCGCCGCAGATTCTGCAACGCTCCGGCGTCGGCCCGGCTGAACTGCTGAACAAGCTCGACATCCCGGTGGTCCATGACCTGCCCGGCGTCGGCGAAAACCTGCAGGATCACCTCGAGTTGTACCTGCAATACGCCTGCACCCAACCGGTCTCGCTGTACCCGTCGCTGCTCTGGTACAACCAGCCGGCCATCGGTGCCGAATGGCTGTTCAACGGCACCGGCATCGGCGCCAGCAACCAGTTCGAAGCGGGCGGTTTCATTCGTACCCGCGAAGAATTCGATTGGCCGAACATCCAGTACCACTTCCTGCCGGTCGCGATTAACTACAACGGCAGCAACGGTGTGAAAGAGCACGGTTTCCAGGCGCACATGGGTTCCATGCGTTCGCCGAGTCGTGGTCGCATCCAGGCCAAGTCCAAGGATCCGCGCGAGTACCCGAGCATCCTGTTCAACTACATGGCCACCGAGCAGGACTGGCAGGAATTCCGCGACGGCATTCGCCTGACCCGTGAAATCATGCAACAGCCCGCACTGGACGCTTTCCGTGGTCGCGAAATCAGCCCGGGCATCGACGTGCAAACCGATGAGCAGCTCGACAAGTTCATCCGCGAACACGCCGAAACCGCGTTCCATCCTTCCTGCTCGTGCAAGATGGGCACCGACGAGATGGCCGTGGTCGATGGCGAAGGTCGAGTGCATGGTCTGCAAGCCCTGCGTGTGGTCGATGCCTCGATCATGCCGATCATCACCACCGGCAACCTGAACGCACCAACGATCATGATCGCCGAGAAAATCGCCGACAAGATCCGTGGTCGCCAGCCGTTACCGCGCAGCAAGGCCGATTACTACGTGGCCGGCGATGCGCCGGTGCGTGGCAAGCCGTTGCGGGAAGTGAGCCTTACCGCTCAGTAAGACTTAATACCGAGGTGCGCCCTTCGCGGGCAAACCTCGCGTCTACAAGGGAACGCAATTACTTGTAGGAGCGAGGCTTGCCCGCGAAGGGGCCCGACCAAGCAACACATCTCTAACTGACACATACCGGTAATCCCTTCCTACACCGCTCCACCCTTGATCCTACCCCCCGCCCAGGCCTAATCTAGCGCCACGCAAACGTTTCACCCCCCCTTCGCAACACCGCTGCACCGCCACTCCAGACCAAGGAGGTTCCCGAATGTTCGATTTCCACCCCCAGCTCAAGCAGCGCTTCGCTGCCTTGCGCACGGGCGCTGAATTCTTTTCGCTGCGTTATGTACGCGAGTCCGGCCAGTACCTGTCGGTGCGCAAGAATGTCGCCGAACCTCCGAGCCTGAGCCGTGACGAAGGCGCGATGCTGACCGTGCGTGTCAACGGCGTCGAAGCCTACGCCGCGACCAACGACCTGTCGCAACAAGGCCTGCAAGCCGCACTGGAGAAGGCCGAGCAACAAGCGCGCCGACTCAAGCCCCACGCCCTGCTCGACCTGAGCGCACAGGTGGTCTCCAGCGACCGCGCCGACTACTTTTCGCCGAACCTCGACCAGCCCTTCCCTTCCCTGAGCGATTGCTACCAACTGCTCGGCGCCGAATCCGCATCCGTGCCCAAGGACGAGCGACTGGTGAACTGGGAAGTGAGCATCGGCATCACCCATGTCGAACAGATCTACCTCAGCAACGCCGGTGCCGAACTGCGCCAGGCCCAGCGGTTCGTCTACCCGAGCCTGGAAGTCACGGCCTACGACGGCAACGACAGCCAGACCCGAACCCTGGGCCGCGAGAACTTCGGTCAACAGGGCGGTTTTGATGTGATCAGCCGCTGCGGCCTGGTCGGTGCCGGTCCGAAAATCGCCGATCAGGCGCTGCAATTGCTGCTGGCGCCGAACACCCCGAAAGGCCCGCGTGACCTGTTGCTGATGCCGGACCAGATGATGCTGCAAATCCACGAATCGATTGGCCACCCATTGGAACTGGACCGCATCCTCGGTGACGAGCGCAATTACGCCGGCACCAGTTTCGTCAAGGCAGAAGACTTCGGCAGCCTGCAGTACGGCTCGAAACTGCTGAACGTGACCTTCGACCCGGAGATTCCCGAACAGCTCGCCAGCTATGGCCATGACGACGACGGCACTGCTGCCAGCAAACAATTCCTGATTAAAGAAGGCTTGCTGCTGCGCCCATTGGGCGGCGCGCTGTCGCAGTTTCGCGCGGGCATGGATGGCGTGGCCAACAGCCGCGCCTGCAGCTGGAACCGTCCGCCGATCGATCGCATGGCCAACCTGAACATCGAGGCCGGCGATCAACCGCTGGAGCAGATGATCGGCAACATCGAGCACGGCATCTTGATGAGCACCAACCGGTCCTGGTCCATCGACGATGCACGCAACAAATTCCAGTTCGGCTGTGAATGGGGCCAACTGATCGAAAACGGCGAACTCAAAGGCGTGGTCAAGAACCCGAACTACCGGGCGATTTCCGCGCAATTCTGGAAAAACCTCAGCGCCGTTGGCGATGCCAACTCCGTCAAGGTCCTGGGCACGCCGAACTGCGGCAAGGGCGAGCCGAACCAGGTGATCCGCGTCGGCCATGCCTCGCCGGCCTGTGTGTTCAGCAACGTTGATGTGTTTGGGGGGGATGCCTGATGAGTACTTCAAAAAGTCAGGCCGATGCGTTCAAGGCCTTGGTCAATTGGCTGCGTGATGCGATTCGCGAGCCGGAACAGTTCACTCTAAGTTACGCCGCCGAATCCTCGGCCTTCGTGCGCTTCAACCACGCCAAGGTGCGTCAGGCCGGCCAGGTGCAGCAGGCGAGCGTCGGTTTCAAGCTGATCAACGAGGGTCGGCATGCTGACCTCAACATCACGCTGGCCGGCGATCAGGAAGTCGACCTTCAGCGCCTGGCCGAAGGTCTGCAACAGTTGCGCGAAACCTTGCCGCTGCTGCCGCAGGATCCCTACCTGCTGCTCAACCACAACGGTTGGCAGAGCAAGAACGTACAGGAGCATCCGCTGCCGGACACCGAGCAGGTCGTGGCCGAAATCACCCAGGCCGCCGAGGGGCTGGATCTGGTCGGCTTCTACGCCGCCGGCCCGATCAGTCGTGGTTTCGCCAGTTCTTCGGGGGCGCTTGGCTGGCATCAGGCCAACAGCTTCAACTTTGATTTCAGTCTGGTCCATGAAAACGGCCAAGCGGTGAAAGCCAGTTACGCCGGGCACGACTGGAACAGCGAAGGTTTTGCCAAGCGCTTTGCGCAGGCGCGTGAGCAGTTGGCATTCCTCGGCAGACCGCAACGCACCCTGGCGCCCGGTCAGTACCGCGCCTATCTGGCACCGGCAGCCTTGGGAGAAATAATGGACATGCTGGGCTGGGGCGGTTTCTCGGCACAGTCGATTGCCACCAAAAGCAGCCCGTTGCAGAAGCTGTATGCGGGCGACAGTGCGTTCAGCCCGTTGGTGTCGGTTGATGAAAAGGTCAGCGGTTCGTTGAGCCCGGCGTTCTCGGGCGAAGGTTATCCGCGCAGCGATCTTGGCTTGATCGTCGAAGGCAAGGCGGGCGCGCAGATGGTCAGTTCACGCAGTGCCGCCGAATACGGCCTGACCGCCAATGGCGCCAGCGGCGGTGAAATGCCGAGTGCTGTGAACATGGCCGCCGGTACGCTGCCCGATGCAGAGATTCTCAAGCAACTGGGCACCGGTCTGTACATCAGCAACCTCTGGTACCTGAACTACTCGGACCAACCGGCGGCACGCCTGACCGGCATGACGCGATTCGCGACGTTCTGGGTCGAGAACGGCGAGATTCAGGCGCCGGTGAGCACCATGCGCTTTGATGACAGTGCGTACAGTCTGCTTGGTTCCCAACTGGAAGCGTTGACCGAGGAGCGTGAGCTTATGTTGTCGGCCAGCACCTACAGCCAGCGGGCCACAGCCTCGGCGTTGTTGCCGGGGGCGCTGATCAGCAAGCTGACCTTGACCCTCTGACACCGATCGTGCCCACGCTCTGCGTGGGAATGCCTCAATGGACGCTACGCGTCCGCTTCGGCAGGGACGCGGACCGTCCCGGACTGCATTCCCACGCGGAGCGTGGGAACGATCATTAACTCCGACTCACACGAGGTCCCATGCCCAACCGCCCGCCTCTCGACGCTGTCACCGCCCGCTGGGTGCCGTGGGTCGTCGCCATCGCCTTCTTCATGCAATCCCTCGACGGGACCATCCTCAACACCGCCCTGCCCGCCATGGCCCGGGATCTGGCCGAAGATCCGCTGCGCATGCAGGGCGTGATCATTGCCTACATGCTCACCGTCGCGCTGCTGATTCCTGCCTCGGGCTGGATCGCCGACCGCTTCGGCACCAAGAAAATCTTCTTCGGCGCAATCCTGCTGTTCAGCCTCGGCTCATTGCTCTGCGCCTTGTCGAGCACCCTGAGCATGCTGATCGGTGCCCGAGTGATACAAGGCCTGGGCGGTGCATTGATGCTGCCGGTCGGGCGGCTGGTGGTGCTGCGCGCCTATCCGCGCTCGGAGCTGGTGCGGATCATGGGCTTCATCACCATTCCCGGCCTGCTCGGTCCGTTGATCGGCCCGACCATGGGCGGCTGGATGGTCGAATACCTGACCTGGCACTGGATCTTCCTGATCAACCTGCCGGTGGGCGCCATCGGCTGCTACGCCGTGTGGAAGTTCATTCCCGACCTGCGCGGCACTGAACGCACGCGTTTCGACAGCCTGGGCTTTTTGCTGTTCGGCGCGGCGATGATTCTGATCACCATCGCCATGGAAGGCCTCGGTGAACTGCACCTGCCGCACTTGCGGGTGATGTTACTGCTGTTCGGCGGCATGGCGTGTCTGGCGGCGTATTGGCTGCGCGCCGGGCACATCGATAATCCGCTGTTCGCGCCGTCGCTGTTCAAGACCCGGACGTTTGCCGTGGGCATCCTCGGCAACCTGTTCGCCCGCCTGGGCAGCGGCGCCCTGCCGTTCCTCGTGCCGTTGTTGCTGCAAGTGGCGCTGGGTTATTCGCCGTCACAAGCCGGGATGAGCATGTTGCCGCTGGCCGCTGCGGCGATGGTCGCCAAATCGGTGGCGCGTCCGCTGATTGAGCGCCTGGGCTATCGCATCGTGCTCACCGGCAACACCCTGGCGCTGGGGCTGATGCTGGCGAGCATGGGCCTGGTCAGCGAGCAGACGCCGTACTGGCTGCTGCTGGGGATGCTGGCGATTCTCGGCGCGATCAACTCCTTGCAGTTCACCGCGATGAACACCGTGACCCTGATCGACCTCGACGACGCCAGCGCCAGCAGCGGCAACAGCCTGCTGTCGGTGGTCGCGCAATTGTCCCTGAGCCTTGGCGTTGCCTGTGCCGGCGCGTTGCTCGGCGGCTTTACCGCAGAGATCGGCAACGATGGCGTGGACACGGTGCTGGGTGCGTTCCAGCTGACGTTTGTGACGGTCGGAATCATGGCGATGCTGGCCGCGACGATCTTCTCCCAGCTCTCAAAGGAAGACGGACGGCGCGTCAGAAGCCCGGAAGAACACATAGAGCCTTAGTTTCCAGACGATAAGTGCCTGCGCTCGGCGACTTCTCGTCTGGAAACTACGGGCGAATGGCCATGGGACTGATACACTGCGCGACATTTTGTTTTGCAGGCCAGTCCCGTGACCACCATTGCCACCGCTTTTAATACTTTGCCGCTATCCGCCGCCATGCTGGCTAACCTCGACTCTTTGGGTTATGCCGAGATGACGCCGATCCAGGCGCAAAGCTTGCCGGTGATCCTCAAGGGGATGGACCTGATCGCGCAGGCCAAGACCGGTAGCGGCAAGACCGCCGCCTTCGGTGTCGGCCTGCTGAACCCGATCAATCCGCGCTTCTTCGGTTGCCAGGCGCTGGTCATCTGCCCGACTCGCGAGTTGGCCGACCAGGTCGCCAAGGAAATCCGTCGCCTGGCCCGCGCCGAAGACAACATCAAGGTCCTGACCCTGTGCGGCGGCGTGGCTTTCGGCCCGCAGATCGGCTCGCTGGAGCACGGTGCGCACATCATCGTCGGCACTCCTGGTCGGATTCAGCAGCACCTGCGCAAGGGTTCGCTGATTCTCCATGGCCTGAACACGCTGATCCTCGATGAAGCCGACCGCATGCTCGACATGGGTTTCTACGATTCCATCGAAGAAATCATCGCCCAGAGCCCTGAACGTCGCCAGACCCTGCTGTTCTCCGCCACCTATCCGACGGGCATCAAGCAATTGGCGGCGAAATTCATGCGTAACCCGCAGATCGTGAAGGCCGAAGCGTTCCACGACGACACGCAGATTGAGCAGCGCTTCTACGAAATCTCCCCGGAAGAGCGCATGGACGCGGTGGTCAAAGTCCTCGCGCATCACCGTCCGGCGTCCTGCGTCGCCTTCTGCTTCACCAAGCAGCAGGTTCAGGAAACCGTCGATCACCTGACCTCCAAAGGCATTTCCGCCGTCGGCCTGCACGGCGATCTGGAACAGCGTGACCGTGACCAGGTGCTGGCCATGTTCGCCAACCGCAGTACTTCGGTACTGGTCGCCACCGACGTCGCCGCGCGCGGCCTGGACATCGATGCGCTGGACATGGTGATCAACGTCGAGCTGGCCCGTGACTCGGAAATCCACATTCACCGTGTCGGCCGTACCGGTCGTGCTGGCGAGAAAGGCATTGCGATCAGCCTGGTCGCGCCGTCCGAAGCGCACCGCGCCCAGGCCATCGAGCTCCTGCAGAAGTCGCCGTTGAGCTGGGATCAGCTGGACAACCTCAAATCCCAGGGCGGCGCACCGCTGCTGCCGGTGATGAGCACGCTGGTCATCGGCGCAGGCCGTAAAGACAAAGTGCGTCCGGGCGACATTCTGGGTGCACTGACGGGCGATGCCGGTATTCCGGGCGCTCAGGTCGGCAAGATCGCGATTTTCGACTTCCAGGCATATGTGGCTGTTGAACGCGGGATCGCCAAGCAAGCCTTGCAGCGCCTGAACGACGGCAAGATCAAAGGCCGTTCGTTGCGCGTTCGTATCCTCTAAGAACGCCGCAACTCCCCCCTGCCTGATCGTTCCCACGCTCCGCGTCACAGAGCGTCCATGGCGGCATTCCCACGCAGAGCGTGGGAACGATCAATATAAGCTCCTGTGTGAGGACACCGTTTTGCGCTCTACCGAAGTCGTGATCATTGGCGCTGGCGCCGCAGGGTTGATGTGTGCGCTGACCGCCGCCGGACGTGGGCGCAAGGTGATGTTGCTCGACCATGCGAACAAGGCCGGCAAGAAAATCCTGATGTCGGGCGGTGGCCGCTGCAATTTCACCAACATGTACACAGAACCGGGCAATTTCCTCTCGCAAAACGAACACTTCTGCAAATCCGCATTGGCGCGCTACACCCAGTGGGATTTCATCGGTATGGTCGCCAAGCACGGCGTGCCGTATCACGAGAAGAAACTCGGCCAACTGTTCTGCGATAACAAATCCAGCGACATCCTTGAGATGCTGCTCACCGAATGCGATCAGGTCGGCGTCAGCCTGCACCTGGACACCTCGATCCAGACCATCGAGAAGCTCGAAAGCGGTTACTTGCTCGACACGACGCTCGGTCAACTGACCTGTGAATCCCTGGTCATCGCCACGGGTGGTCTGTCGATTCCGACCCTGGGCGCCACCGGTTTCGGTTATCAGGTCGCCAAGCAGTTCGGTCACGAACTGCTACCGACCCGTGCCGGCCTGGTGCCGTTCACCATCACCGATCAGCTCAAGGAACTGTGCACCGAGCTGTCCGGTACATCGGTGGATTGCCTGGTGAGCTGCAACGACCAGAGCTTTCGCGAGAACATCCTGTTCACCCATCGCGGCCTCAGTGGCCCGGCGATTTTGCAGATTTCCTCGTTCTGGGAATCCGGCGACACGGTCCAGATCAACTTGATGCCGGACCACGACGTGCCGAGCTGGCTGCAACAGCAGCAAGCCGAACGCCCGAACAGCGAGTTGAAAACCCTTCTCGGTGAAATCTTCACCAAGAAGATGGCCAACTTGCTGGCGGACAACTGGTTCGTCTCCAAACCGATGAAGCAATACACCCACGCGGAAATCGCCGACATCGCCGAAAAACTGGCGAGCTGGAAAGTGGTTCCTGCCGGCACCGAGGGCTATCGCACAGCGGAAGTGACTTTGGGCGGTGTCGACACTCATGAAGTGTCATCCAAGACCATGGAATCGCTGAAAAGCCCTGGCCTGTATTTCATCGGTGAAGTGCTCGACGTCACCGGACACCTGGGCGGCTTCAACTTCCAATGGGCCTGGGCCTCGGGTTATGCCGCTGCGCAGTACGTCTGATACACCGCGTCATCGTTTTTCGCGGGCAAGTCGGATCGCGAAGGCGTCCGAACAGACAACACTGAACAATCAAGGAACAGATTTTGCTGTCAGATGTGATCGGCGCCATTGCGTCGACGTCATTACTGGCTCAATTTAGCGGCATTGCCTCGGAAGGCCTTCGCACTTCATGTCATCGACCTCATTTCGTCAGTCGCTGCGCCGTCTCTGGGCGCTGGATAAATTCAGCTACAGCGTGCGGGTGTTCATCGCCCTGACCGGCAGCATGGCCGTCTGTTGGTATCAGGATGAAATGGGGCTGCTGATCCCGTTGTTCCTGGGGATCATCGCCAGCGCCCTGGCCGAGACCGACGACAGTTGGCAGGGTCGCCTCAACGCGCTGGCCGTGACGCTGGTGTGCTTCAGCGTCGCCGCCCTCTCCGTCGAATTGCTGTTCCCCTACCCCATCGTTTTTGTCATCGCCCTGGCCCTCGCCAGTTTCGGCCTGACCATGCTCGGCGCCCTCGGCGAACGCTATGGCGCGATTGCCTCGGCGACGTTGATTCTGTCGGTCTACACCATGATCGGCGTGGATCAGCGCGGCGGCGCGGTCACCGATTTCTGGCACGAACCGGTGCTGCTGGTGGCCGGCGCCGCCTGGTACGGCTTGCTCTCGGTGCTGTGGCAGGCGATGTTTTCCAACCAGCCGGTGCAGCAGAGCCTGGCTCGGTTGTTCCGTGAACTGGGTTTTTACTTGAAGCTGAAATCGTCGCTGTTCGAGCCGATTCGGCAGATGGACGTGGAAGCACGCCGACTGGAACTGGCGCAGCAAAACGGTCGAGTTGTCGCGGCACTCAACGCTGCCAAGGAAATTATCCTGCACCGGGTCGGCAATGGACGACCGGGTTCGAAAGTCAGCCGCTACCTCAAGCTGTACTTCCTCGCTCAGGACATCCACGAGCGCGCCAGTTCTTCGCACTACCCTTACAACGCGCTGGCCGAGGCG
Source organism: Pseudomonas sp. GW823-FHT02C02 (assembly GCF_058797635.1). NCBI lineage: Bacteria > Pseudomonadati > Pseudomonadota > Gammaproteobacteria > Pseudomonadales > Pseudomonadaceae > Pseudomonas > Pseudomonas sp. GW823-FHT02C02. Next base: position 473,489 of record NZ_JBXAJV010000003.1, on the reverse strand, counting down.
TTCTTTCACAGCGACGTGCTGTTCCGTTGCCAGCGTCTGCTACGCCAGCAAGGCAAAGCCTGCCGGGCGCTGGCGGAATCGATCCAGATGCGCCAGCCGTTCATCTATGACGCCAGCTTCGCCGAAGCGTTGAGCGACCTGCACGCCTCCATCGAACACCTGCGCATCCAGAGCAACCCGGCCTGGCGCGGTCTGTTGCGCTCTTTGCGGGCATTGGCCGCCAACCTCGGCACCCTCGACCGTTTGCTCAGCGACGCCAGCAACCCCGACGCCCTGGCCGACGCCACCGACAGCAGCCTGCTCGACCGCTCGCCGCGCAACCTCAAGGATGTATGGATTCGCTTGCGCACGCAGCTGACGCCGACCTCGCTGCTGTTCCGCCATGCACTGCGCCTGCCCCTGGCCTTGAGCATCGGCTACGGCATGGTGCACTTGATTCACCCCTCGCAAGGTTACTGGATCATCCTCACCACGCTGTTTGTCTGCCAGCCAAACTACGGCGCCACTCGACGCAAACTGGGCCAACGGATCATCGGCACCGCGATTGGCCTGACGGTGGCCTGGGCGCTGTTCGATCTGTTCCCCAATCCGCTGGTCCAGTCGTGCTTCGCGATCGCAGCCGGAGTGGTGTTCTTTATCAACCGCACCACGCGCTACACGTTGGCGACCGCCGCGATTACCTTGATGGTGCTGTTCTGCTTCAATCAGGTCGGTGATGGTTACGGGCTGTTCCTGCCGCGGCTGTTCGACACCTTGCTCGGCAGCTTGATCGCCGGGCTCGCGGTGTTCCTGTTCCTGCCGGACTGGCAGGGCCGACGCCTGAACAAAGTGCTGGCCAATACCCTGACCTGCAACAGCATTTACCTGCGCCAGATCATGCAGCAATACGCCGCCGGCAAAAGCGACGACCTGGCCTATCGCCTGGCCCGGCGCAATGCGCACAACGCTGATGCGGCATTGTCGACGACGCTGGCCAACATGCTCATGGAGCCAGGGCATTTCCGTAAGGAAGCGGATGTCGGGTTTCGCTTCCTGGTGCTGTCGCACACGTTGCTCAGCTACTTGTCGGGATTGGGTGCGCACCGTGAAACCCAGTTACCGACGGATGTTCGCGAGCATTTGATCGACGGCGCGGGCGTGAGCCTGGCGGCCAGCATCGACGAGATCGCCCAAGGGTTGGCGAGCAAACAGCCAATTGCGATTCAGAGCGATGCCGAAGAGGCGCTGGCCAATGAGCTGGAGCAAATGCCGGATGAGATCGATGAAGGGCAGCGGCTGGTACAGACGCAGTTGGCGTTGATCTGCCGGCAGTTGGGGCCGTTGCGGACGTTGGCGGCGCATCTGATCAAGGACACCAGTGAAGCCTGAGATCTGTAGTGACTGGGCGAGCCCCATTGCGAGCAGGCTCGCTCCCACAGATTCGGTGCAAATCCTGTGGGAGCGAGCCTGCTCGCGATAGGGCCATCAGCCACACCGAGGCTTACATCCCATGCTGCTTCATCAACCGCTCATAACTGCCATCAGCCTTCATCTCCGCAATCTCGCGATCGAAACCGGCGACGATCTGTTCATGCTGCGGATTTTTCAGGCTGACCAATATGTGCAAGCTGTTCTCGCTCAATGCCTTGGGCAGGAACTCCACGGCATTGCGCACCTTGGATGATTCCCGAGCCAGGTAATAACGGGCGACGTATTCGTCTTCCAGCGTCAACTTGACCCGGTCTGCCGCGACCATGCGCACGGCCATGGCGAAGTTATGCACGGGGACTTTCTGCAACGACACGTCCTCATCGAATTCCGGTGAATAGGCATAACCGCGCACCACTGCAATCGGGTAAGTGTGCAATTGCTGCAAGTTGTTGTATTCGATGGGCGCGTCTTTACGCTTGAGAAAACGCACGCGGTTGAGCAGGTATTCGCCGGAAAACTGGCCCAGCTTGGTGCGCTCGTCGGTGTACCAGGCGTTGACCAGCACGTCGTAACGGCCTTCACCGACGCCGAGCAACGCTCGCGCCCAGGGCACCTGCTCGAAATCACTGGCGTAACCGGCCCGTGCCAGCGCAGTGCTGACAATGTCAGTGGCCAAGCCACCGTTGACCAGCGTGGCGTCGGTAAACGGTGGCCAGGCGTCGGCGACCAGACGCAGCTTCTCCGCTGCCGCGCTCTGTGTCAGCAACAGCAGAACGATCAAAGCAAACGCTCGATGCAATCGCGGCATGCTAGAAAATCCTTAGCGGGCGGGCTGCCCGACGCATTTTTCTGCCAAAACTCCAAGACACATGTATCAGCACCCAAGTACTCAACATTAGCTCATTGAAGCCACTGCACTGCGCTCAATCGCAGATTACACAAAGAAGACAGTGCCGCGAGAAATGAATGATGGCATTTTGGCCTTCGTCACAGATTGCTCCGTCATAAAGACATATATCGCCGGGACGCTTAGTATCCGAAGGACGTTGCTCAAGGAAAGTGAAGATGACAATCGATTGGGTCTGCAAACACCACAGCGATCTGGGGAAAGAGCAGCTGTACGCCATTCTCCAGTTGCGCGCAGAAGTGTTCGTCGTCGAACAGAAATGCGCTTATCAGGATGTCGATGGCCAGGATCTGGAAGGGGACACCTGCCATTTGATGGCGTGGGACGGGGATCGGCTGGTGGCCTATCTGCGCTTGCTCGACCCGGAAACGCAGGGCGGCGACGTGGTGATCGGGCGGGTGATTATCGCGCCTGGCGCCCGTGGCACCGGGCTGGGGCATGAATTAATGGCCCAGGCGTTGAAGCAGGCCGCAAAACGCTGGCCCGAGGTGCCGATCTATCTTTCGGCCCAGGCGCATTTGCAGGGGTATTACGGACGGTACGGGTTTGTGGTGGCGGGTGAGGAGTTTCTGGAGGATGACATTCCGCATATCGGGATGCGTCGCCCTTAAGGGGCTCTTCGCGGGCAAGCCTCGCTCCTGCAGGGATTTCACCGCACCTGCAGGAGCGAGGCTTGCCCGCGAAGGCGTCATCGGCAACGCCACAAATCACGGGTATTCCAGCACCGCTTTAATCTGCCGCAGATTCCGCTCGATCCACCCCCGATCAATCGCCCCCCACTCGCGAATCCGATAGCGCCCCGCATGATTGCGCGCGCCCTCTTCCTGCTCGAACTCGCAAATGATGTCCAGGTCCGCCAATGCGGCAATTGTGTCCTGCGCCGTGCGCCGGGGCATGCCGGTTGCTTCGGTCAGCGCCGGGACGCTGCTGGCCAACCCGCTGTCGATCAGGTAGGCCACGTACAACCGGCGATAAAAGCTGCTCTTGGTCTTGCTTACATCCATTCAAACACTCCCTTTACTGCATATCCCGCCACGTCAGGTATACCCGCAGATCAAATTCCACCTGGTGATACCCCGGCAACATGTGTTCGCAGAGCTTGTAGAACGCCTTGTTGTGATCCGACTCTTTAAAGTGCGCCAGCTCATGCACGACGATCATTTTCAGAAACTCGGAGGGTGCTTCCTTGAACAACGAGGCCACCCGGATTTCCTTCTTGGACTTGAGCTTGCCGCCCTGCACCCGCGAGATTGTCGTGTGCAGGCCAAGGGCGCGATGGGTCAGGTCGAGGCGGTTGTCGAACAGCACCTTGTCGATGGCCGGCGCGTTGCGCAGGTATTCCTGCTTGAGGTCCAGCGCGAAGGTGTACAGCGCCTTGTCGCTCTGCACCGCGTGTTTTTCCGGGTAGCGCTTGCTCAGGTAGTCGCCCAGCCGACCTTCGGTGATCAGCTGGCGCACCTGGTCCTGCAACGCAGCGGGATAGGCCTGGAGGTATTTCAACGCAGTCATCAGGGTCGGCAACACGAATCACGAAAAGGTCGCCAGTGTAGCGAATTCAGCGGATCAGCGCGCTCCAGTCAAACGGCGTCACAAAGTCGCCGGCATCCTCGGCCATCATCGGCCGCCCCACCAGAAAACCTTGCACGTACTGGCAGCCGTTGGCTTGCAGCCATTCATATTGCGTGATGGTTTCCACCCCTTCGGCAATCACCAACATCCCGTATTGCTTGCACAGGTCGATCACATTGCGCACCAGCGCCGCGTCCCGTTCTGACGCCGGCAATCGGGCGATCAAATGCCGATCAAACTTGAGCGTGTCCAGTTCCAGATCGCGCAGATGCGCCAGCGAGCAAGGTCCGGAGCCGAAGTCATCCAGCGCCACCCGCACTCCAAGATTGCGCAGCAAGCGCAGGGTCTTGCGGGTTTCTTCGGGGTTTTGCATCAACGCTTCTTCCGTCACTTCGACTTCCAGATAACGCGGCTGCAAGCCGTGACGCTCCAGCACCTGGCGCAATTCAGTGACCAGGTTGGGCATGCCGAACTGGGTGCTGCTCAAACTGACGCCCAGCACCAGGTCTTCGGCAAACAAGGTTTCCCACGCTTTGCGCTGGCCGGCCCCGCGATGGTAAATCCAGCTGCCCAGACGACTGATCAGCCGCGCCTCTTCCAGCAACGGCAAAAACAGCCCCGGCGGCACGTCACCGACGCTCGGGTGCTGCCAACGCAGCAGCGCTTCGAAACCACGAATCTGCCCGCTGTCTATCGCCACCTGCGGCTGATACACGAGGTTGAAATCACGGTTCTCAATGGCGGTGCGCACGCTATCTTCGAGCATCAGCCGCGAGCGCGCCCGGCCATTCATGTCGTGATCGTAGAAACGGTATTGCTGACGGCCGGCCCGTTTGGCTTCGTACATGGCAATGTCCGACGCACGCAGCAAGCCGTCGAGGTTCGAACCGCAATCCGGGTACGTGGCGATGCCGATGCTGGCGCCCAAGGCGATATCCAGACCATCAATCTGCTGACAGATCGACACCCGCTCAATGAGCTTCTCGGCGATCTTCGCCGCTTGCTCCGGGAACTCCAGATCCAGCAGCGCCGTGAACTCATCGCCGCCCATGCGCGCCAGAATGTCAAAGGGCCGCAGACAGGCTTTCAATTGCTCGGACACCCAGCGCAGCACCCGGTCGCCGGCATCGTGTCCGAGGGAATCGTTGACGCGCTTGAAGCCGTCGAGATCCAGGTACAGCAGTACCCAGGCGCTGTCGGACCGTTCACCGCGCAACAGCAGATTCTCCACCGTCTGGTAGAAACCGCGACGATTGAGCAGCCCGGTCAGCGGATCCGTCACCGCCTGGAATTCCAGTTGCTGATGCAGATGGCGCACCACCGACATATCCAGCACCGTCACCACCATCGCATGTTGTTCGCTAGGCAATGGCGCACAAGACAGCGCCACCGGCACTTGCTGGCCGGGCGCCGTTCGCAGCAACGCGTCGTGCAGGCGCAGGGTTTCGCCGCGCCGGTAACCGGTATAAAAGTCAGAGTCCGCCCAGACCGGGATGTGCGGCTTTTGCAGGAAATCCAGAAACTCTTTGCCTTGCAGGTCTTGCACCGTGGCATTGAGCAACCGGGACATCGCCGGGTTGGCAAAGCGGATCACACCGTCCTCACCCACCACCAGGATGCCTTCGGCGGCGTTGTCCAGCACCGAGGCATTAAACGCGCGAGCGACCTCCAGATCGTGGCTCAGGCGCTGCAAGGCACGGCGATTGCGTTGATGCTCGAGCAACGCCTGAACTTTGGGCTTGAGAATTTGCGGGTCGAACGGCTTGAACAGGTAATCCACCGCACCACTGGCATAGCCCTTGATCACGGCGTCCTGGGACTGTTCGTTAGCGGTCAGGAAAATAATCGGTGTGAGACGGGTTCGCTGACTGCCGCGCATCAGGCGCGCCACTTCAAAACCATCCATGCCCGGCATCTGCACATCCAGCAGCACCAGGTCGACATCGTGTTCGAGCAACAGACTGAGCGCTTCGAAACCGGAAGCTGCGGTAATGACCTGCCAATCCTGGCGCTGGAGCAACGCGCGCAAGCTGATCAGGTTTTCAGGGTAATCATCGACGATTAAAAGGATCGAGCTGCCTTCAGCTGGCGTGGGGTGCGCGCATTCCATGCTGCTTCTCTTATTTCGGGGCGTCAGGCCAGTCTCTCGTGAAAACCGGCCAAATACTGAGCCTTCACTCTAGACCGGGATCCGCAAAAGCAGAAGCTGCCAGTGCGCCATCATTTAACCATCACGTACATTTGCCGACTAACGGTCGCTTCTACAGCCCCCTGAAACCGGGGAGGATGGCCTTTTGACAGGATTTTGACGCCATCCATCTGTCATTTTCGCATTAACAAATTGAACTTCTACGCTTATAAGGATGGCCCCCAAGGCCCGCGCCAGAGCTTCTGGCACGGGCGTGCAGCAAAAAAAATCGTGGAAGCTTTTGACTATGATCGATCTCGCAACCTGGAACCTTAGTGTTCCTGTCGGCAGTCCGCCGTACACCGTTGACACCCCCAAACTGGTGAACGGCTTCAAGGATCAATACTTCCACTCCGACACCGGCACCCTGTTTTTCTGGTCCCCGGTCACCGGCTCCAAAACTGCAAATGCAAAATACCCCCGCACCGAACTGCGCGAAACCTACAGCAACGGCACCCTGAAAAACTGGCTCTACCCGGACGCCGACAACTCCCTGCGCGCCACCCTCGCAGTCAACCAGGTACCGAGCACGGGCAAAATCGTCATCGGCCAGATCCACGCCTATGAAAGCCAAAAACCCATGGTGAAGCTCGAGTATCAGTACAAGACCAGCACGCAATCGGGCAACATCGTCGCCAAGGTGCGCATGCGCCCGGATGACGACGAAGGCCGGATCATCACCATCGCCACCGGGGTGAAACTTGACCGGGAGTTCTCCTACCTCATCCACCTGAGCCCGGGCGGCGCGCTGGGCATCAGTGCGGCGGGGTATCAGTGGGACACCGACATCAGCGCGACGTGGCGGGACAAGCCGCTTTATTTCAAGGCCGGGGTCTATGTGCAAGACCACACCGGGTACACCAGCGAAGGTGGGAAAGTGACGTTCAGCAAGTTGGATATTGATCACGATAAGTAAGAACACCTCTGCCCCTGTAGCAGTTGTCGAGCAACGCGAGGCTGCGTTCGAGGATGAAGTCCTCTCAATCTCGACAGCTGCTACATCGTCCGAAAAACGCGTAGGACGCCTCTGACTGTGGCGAGGGAGCTTGCTCCCGCTGGGCTACGAAGTAGCCCCAAATCCTGCCACCTGATTCCCACAGACACACCACGTCACCGATTCACGGCGCCCACGTCGCCGAATGGGAACGAGTGCCCTTGCCACAATGACCGCATACACGTCCTACAGCCCGGTTGCGGGTACCCGAATCGCTGTCTTCTAAAGTTGGCCTGTCGCTGACATTGTTAGCGATAGGGTTTCGCAGCCCTGACGATACGTGTAGTAACCTAGCGCCTCGAAAAAAGGGGCACGTAAACGCTCGCCCTCCTTTGTTATGGTGGCTGTGTGTGGGAGACCTTCGGGTCTGCCGGGTTCCTCGTATCCTCGGTCTGCGAACCCGACTACCCCGTGCTGCTCATCGACAACGACGCCCCATTACGCGAACTCCACAACTGCGTCAGCGAACGCCTCAACGCCGTCCTCAAATATTTGAATCTGATGGCGTGCACCAGCCTGCCGGACTACGCCGAGAACGACATCAACACCGTCACCAACATTGCCCGGAGCATGGTTCAGGACGTCGCCGACGTTTTTGGGGTCATTGAACAGCGCGGATTTGATACACCTAAGCAGCAGTAAAAATCAGGCAATAAAAACCCGCATCACTGCGGGTTTTTACTTAAATCAAGATAAAAATCATGGCGGACCGAAATACTCACAGCCGGCCCGCAGCGCGCCCTGACTTTCATCTCGCTTTTGCTGTTATCTGCGGAACACGCAGGTCCTTTATAGTTCCTCCTAAGATCTCTTTATCATGACCAGTGCCAACCAACGTCAACTTCAGCTTATTATCTTCATACGAAACAAAAAGACCTGACAATGTGGTGCCATCTTTCAGAGTTACATCAATCCGCTCCCCGCCATTCAGCAAACTCAATCGAGCCGGAATAGAAAGTTGAGTATTACTCCCGCCAAATTTACTATTTTCCATGACCCTGCTCTCCTTCAATAATAGTAAAAAGAAACCGACCAGCCTTATGTTTCAAAGAAAGGGGGCAGATTTATTTAACACTTCCCTTCCTTTTCTCTCGGTTACGCATTAAACAATAGGCGGCAGCCAGCATTAAATCACCTGTAATAAATGACAGTTTTTTATACATTTTTGCGATAACGGAGTTAACTAAAAAGCAAGCGACAACTCGAAGCAAACAAAGGGGACAGATTTATTTAATCGATTATTTGCTGCTATGCTTCACCCATCACTACAAGGACGTAGGAGGCTATATGCCCAGAATGGGACGAGTTGTTTTACCCAATTATCCGCATCATGTCGTGCAACGAGGCCACAACAGGCAGGTCGTGTTCGCCGAGCCAGGCGACTTCCAGCGCTACCTCGAAGATCTGCGAGAGCTCAAAACGCTATACGACGTTAAAGTCTATGCCTTCTGCTTGATGACCAATCATGTCCATCTACTACTCGCACCAGGTAACTCCGTTGCGAGTCTCGGACAATTGATGAAAGGCCTGGCAGGCCGCATGACGCGCTATCGCAACAAGCTGGAAGGACGCTCCGGAACCTTGTGGGAGAGCCGATACAAATCCAGCGTGGTTCAGACCGACACCTATTTGCTGGCTTGTAGTCGATACATCGAGCTAAATCCGGTGCGAGCGCAAATGGTACAGCGTGCACAGGATTACCCTTGGTCGAGTCTGCACCTTCGCCTCAACGAAGCAGCCGGAAATCATTGGCTTGATGAAGATCTTTGCTTTACCGAACTGGGCAACACTCACGCCGAGCGCCTTGCCCGCTATACCTCATTTATGGAACAAACGATTCCTTCCACAGAGTTGCAGTTGATCAGAGGCGCCCTTCAGCGCGGACAGCTGACGGGCAATCCCCGATTCACAGATGAGATTGAAAAAATCACCGGTTTGCGAATCTCACATCGAGTGCAAGGCAGACCTGCAAAACGACTCGAACAGAAGAACGCCGGGGACGATTATTAAATAAATCTGTCCCCTTTAAGTTAAAGAAAACGACTTTCAGAGAGCAAACAAAGGGACGGTCAAATAGATCCGCCCCCTTTTTTTCAGATCTTCATTTATGCTGTCTTTCCAAGACTTGCACTAAACACCGTGGCACCGCCGCCAAAATACGAAACAGTACCTTGCAGCAGTGAATAAGTTTTATCAGGCGACATTAATTTCATCTCATAACTCGGAGAGTCGTCACGAGATGCCAATACCAGATTAATAACAACCTTTGTATTGGGCTGACTCATATAATAAAAATTACCCCTTACATCATAGACCTTCCCCGCATACTCATATGTTCCGCCATTTATAATATCGCGACTAGCATCTGAGTCTGTGATCTTCAGAATAGCTTTGCTGTCACCATCTCCGCCTTCATATGCTCCATTCAACATTATATTAATCTCCATAATTGCAAATCAACAGAGCTAGCGAAATGAGTTCATTCACATCGCTTGCCCCTTGGATACGGCATATGAACGATATGTCAAAATAACTTGCGGATCACCTGTAAAAAATTACAGTTATTTATACAATTTCGAAATAACAAAAAGCGCGAAACACATGCTATCGCAACAATACCAAGACAACGCGACCACTTAGGAACTATTCCAAAAATCAAGGTCGTACAAGATAAACATTATCGAGACAGAAAAATCGAATCAATTACGACTTCCTTACAAGCAAAAAACCCGCCTCTCGGCGGGTTTCTTATGCGACTCAAACGCTAAAAACTTAGTTAACCTTAGCGTTCAACTCACCCTTCAAATACCGCTGGTACATCGCTTCCAACGAGATCGGCTTGATCTTCGAAGCATTACCCGCAGTACCGAATGCTTCGTAACGAGCGATACACACATCACGCATGGCAGTCACAGTCGCGCCGAAGAATTTGCGCGGGTCGAACTCGCTCGGGTTGGTCGCCATCAACCGACGCATCGCACCGGTGGAAGCCAAACGCAGGTCAGTATCGATATTGACCTTACGCACGCCGTGCTTGATGCCTTCAACGATCTCTTCAACCGGCACGCCGTAGGTTTCTTTGATGTCGCCGCCGTACTGGTTGATGATCGCCAGCCACTCTTGCGGAACCGAAGAAGAACCGTGCATCACCAAGTGGGTGTTCGGGATGCGCTTGTGGATTTCTTTGATGCGGTCGATGGCCAGCACGTCGCCGGTAGGTGGCTTGGTGAATTTGTACGCGCCGTGGCTGGTGCCGATGGCGATGGCCAGGGCGTCGACCTGGGTGCGCTTGACGAAGTCAGCGGCTTCTTCCGGGTCGGTCAGCATCTGGCTGTGATCCAGAACGCCTTCGGCGCCGATGCCGTCTTCTTCACCGGCCATGCCGGTTTCCAGCGAACCCAGGCAGCCCAGCTCGCCTTCTACCGAGACGCCGCAGGCGTGAGCCATGGCCACGGTTTGTTGGGTGACACGGACGTTGTAGTCGTAGTCAGTCGGGGTCTTGCCGTCTTCGCCCAGGGAACCGTCCATCATTACCGAGCTGAAGCCCAGCTGGATGGAGCGCTGGCAGACGTCAGGGCTGGTGCCGTGGTCCTGGTGCATGCACACCGGGATGTGCGGGAATTCTTCGATGGCGGCCAGGATCAGGTGACGCAGGAACGGTGCGCCGGCGTATTTGCGAGCACCGGCCGAGGCCTGGACGATCACCGGGGAGTCAGTCTTGTCAGCGGCTTCCATGATGGCGCGCATCTGCTCAAGGTTGTTGACGTTGAAGGCTGGAACGCCGTAGCCGAACTCGGCTGCGTGGTCCAGCATCTGGCGCATGCTGATAAGTGCCATTGTGTGTGTCTCTCCCGGTTTGGGTCGTTAATCGTGCCAGCCTGCCGGAGCGGCGGCGGCTATTCAAGTTATTGCAGATCGGGGGTTGGCCCGGGCTGCGAATTCGGTGTTGCCTGAATCTCTACAAGCCATCGAATTCCCGTAGGAGCGAAGCTTGCTCGCGAAAGCGGTTTAACTGGCACCCCATGTGTTGAATGTGATGACGTCTTCGCGAGCAAGCTTCGCTCCTACAGGTTTCGCACAGGCCTTCAATTACTGCGCTTTACAACCGCGGCCAATCAAATCATTGGTGGCGACCCAGTACACCAGGCCTTCCTCACCTTTTACGTGAAACGCCAGCATGTCGTTGCTGTACAGCGAACCTTCGGCGCCCGGTTCAAGCTTCAAGCGGTAGACCTGATCGGCCCCGCCGAGGCGCACGTCGACTTCCTTGCGGCTGTCGTCGGTGTAGCGCCAGAGCACTTTGGCCTGGCTGTCGCAGGTCCAGGTGGTCCAGTTGTCCGTCGATTCGGCAGGCTTGAACAGGTTGAAATTCGAGCAACCGGCCAGCAATGCCAACGCCGTAACGGCGATAAAACCTTTCATCCATGTTCCTCGACTGACGGCGCACGCCGCCAGCCCTGAGTAAAGTGTCTGACCCGTCAAGGGCAACCATGTTCCTTGGCCGGGGTCTGGGTCTCGTATTTCTCCAGGCCATCAGGCCCGGAACGCTTGTTGATCACCGGGTTGGTTTCCGCTTGCCAGTCGGCCTGGTAGCAGCCTTTTTCCACTGACTGCGGCGCAGGTTCCGGCTTGGCTTTCGGGTTACTCCCGCAAGCCACCAGCATACCCGCGGCGATCAACAGCGCTAATGGCTTGACCATGAGAACACTCCTTTGCGTGGCCAAATGAATGACCTCAGCCCTTGGCCCGGCTTTCCAGGACTTCAACGGCAGGCAAGACCTTGCCTTCCACGAACTCGAGGAACGCGCCGCCGCCGGTAGAAATGTAGGAGATCTGGTCGGCAACGCCATATTTATCGATGGCAGCCAGGGTGTCGCCGCCGCCAGCGATGGAGAACGCCGAGCTTTCCGCGATGGCCTGGGCCAGCACCTTGGTGCCGTTACCGAACTGGTCAAATTCGAACACGCCCACCGGGCCGTTCCACAGGATGGTCTTGGACGACTTCAGCAGCTCGGCGAAATTCGCCGCGGTCTGCGGGCCGATATCCAGGATCATGTCGTCGGCGGCTACGTCAGCAATCAGCTTGACGGTGGCGGTCGCGCTTTCAGCGAACTCCTTGGCAACCACGACATCGACCGGCAGCGGCACGCTGACCTTGGCGGCGATGGCGCGAGCGGTGTCCAGCAGGTCCGGCTCGTACAGCGACTTGCCGACCGGGTGACCGGCAGCGGCCAGGAAGGTGTTGGCGATACCGCCGCCGACAATCAGCTGGTTGCAGATCTGGCTCAGGCTGTTCAGGACGTCGAGTTTGGTCGAGACCTTGGAACCGGCAACGATGGCAGCCATCGGCTGGGCCGGGGCGCCAAGGGCTTTGCCCAGTGCGTCCAGCTCAGCAGCCAGCAGCGGGCCAGCGGCGGCGACTTTGGCGAACTTGGCCACGCCATGGGTCGAACCCTCGGCGCGGTGAGCGGTGCCGAAGGCGTCCATCACGAACACATCGCACAGGGCGGCGTATTGCTGGGCCAGTTCGTCAGCGTTCTTTTTCTCGCCTTTGTTGAAGCGCACGTTTTCGAACAGCACGATGTCGCCCGCTTTCACGTCAACGCCGCCCAGGTAATCGGCGACCAGCGGCACTTCGCGGCCCAGGGCCTTGCTCAGGTAGTCAGCGACTGGCTTGAGGCTGTTCTCGGCCGAGAATTCGCCTTCGGTCGGACGACCAAGGTGCGAGCAGACCATCACGGCCGCGCCTTTTTCCAGGGCCAGCTTGATGGTCGGCAGCGAAGCCAGGATTCGCGCATCGCTGGTGACAACACCGTCCTTGACTGGGACGTTGAGGTCTTCGCGGATCAGTACGCGCTTACCTTGCAGATCGAGGTCGGTCATCTTCAACACGGTCATGGGTCGCAATTCCTGGGTTACTGTTTTTTGGAAATAGCTGTTTGCAGATAGTGTTCTGCAACGTCCAGCATTCGGTTGGCAAAACCCCATTCGTTGTCGAACCAGGCCAGGATGTTCACCAGCCGTGGGCCGGAAACTCGGGTCTGACTGGCATCGACGATGGCCGAATGTGGGTCATGGTTGAAATCACAGCTTGCATGGGGAAGCTCGGTGTAGGCCAGAAGGCCTTTGAGCGGGCCGCTGGTGGCAGCCTCGCGCAGAATCCGGTTGACCTCGGTGGCGTCGGTGTCGCTGACGGTCTGCATCGTTATGTCGAGGCAAGACACGTTAACCGTCGGCACCCGCACGGCTTTGGCCTGAATTCGCCCGGCAAGTTCCGGCAGCAGGCGTTCGATGCCACGTGCCAGACCAGTGGACACCGGAATCACCGACTGGAACGCCGAACGCGTGCGGCGCAGGTCTTCGTGATGATAGGCGTCGATGACCGGCTGATCGTTCATTGCCGAGTGAATGGTGGTGATCGACACGTATTCCAGACCAATGGCCTGATCCAGCAGGCGCAACAGCGGAACGCCGCAGTTGGTGGTGCAGGACGCGTTGGACACCAGCAGCTCATCGCCGGTCAGGCAATCCTGGTTTACGCCGTAGACGATGGTGGCGTCGACATCCGCCTCACTGGCCATCGGCTGGGAAAACAGTACGCGGGGTGCGCCGGCGTCGAGGAAACTCTGGCCATCGGCACGCGTGTGGTAAGCGCCGGAGCACTCCAGCACCAGATCGACGCCCAGGGACGCCCAATCGATGCCTTCGGGGGTGGCACTGCGCAGGACTTTCACGCAGTCACCATTAATATGCAGACAATCGCCGTCTACTCGCACTTCGCCGGGAAAGCGCCCGTGAGTGGAGTCGAAGCGTGTCAGGTATTCGATGCTGGCCATGTCGGCCAGATCGTTGATCGCAACAATTTCAAACCCGGCCGCCGAGCCTCGCTCAAACAACGCACGCAAGACGCAACGACCAATCCGGCCGTAGCCGTTGAGTGCAACTTTGTAAGGACGCGGTTGAGGCATGGGGTTCTCGATGAAGCTTGGGAATGAGGTTGCCAGGACTGCCGCCTTCGCGGGCAAGCCCGCTCCTACAGGTCTTCGGTTGTCTTGAAAACAACGCGATCCCTTGTAGGAGCGAGGCTTGCCCGCGAAGACTTCAGCCCCGATAACGCTACTTCTGGATCAGTCTTCCAGCAGCTCTTCAGCCTGGCCCAGGATGTTTTCCAGGGTAAAGCCGAACTCTTCGAACAAGGCAGGCGCAGGCGCCGACTCACCGTAGGTGGTCATGCCGATCACGCGGCCTTCCAGGCCCACGTACTTGTACCAGTAGTCCGCGTGCGCGGCTTCGATGGCGATACGGGCGCTGACTTGCAACGGCAGAACCGCTTGCTTGTAGCCGGCGTCCTGGGCATCGAACACGTTGGTGCACGGCATCGAAACAACACGCACCTTGCGACCTTGCTCGGTCAGCTTGTCGTAGGCCTGAACCGCCAGACCGACTTCCGAACCGGTGGAGATCAGGATCAGCTCAGGCTCGCCTGCACAGTCCTTCAACACGTAACCGCCACGGGCGATATCCGCGATCTGCAGCGCGCTGCGTTCCTGATGCTGCAGGTTCTGACGCGAGAAGATCAGCGCCGAAGGGCCGTCCTTGCGCTCGATGGCCTGTTTCCAGCAAACGGCCGATTCAACGGCATCGGCTGGACGCCAGGTGTCGAGGTTCGGTGTGCTGCGCAGGCTGGTCAGTTGCTCGATCGGCTGGTGAGTCGGGCCGTCTTCGCCCAGGCCGATGGAGTCGTGGGTGTAGACGAACACCACGCGCTTCTTCATCAGCGAAGCCATGCGCACGGCGTTGCGGGCGTATTCCATGAACATCAGGAAGGTGGCGCCGTAAGGCACCAGACCGCCGTGCAGGGCCACGCCGTTCATGATCGCGCTCATGCCGAATTCGCGAACGCCGTAGTACATGTAGTTGCCGCTGGCGTCTTCAGCCGAAACACCTTTGCAACCTTTCCACAGGGTCAGGTTGGAACCGGCCAGGTCAGCGGAGCCGCCGAGCAGTTCAGGCAACAGCGGGCCGTAGGCATTCAGTGCGTTCTGGCTGGCTTTACGGCTGGCGATGGTCTCGCCCTTGGCCGCAACTTCAGCGATGTAAGCCGAGGCTTTTTCCGCGAAGTCTTCTGGCAGATCGCCGCCCAGGCGACGGACCAGTTCGTTGGCCAGCTCAGGGAAAGCCGCAGAGTAGGCAGCGAAACGCTGATCCCACTCGGCTTCGGCCGCGCGGCCAGCTTCCTTGGCGTCCCACTCGGCATAGATGTCAGCCGGGATTTCGAACGGACCGTGGTTCCATTTCAGCGCGGCACGGGTCAAGGCGATTTCCGCGTCACCCAATGGGGCGCCGTGGCAGTCTTCTTTACCTTGCTTGTTCGGCGAACCGAAACCGATGGTGGTCTTGCAGCAGATCAGGGTTGGCTGATCGCTTTTACGCGCGGTTTCGATCGCGGTCTTGATCTCTTCCGGGTCATGACCGTCGACGTTGCGGATCACCTGCCAGTTGTAGGCTTCGAAACGCTTGGGCGTGTCGTCGGTGAACCAGCCTTCTACTTCGCCATCGATGGAGATGCCGTTGTCGTCGTAGAAAGCGATCAGCTTGCCCAGGCCCAATGTACCGGCCAGGGAGCCAACTTCGTGGGAAATGCCTTCCATCATGCAGCCATCACCCAGGAACACGTAGGTGTGGTGATCGACAACATTGTGGCCAGGACGGTTGAACTGCGCCGCCAGGACTTTTTCAGCCAGGGCGAAACCGACGGCGTTGGCCAGGCCTTGGCCCAGAGGACCGGTGGTGGTTTCAACGCCCGGGGTGTAGCCGAATTCCGGGTGACCCGGGGTGCGGCTGTGCAGTTGGCGGAAATTTTTCAGGTCATCGATCGACAGGTCGTAGCCGGTCAGGTGCAGCAGCGAGTAGATCAACATCGAGCCGTGACCGTTGGACAGCACGAAGCGGTCACGGTCGGCGAACGATGGATTGCTCGGGTTGTGCTTCAG
Source organism: Pseudomonas sp. GW823-FHT02C02 (assembly GCF_058797635.1). Lineage (NCBI taxonomy): Bacteria > Pseudomonadati > Pseudomonadota > Gammaproteobacteria > Pseudomonadales > Pseudomonadaceae > Pseudomonas > Pseudomonas sp. GW823-FHT02C02. The sequence continues at coordinate 457,428 of NZ_JBXAJV010000003.1, read as the reverse complement.
GTAGTCACGCCAAAGTACTTCGGCGATATCCGCCATACCCATCGGGGCACCGGGATGGCCGCTGTTGGCTTTTTGCACGGCATCCATGCTGAGGGCACGAATGGCGTTGGCACGCTCACGACGGCTGGGCATCGCTGTTCTCCTGCGGGTTCTGTATCGAGAGTGAATAAAACGAAACGGAAAAAAGGCGAGCATTTTCCCTCACCCACCCGCCTCGGGGCAATGACAGATAGTCATCTGGAGGCGTTTTTCCAATTGTTAACAGCGGTTTCGACTGATGAAACCTTTCTGCAGTTCGTTTGTTGACTGAACCTAACGTCTGGAAGTGCCATCTATCGACCAATATCAAAACTTTTTGATATTGCCCTTGCGGTGATTTCTGAGCGTCACTAGACTGCTGGCCTTATGAATTTACGCGTGCCTTCCATTCAACATGACGATTGCGATGAGCTGGCGGCCCTGTGCAAGGCCGGCGGTGATCCTCTGCGGCTGAATGTATTGCGCGCGCTGGCCAACGATTCGTTTGGCGTACTGGAACTGGCGCAGATCTTCGGTATCGGTCAGTCCGGCATGAGCCACCACCTCAAGGTCCTGGCCCAGGCCGACCTGGTGGCGACCCGCCGTGAAGGCAACGCGATTTTCTACCGTCGCGCCCTGCCCCACACCGACCTGCTGGGCGGCAAGCTGCACGCCGCCTTGCTCGAAGAAGTGGACAACCTGACGTTGCCGGCCGATGTGCAGTCGCGGATCGCTCAGGTCCATGGACAACGAGCGGCGGCCAGCCAGGACTTTTTCTCACGGGTGGCGGAGAAGTTTCGTGCCCAGCAAGACTTGATCGCCGGCCTGCCGCAATACCGCGAAAGCGTGGTGGCGCTGCTCGACAAGCTGAGTTTCAGAGACGGCGCGACGGCCATTGAAGTCGGCCCCGGCGACGGTGAATTTTTGCCGGAACTGGCGCGCCGCTTCACCGAGGTCACGGCGCTGGACAACAGCCCGGCGATGCTCGAACTGGCGCGCCAGGTCTGCGAACGTGAAACGCTGGCTAACGTCAGCCTGCAACTGGCCGATGCATTGAATGGCGTGAGCCTCAAGGCCGATTGCGTTGTACTGAACATGGTGCTGCACCATTTCGCCGCGCCGGCCGAAGCACTCAAGCACATGGCCGACTTGCTGCAACCGGGCGGTAGCCTGCTCGTGACAGAGTTATGTAGCCACAACCAGAGTTGGGCCAGGGAGGCCTGCGGTGATCTGTGGTTGGGGTTTGAACAGGACGATTTGGCCCGTTGGGCCACCGCTGCGGGACTCGTTCCCGGGGAAAGCCTCTATGTAGGCTTACGTAATGGTTTCCAGATCCAGGTCCGCCATTTTCAGCGACCGGCTGGCGACACTCACCATCGGTAAATTCAGGAAAAAATCGAGATGAGCGAATACTCCCTCTTCACCTCCGAGTCCGTGTCCGAAGGGCACCCGGACAAAATCGCCGACCAGATTTCCGATGCGGTGCTGGACGCCATCATTGCTGAAGACAAGTTCGCCCGCGTAGCGTGCGAAACCCTGGTTAAAACCGGCGTGGCAATCATCGCAGGTGAAGTCACCACGTCGGCCTGGGTCGACCTGGAAGAGATCGTGCGTAACGTCATTCTGGACATCGGCTACAACAGCTCCGATGTCGGCTTCGACGGTGCCACTTGCGGCGTGATGAACATCATCGGCAAGCAGTCCCCTGACATCAACCAGGGTGTCGACCGCGCCAAGCCTGAAGATCAGGGCGCCGGCGACCAGGGCCTGATGTTCGGCTACGCCAGCAACGAAACCGACGTGCTGATGCCAGCACCGATCACCTTCTCGCACCAGCTTGTGCAGCGCCAGGCCGAAGCCCGTAAATCCGGCCTGCTGCCTTGGCTGCGCCCGGACGCCAAGTCGCAAGTGACTTGCCGTTACGAAGGCGGCAAGGTCGTCGGTATCGACGCCGTTGTACTGTCGACCCAGCACAACCCTGAAGTGTCGTACAAAGACCTGCGCGAAGGCGTGATGGAGCTGATCGTCAAGCACGTGCTGCCTGCCGAACTGCTGACCAAAGACACCCAGTTCCACATCAACCCGACTGGCCAGTTCATCATTGGCGGCCCGGTGGGTGACTGCGGTCTGACCGGTCGCAAAATCATCGTCGACAGCTACGGTGGCATGGCCCGTCACGGCGGCGGCGCGTTCTCCGGCAAGGATCCATCGAAGGTTGACCGTTCGGCAGCCTACGCCGGTCGTTACGTGGCCAAGAACATCGTTGCTGCCGGCCTGGCCGAGCGTTGCGAGATTCAGGTTTCCTACGCGATCGGTGTTGCCCAGCCGACTTCGATCTCGCTGAACACCTTCGGCACCGGCAAGATCAGCGACGACAAGATCGTCAAACTGGTCCGCGAAATCTTCGACCTGCGTCCATACGCGATCACCACCATGCTCGACCTGCTGCACCCGATGTACCAGGAAACCGCTGCGTACGGCCACTTCGGTCGCACCCCGGCAACCAAGACTGTGGGCGAAGACACCTTCACCACGTTCACCTGGGAAAAGACCGACCGCGCCGACGACCTGCGTACTGCAGCCGGCCTGTAAGACTTTCCTGGCGGTACCAAAAGCCCCGCACGGTTCGCCGTGCGGGGCTTTTTATTGGTTTTCGCTTTACACCGGATCGCCCCCATCGCGAGCAGGCTCGCTCCCACATTAGTCCTGTCATGCGCCAGCGTTGCCCTCACTGAAGATCCAGCCCGGAAACACCAGGCAAAACACCCACTCCTTCCTAAAAAAAATACTGACTAACCTTCAAGCATCCCCCCTGAGCAAGGACGCTCACGATGCTTCTGCGCCTGTTTTCCGCTTTGTTCCTGACCCTGCTTTGCCTGAGCTCGAACGCTGCCGACTGCCCCGACTGGTCACCCGCCCGCGCCCTGGACGAAATCACTGCCCTGCAAAAACAGATCGATTTCTGGGACGACAACTATCACCGCCACGGACGCTCGCTGGTCGCCGATGAAATCTATGATCAATCCCGCGCGCGATTGAGCGAATGGCGTGAGTGCTTTGATTTGAGTCTGGCGCCCGACCCCTTGCGCACGGCGGGCGGCAAGATGGCCCACCCCATCGCTCACACCGGCCTGGAAAAACTGCGTGATGGCGGAGCAGTCGAGCATTGGCTACGCGAGCGCAATGACATCTGGATACAACCCAAGGTCGACGGCGTGGCCGTGACGCTGATCTATCGCAACGGCTCGCTGCATCAGGCGATCAGCCGCGGTAACGGCGTCAATGGCCAGGACTGGACCGCCTCGGCCCGACAGATTGCGGCCATTCCCCGGCATCTGCCGCAACCTTTGGATGTGCTGGTGCAAGGCGAACTCTACTGGCGCCTGAACGACCATGTGCAAGCCAAGGCAGGCAGCCTCAACGCCCGCTCCACGGTGGCCGGGTTGATGGCCCGCAAAGAGCTGACCGCCGAGCAGGCAGGTGGTATCGGGTTGTTTGTCTGGGATTGGCCGCAGGGTCCGGCAAGCCTGCCGGCGCGCGTGGCGGCTCTCGATGAAATGGGTTTTCCGGGCACGGCGCCCTACAGTCAGCCGATCAAGGTGTTTGCCGACGCTGAACGATGGCGCGATCACTGGTATCGCACGCCACTGCCCTTCGCCAGTGACGGCGTCGTTTTGCGCCAGAGCCAGCGACCACCGGCCGAACGCTGGCAGGCGCGCCCCTCCTTCTGGAGCGTTGCCTGGAAGTATCCGTTCGCCCAGGCACTGGCCGAAGTGCGCAAGGTCCACTTCAAGATTGGTCGCACAGGTCGGATTACTCCGGTGCTGGACCTGACGCCGGTGAAGCTGGATGACCGACAGATCAAACGGGTAAGCGTCAGCTCCCTGCGACGCTGGGAAGAGCTGGATGTCCGCCCTGGGGATCAGGTGTCCATCAGCCTGGCGGGACTGACCATTCCAAGGCTCGATGGCGTCGTGCTGCGCAGTACCGAACGCACTGAATTAAACGTGCCATCGGCAGCAAACTTTCACCATTTGAGTTGCTGGCAACCGACATCAGGCTGCGAGAGCCAATTCCTCGCGCGACTGACCTGGCTCAGCGGCAAGCAAGGACTGGCTTTGCCCCATCTCGGCCCTGGCACCTGGGAGAAACTTTTCGAAACAGGCCGCCTCGACAGCCTGTTGGATTGGTTGACCCTCGATGCTCAAGAGCTTGCTAACATTGATGGCTTCGGCGAACGCAGCGCGGCTCGTCTTCTAAACAGCTTCAACAGCGCACGGCAACGCCCTTTCGCTCGCTGGCTCAAAGCCTTGGGGTTGCCGCCGACCGGCCAGGCACGGCTTGCCGATTCATGGCAGGAACTGGCGAATAGAAACACCGAACAATGGCAGGCAGAAGCAGGTATCGGCCCGGGACGCGCAGCGCAATTGAGCGCCTTTTTCCGCGACCCGCACGTCCTGGCACTGAGTCAAACATTACGTATGGCCGGGATTGACGGCTTTTAAACACCGAGCCCCGGCAGCCCGGGAACCCAAAGGGGCCGACGGGCTCAAACGCCCATCGCCACATCGACCCGATTGTCTTCGCACTTGGAGCTTTTATGAAATTTCTTTCACCACTCGCCTTGCTGACCCTTTGCAGCGTGATGGCCGCTCCCCTGATGGCCGCCGAAGAAGCCCCGGGGCTGACCGGCTGCGCCGCCAAGAAACAGGGGATCATCAATCAGATCGAACTGGCCAAATCCCACGGCAATGCTGAACAGCAGGCTGGCCTCGAAACGGCCCTGAGCGAAGTCACCACCCATTGCACCGACGCCTCGCTGAAGAAAGAACGGGAAAACAAGGTGCTCGACGCCAAGCATGAAGTCAGCCAGCGCCAGGCCGATCTGGACAAGGCCATGAAGAAAGGCGATCCGGACAAGATCAACAAGCGCAAAGACAAACTTGCCGAGTCCCGAAAGGAATTGCAGAACGCGCTCGACGAGTTGGACAAGTAACCCCCGAATTGTGCGAGGGAGCTTTTGTGACGAGGGGCTTGTCGGAACGCCCCCTCGCCACAGGAATGCATTGCCAATCAATGATCCCGAAACTCTTTATGGCAGGCACTACAGGCATCTTCGACTTTCTGCACCGCCGGGCCCAGGTTACTGGCCTTGTAAGGCTGAACCTTGCTGGCAATCACCAATTCACCGGTGGCGGCTTCAAGGGTGCGCACCATGTCCTGGAAGCGTGCCTGCTGCTGCCACACATTGTCCGTGGCGCTGCTGTGATCTTCTTCACGCACTTGCGGGAAATGTTTCCAAGGCTCACGGGACAAGGTGTCGAGTTTCACGGCGCCTTCGGCAAATTTCGGACCGTCGAACGGGATACGACCACGCAACATACCGCCCAGGTCTTCACCGGTCTTGAGCATCTGTTTGAAGATCGCCTTGCGTTGTCCCAGCGGCGAATTCGGATCAACGCCACCGCAGGCAGACAAGGTCAGGCAGGCCAGCAATACAACAGAAAGTCTTTTAAGAGTCATGGTGGCTTCAGGTCACGGGAAACGGCGGCCAGTATCCTCGTGTCATCGGCAAAGACCAATAGCCCTATTATCAATACGGGTTGTTTGAGCGCATGGAGCACTCAGGCAACCGACAAAGGAATTACTCCATGAACAGCCGTTTCAAGGCATGGCGTCACCACCTCGTGTGGACTCTTCCAATGGTGGCCGTGCTCGCCGGCTGCACCGGCGGCGATAAAGACACCCCTAAAACCCACGCCCTGGCGACCTACTCCAGTACCAGCTGGGAAGCATTGCCGGCGGTGTCCGACAATGACCTGGTCGCCGGCTTCGGCTCGTGGCGCAGCGCCTGCACCCGACTCAAGGCCGACCCGGTCTGGGGATCGACCTGCGCGGCTTCCGCCAATGTGCCGCAGACCGCCAGCGACATTCGAGGCTTCCTCAAGCAGAACCTCGACGTCTACGGCCTGCGCGCCGCCAATGACAATCCCAACGGTTTGATCACCGGCTATTACGAGCCGGTCTACCCGGGCAGCCTGACCCAGACCGAAGTGGCGAGCATTCCGGTGTACGGCGTGCCCGAGGACATGATCATTGTCTCGCTGGACAGCATCTACCCGGAACTCAAAGGCAAACGCCTGCGCGGACGCCTCGAAGGTCGCGTGCTCAAACCTTACGACGATGCGGCAACGATTGAGACCAATGGGGTAAAGGCGCCAGTGGTTGCGTGGCTGACCGACCCGATGAACCTGCAATTCCTGCAAATCCAGGGTTCGGGTCGCATCCAGCTCGACGACGGCCGCCAACTGCGCATTGCCTATGCTGACCAGAACGGCCATCCCTATCGCCCCATCGGGCGCTGGCTGGTGGAGCAAGGCGAGCTGAAGAAGGAAGACGTGACCATGGGCGCCATCAGCACGTGGGCAAAAGCCAATCCGTCGCGCATTCCAGAACTGCTGGGCAGCAACCCCAGTTACGTGTTCTTCACTCGCAACCCGGACAGCAACGAAGGGCCACGCGGCTCGCTGAACGTTCCGCTGACGGCCGGTTACAGCGCGGCAGTGGACCGCAAAGTCATTCCGCTGGGCAGCCTGTTGTGGTTATCCACGACAAAACCGGACGGTACTGCACTGATACGGCCCGTGGCGGCGCAAGACACTGGCGGCGCGATTGCCGGCGAAGTGCGTGCGGATCTGTTCTGGGGCACTGGCGAGGCGGCCGGGCAATTGGCCGGGGACATGAAACAGCAAGGGCAGATCTGGATGCTCTGGCCTAAAGGCGCGGCGTTGCCGCAAGTGCCGCAGGTTGCCGATGCGGCGAAGGCCAACCCGTAAGCCTTGTATTTGCAGTTAGATAGTCATCGCGAGCAGGCTCGTTCCCACAGTAGATCTCGGTTGTACACAGCATTTGTGTTCACTGAAGATCAACTGTGGAAGCGAGCCTGCTCGCGATGAGGCCAGACAAATCACCGCAATACTTTCAGACCGACACCACAAAGAAACTGGCAATCAACCCCATCCCCACAAACCACACCAGCGACCGCAATATCGCCCAGTCCGCCAGGTAGCAAATGATGTACAGCAGCCGACTGGTGATAAACAGCACCGCCAGCACGTTGACCGTCACCAACTGCGCCGTGCCCACCAGATGCGCAACAATCACAGCGATCGCAAACGCCGGGGTCACTTCAAAGCTGTTCAGTTGCGCCGCATGCGCGCGCCTGCCCAGACCATTGAGCGACTCGAGAAAGTCCCGGGGGTCATGGTTGTCTTGCAGCCTGAACCTGCCACTGACCTTGGCGATGACCGTGCAGAGATAGGGCAGGAAAATCGCGATCAAAACGCACCACAGAGCAACCGTCATAAAGCAGTCCTTTCTTCAGTTTTGGAATGTTGAGTGCCCGTTAGAACTTCATGACCAAAATACCGATCAGTACGAGCCCACAGGCTAAGAGCCTTGGCCTGCCGAAAGGTTCTTTCAGGTAACGCATGCCGAACAGCACCACCAGAATCACGCTGATCTCGCGCAACGCCGCCGCTTCGGCAATCGACCCCAGCTGCATTGCCCACAGCACCAAAGCGTAGCTGAACAACACGCAGAACCCGACCGCCAGCCCCAGCCGCCACTGTTCACGCCAAAACAGCATGAACGCCGTGCGCTTGCTTACCAGCGCCAGCAACGGGAACGGCCAAGCGCTGAGCAACGTGACCCAGACCAGATAGTCCAGAGGGTGCGACCAGCGCCGTAACGCCTGGCCATCGATGAAGGTGTAGCAGCCGATGCACAGGCCGATCAGCGCCACCACCGGCAACATCGACCACGGCAGACGCGCACCACCACCGCCCTGCCAGAGCAGGCACAGCATGCCAAACGGAATCAACAGGATTCCGAAGATCTGCTGATTCGTCAGCACTTCGCCAGCGAAGATCAGCGTCAGTGCCAGCACCACCAGCGGCGACAGCCCACGCATCAACGGATAGACCAACCCGAGGTCGCCGACCCGATACGCCTGGATCAGCAGATAGCGATAGAGCAGTTCGAACGCCGCCGACGCCAGAATCCATGGCCAGATTTCAATCGGTGGTAGCGCCACGAACGGCAGCATCAGGGCGACAAACAGCATCGCGACGCTATCCATGCAGGCCACCACCAGCAGCCGTTCGGCGCTGAATTTGATCAGGGTATTCCACGCCGCGTGCAACAGCGCCGCCACCAACACCAAAGCCGTCGCAAGCACGGCACGCTCCTTTTATTGACCGCCGCGCCCCTGTCGGAGCCAGGCTTGCCGGCGAAGGCAATCTCAAGGACGCCTTCGCCGACAAGCCTGGCTCCTACAGGACACGCGTGGATAATTGATTCGCCATATGTCAGCAGCTGTTTATACTGCAAGCGACCACGCCGCACTCAGTTGCGCACAGACTAATTCCAATAATTTCTGCCCCTGCCCGCGCTCATCGAGAACGGTCATCGGCATGCGTATGCCTGATCAAAGCGTCAAGACTACCGACAGAGACCTTGCGCATGCCACTCGCCTTGCTCGCCCTCGCTGTTGCCGCGTTCGGCATCGGCACCACTGAATTCGTCATCATGGGTTTGCTGCCCGACGTCGCCCGCGACCTCGCCGTGAGCATTCCCCACGCCGGCCTGCTGATCACCGGCTACGCCCTGGGCGTGGTGTTCGGCGCGCCGATTCTTGCGATCGGCACCGCCAACATGCCGCGCAAAGCCACGCTGCTGGGCATGACGCTGATGTTCATCCTCGGCAACGTGCTGTGCGCATTGGCACCGAACTATGCCACGTTGATGGCCGCGCGAGTGGTCACCGCGCTGTGCCACGGTGCGTTCTTCGGCATTGGCTCGGTAGTCGCGGCGGGCCTGGTTGCACCGAACAAAAGGGCGCAGGCCATTGCCATGATGTTCACCGGCCTGACGCTGGCCAATGTGCTCGGCGTGCCGTTGGGCACCGCGCTCGGGCAATACGCCGGTTGGCGTTCGACGTTCTGGGCGGTCTCGGTGATCGGGGTGATTGCAGCCCTCGCGCAGTGGCTCTGGCTGCCGAAGGACATCGCGATGGACAAGGCCAACCTCGCCAGCGAGTTCAAAGTGCTGGGCAAGGTCAATGTGTTGTTGGCATTGGGCATGAGCGTGCTGGCGTCGACCAGTCTGTTCAGCGTGTTCACCTACATCGCGCCGATTCTGCAGGACATCACCGGGGTCAGCCCCCATGGCGTGACAATCATGCTGTTGTTGTTTGGCGTCGGCCTGACGGCGGGCAGCATGCTGGGCGGTCGCCTGGCGGACAGCCGATTGCTGCCTTCATTGGTGGGCATGGCGCTGGCCGTGGCAGTGGTATTGGCGGCCTTTAGCCAGACCAGTCACTCGGTGATTCCGGCGGCGATCACACTGGTGCTGTGGGGGATTTTCGCGTTTGCCCTGTGCCCGATTCTGCAACTGCTGATCATCGATCAGGCGCATGAAGCGCCGAATCTTGGCTCGACGCTGAACCAGAGCGCCTTCAATCTCGGTAATGCGGCCGGTGCGTGGATCGGCGGGCTGGTGGTTGCCAGCGGTGCGGATCTGGCGGATCTGCCGTGGACCGGTGCGCTGGTCAGTGGCCTGACGGTGCTGGCCGCGCTGTTCTACATCTATCTGCAACGCCGCGGTGCGACTGCGGTCAATGTGTCCGGCTGAATCATTGCGTCGCTGCTGACACCGCTATCGCGAGCAGGCTCGCTCCCACAGTGGATCTCCAGTGCACACAGATTCTGTGTACGACCGAATTCCATGTGGGAGCGAGCTTGCTCGCGAAGAAACTGACTCGGTGCAACTGCCTTAACCCCCCCCCCATCCAAGGACCCCGGATGCTCGAACTTGTCGCTGCCTTTATCTGCCTGACCACACTCCTCACCTACGTGAATTTCCGCTTCATCGGCCTGCCTCCGACCATCGGTGTCATGGTCACCGCGCTGATGTTTTCCCTGCTGCTGCAAGGCCTGAGCTTGCTCGGCTACCCCGGCCTCGAAGAGCGCATTCAGCAGTTGATCAGCCAGATCGACTTTGGCGATCTGCTGATGAACTGGATGCTTTCCTTCCTGCTGTTCGCCGGCGCCCTGCACGTCAACCTCAATGACCTGCGCAGCTACCGCTGGCCTATCGGGCTGCTGGCGACCTTCGGCGTATTGATCGCCACGGCGGTGATCGGCAGCCTCGCCTATTACATTTTTGCCCTGTTCGGCTGGCACGTGAGCTTCCTTTACTGCCTGCTGTTCGGCGCGCTGATTTCCCCCACCGACCCGATCGCGGTCCTCGGCGTGCTACGGACTGCCAATGCGTCCAAGCCTCTGAAAACCACCATCGTCGGCGAGTCGCTGTTCAACGACGGAACGGCCGTGGTGGTGTTCACCGTGTTGCTGGGCATTGCGCAACTCGGCGAGACCCCGACCGTCGGCGCCACAGCGATGCTGTTCGCCCATGAGGCAATTGGCGGCGTGCTGTTCGGTGGGCTGATCGGTTATCTGGTGTACCTGATGATCAAGAGCATCGAGCAGCATCAGATCGAGGTCATGCTGACCCTGGCGCTGGTGATCGGCGGCTCGGCCATGGCGTCGGAGCTGCATGTGTCCGCCCCCATCGCGATGGTCGTCGCGGGTCTGATCATCGGTAACCTGGGCCGCAACCTGGCGATGAACGACATGACGCGCAAGTACCTGGACGGCTTCTGGGAATTGCTCGATGACATGCTCAACGCCCTGCTGTTCGCTCTGATCGGCATGGAGCTGTTGCTGCTACCGTTCAATTGGCTGCACGTGCTGGCGGCGAGTTTGCTGGCACTGGCGATTCTGCTTTCGCGCCTGCTGACGGTCGCGCCGGCCATCGTGCTGCTGCGGCGCTGGCGCACCGTGCCGCGCGGGACAATCCGGATTCTGACCTGGGGTGGTTTGCGCGGCGGTGTTTCGGTGGCCCTGGCCCTGGCCCTGCCGCTGGGCCCGGAGCGCGACTTGTTGCTGAGCATCACCTACATCGTGGTGCTGTCGTCGATCCTGCTGCAGGGTTTGAGCATCGGCAAACTGGTCAAGCACGTGACCCGGGATGAGCCTGCGCCAGCGGCACAGGCCGAGCATCACTGATTACTTTTTGCTCTTCTGCGGATCAGGCTCTGACGCCTGATCCGCCGTCTTCTTCGGCGGACCGCTCTCGCTACGGATCTGCGCGTGGCTGATCAGCGCGAAGATGAAGCTGCCGCCGATGATGTTCCCCGCCAGCGTCGGCCCGGCGAACACCAGCCAGAAATCCTTCCACGGCAACTCGCCGGCAAACACCAGGTACGAGACCTCGGCCGAACCGACCACGATGTGGGTGAAATCCCCCAGCGCCATCAGGTAAGTGATGAGGATGATGATCCACATCTTGGCGCTCTCCATGGACGGGATCATCCAGACCATGGTGGCAATCATCCAGCCCGACACGATGCCTTTGGCGAACATCTGGCTGGCGTCGTTTTCCATGATCTTGCGCCCGATATCGAGGAAGGCCAGGTCGGTCTTGCTGTCGAAAATCGGCAGATGGAGCATCACGTAGGCCACGAGCAGCGTGCCGCAAAGGTTGCCGACCAGCACCACCGACCACAGGCGTAGCAATCGCCCGAAATTGTTCAGTGTGGGTTTGGTCATGATCGGCAGCACGGCCGTCAGGGTGTTCTCGGTGAACAACTGCTGACGGGCGAGGATTACCGCAAGAAAGCCAGCGCAATAGCCGAAACTGGCGATCACCTTGAAGCCTTCACCGTCCGGCAGTCGGGAATTGAGCAGTCCCATGGCCATCAGCGACAGGCCCATGGTCAGGCCGGCGGCGAGTGCCGACCACCACAAGGCGGCGACGCTGCGTTCGAGCTCCTGATCGCCCTGGGTGCGGATGATTTCATGCAGCACCGCGGCCCGCGGTGGCTGGTTTTTGTCGACGTCGTGCTGTTCTTCCGGCGACAGGTTTGGGGTCTTGCCGTCTTGCTTGATGTCCATAGCGCTCCGGAACAGGTGATGTGTCATGTAGGTACGACACGCGCGGCCCGGAGCTGTTCACTGACCGTCCAACGAAACTGGCTCTGTAGGAGCGAGGCTTTCCAGCGAAGGGTTCACCTCGGTATTGCTGGTGACACAAATGACGCCTTCGCGAGCAAGCTTCGCTCCTACGGGGGCTCGCATTACTCGCTGGCGACGTCGTCCTTGAACTGGTCTTTGACGTACTTGATCTCGGTCTGGCCGTGCGGCGCGGGCAAGCCGTCTTCACCCAGGTTGACGAAGACAATCTTATCCACCGTCAGGATGCTTTTGCGGGTGATCTTGTTGCGTACTTCGCATTTCAGGGTTATCGAGGTACGACCGAACTCGGTGGCAGTGATGCCCAGTTCGATGATGTCGCCCTGGCGCGAGGCGCTGACGAAGTTGATCTCGGAAATGTACTTGGTGACCACTCGCTGATTGCCCAGCTGGACGATGGCGTAGATCGCCGCTTCTTCGTCGAGCCAGCGCAACAGGCTACCGCCGAACAGTGTGCCGTTGGGGTTGAGGTCTTCGGGTTTTACCCATTTGCGGGTGTGGAAATTCATAGGGGGCTCCAGGATTGAGACGTTTGAGCGATAGGGTTCTGCCCCCAGCTTCAAGTTTTAAGCGCCAAGCTGCAAGTAAATGCAGATTCGCTGTTGCTTGCCGCTTGTAGCTTGTCACTTGCCACTAGCCGGACAAAGGAAGCTATAATCGCCACCGATTTAAAACGGCTACTACCGTTTTCCCGCCACCTGTCCGAGGGGCGCTGCAGCAGGTTCGACCTGTCAGGCTCGGATGGGGCGTTGACTGGCCATGATCGGCCGGACACTAAACGCACAACGGCGCCCATTCGCATACATTACGAATGGAGGCTCATCATGAGCGCTGTTATCACGCCTGCAGATTTTAACGATTACAAAGTGGCCGACATGTCCCTGGCTGCCTGGGGCCGTCGCGAAACCATCATCGCCGAATCCGAAATGCCAGCCCTGATGGGTCTGCGCCGCAAGTACGCCGGTGAGCAGCCACTCAAAGGCGCCAAGATCCTTGGCTGCATCCACATGACCATTCAGACTGCCGTGCTGATCGAAACCCTGGTTGCCCTGGGTGCCGAAGTGCGTTGGTCGTCCTGCAACATTTTCTCGACTCAAGACCAGGCCGCTGCCGCTATCGCTGCTGCCGGTATCGCGGTTTATGCCTGGAAAGGCGAAACCGAAGAAGAGTACGAGTGGTGCCTGGAGCAAACCATCCTCAAAGATGGCGCGCCTTGGGATGCCAACATGATCCTCGACGACGGCGGCGACCTGACCGAGCTGCTGCACAAGAAATACCCGGCGATCCTGGACCGCGTCCACGGCGTCACCGAAGAAACCACCACTGGCGTTCACCGCCTGCTGGACATGCTGGCCAAGGGCGAGCTGAAAATCCCGGCCATCAACGTCAACGACTCGGTGACCAAGAGCAAGAACGACAACAAGTACGGCTGCCGTCACAGCCTGAACGATGCGATCAAGCGTGGTACTGACCACCTGCTGTCCGGCAAGCAAGCGCTGGTCATCGGTTACGGTGACGTGGGCAAGGGCTCCGCTCAGTCCCTGCGTCAGGAAGGCATGATCGTCAAGGTCTCCGAAGTCGACCCGATCTGCGCCATGCAAGCCTGCATGGACGGCTACGAGCTGGTTTCGCCGTTCATCGACGGTATCAACAACGGTACTGAAGCCAGCATCGACAAAGCCCTGCTGGGCAAGATCGACCTGATCGTGACCACCACCGGCAACGTCAATGTTTGCGATGCAAACATGCTCAAAGCCCTGAAGAAGCGCGCTGTTGTCTGCAACATCGGCCACTTCGACAACGAAATCGACACCGCTTTCATGCGCAAGAACTGGGCATGGGAAGAAGTGAAGCCGCAGGTTCACAAAATTCACCGTACCGGCCCTGGCGCATTCGATGCCCAGAACGACGACTACCTGATCCTGCTGGCCGAAGGCCGTCTGGTTAACCTGGGTAACGCTACCGGTCACCCAAGCCGCATCATGGACGGTTCGTTTGCCAACCAGGTTCTGGCGCAGATCTTCCTGTTCGGCCAGAAGTACGCCGACCTGTCGCCAGCCCAGAAAGCCGAGCGCCTGACCGTTGAAGTACTGCCGAAGAAACTCGACGAAGAAGTGGCCCTGGAAATGGTCCGCGGTTTCGGCGGCGTTGTGACTCAACTGACCAAGACCCAGGCCGACTACATCGGCGTGACCGTCGAAGGTCCGTTCAAGCCGCACGCTTACCGCTACTAAGACAAAGCAGCTGCGAGCTTTAAGCTTCAAGCGGCAAGCAAGGTCAAAAGCCGAACTTGCCGCGCGAAGCTCGAGAGCTCTGCCCCTATTCCAAAACAGTTTCAGGCAGCAGGCTCCAGGCACAAGAGATCAGCGCACCTCCGCTTCTCTTGCAGCTCGCAGCTTGCAGCTTGTAGCTGGAGGTTCCCTCCATGTCCCAAGACCGTCGCTACAGCTTCGAGTTCTTCCCTACGAAGACCGACGCTGGGCATGAAAAGCTACTCGCCACTGCCCGTCAGCTGGCCACGTACAACCCCGATTTCTTCTCCTGCACTTATGGTGCTGGCGGTTCGACCCGTGATCGCACGCTCAACACCGTGTTGCAGCTCGAAAGCGAAGTCAAAGTCCCGGCTGCGCCGCATCTGTCTTGCGTTGGCGACAGCAAGGACGACCTGCGCGGCCTGCTGGCTCAATACAAGGCAGCCGGCATCAAGCGTATCGTTGCCCTGCGCGGTGACCTGCCATCCGGCATGGGCATGGCCAGCGGCGAAATGCGCCACGCCAACGACCTGGTTGAATTCATTCGTGAAGAAACCGGCGATCACTTCCACATCGAAGTCGCCGCCTACCCGGAGATGCATCCGCAAGCGCGAAATTTCGAAGACGATCTGAACAACTTCGTGCGCAAGGCCAACGCTGGCGCCGACAGTGCGATCACCCAGTACTTCTTCAACGCCGACAGCTACTTCTACTTCGTCGAGCGTGTACGGGCGATGGGCGTGAACATCCCGATCGTGCCGGGGATCATGCCGATCACCAACTACAGCAAACTCGCGCGTTTCTCCGACGCTTGCGGTGCGGAAATCCCGCGCTGGATCCGCAAACAGCTGGAAGCCTACGGCGACGACACCCAGAGCATTCAAGGCTTTGGTGAGCAAGTCATCACCGAAATGTGCGAACGCCTGCTGCAAGGTGGCGCACCGGGGCTGCACTTCTACACACTGAACCAGGCTGAAGCGAGCCTGGCGGTGTGGAACAACCTGAAGCTGCCGCGCTGAAACAGTGCAGCACTCCAATGAAGGCTCTGGCGCAATCCAGGGCCTTTTTTATGGATTGCGCCTCGGGCCAGAGCTTCTGGATCCGATTTCTGGCTCTTTATGACTTCTCGTCGTAATCTCAAGCCATGCCTCTGATCGCACAGTTACTCACCGTGTTTCTATTCTCTTGCCTGAGCTTTGCCGCCCGGGGCGAGAAGTTGCGCATTGTCACCGAGCCGTGGGCGCCTTATGTCTATGAGGAAAACGGCAAATCCCTGGGCCTGGATTACGAAACCACGGCGATCGTGTTCAAACGCCTGGGGATCGAAGTGGACTGGCAGTTCCTGCCATGGAAACGCTGCCTGTCGATGCTTGAAACAGGCCAGGCGGATGGAGCGCTGGACATTTTTCACAGCGATGAACGCGACGCTACCTTGCTCTACCCCAGCGAACCGCTGTCGGAAGTCGAGTTCGTGATGTTCTACGCTAATGAGCGGCCCCATCCGTTCCGCACCCTCGACGACCTGAAAGGCCTGACCGTCGGCACCTCGCCGGGCTACCTCTATAGCAAGGATTTCAGCGAGTCGACTTTGTTCACCCGGGAGCCGGCGCCAACCCATGAAGCCAACTTCGGCAAACTGGTGCGCGGGCGGATCGACCTGCTGATCACTGATCGCCGGGTCGGGCAGCACTTGCTCGACGAATTGGGCATCCGCGACAAGATCACCGAAAACCCCACCGTCATCAGCCGCCAGAGCCAGTTTTTGGCGGTACGCCGTAACGCCGGCATGGATTTGCTGGTGCAGCGTTTCGGTGCCGAACTCAAGCGCTTCAAGCGCGAGCCCGCCTACG
Organism: Pseudomonas sp. GW823-FHT02C02; assembly: GCF_058797635.1. NCBI lineage: Bacteria > Pseudomonadati > Pseudomonadota > Gammaproteobacteria > Pseudomonadales > Pseudomonadaceae > Pseudomonas > Pseudomonas sp. GW823-FHT02C02. The sequence goes on along the minus strand of NZ_JBXAJV010000003.1, from coordinate 441,213 downwards.
CTGAGCTCAGCGCCCGTTATGGTGCAGGCCCGGGGGTGCAAGCCGCCGCCACCACCACCGAAAAAACCGTTGAGCAGCAGGAAAGCGGCGCGCAGTGATTGCTCTGTTATACTCCGGCCTTCCCGCCAGGCTCACGCCCGGACGCTCGGACTTGTTCAAGGCATCTCGATCCGCTACAGCGCAGCTTTTCAGCCCGCGCGAGCGCTCCAGACGAGCTTTCAAGGCCCAGCAGGACCGGACGGGATTGCGTTCCTCTTAAACGCCATTCGCGCCAGGCAAGACTCCCATTGGGCCAAGCCCTAACTAAAACAGGATTACTCATGTCCTTTGCTTCCCTCGGTCTCTCCGAGGCTTTAGTCCGCGCCATCGAGGCAGCGGGCTATACCGAGCCTACTCCGGTGCAACAGCGGGCTATCCCCGCCGTGTTGCAAGGTCGCGACCTGATGGTCGCGGCTCAGACAGGTACTGGTAAAACCGGCGGCTTCGCCCTTCCGATTCTGGAGCGGTTGTTCCCCAACGGTCACCCGGACAAATCCCAGCGTCACGGCCCGCGCCAACCGCGCGTACTGGTCCTGACCCCTACTCGCGAACTCGCGGCTCAAGTACACGAGAGCTTCAAGGTTTATGCCCGTGACCTGAAGTTCGTCAGCGCCTGCATCTTCGGCGGCGTCGGCATGAACCCGCAGGTTCAGGCCATGTCCCGTGGTGTCGACGTGCTGGTGGCCTGCCCTGGCCGCCTGCTCGACCTCGCCGGCCAAGGCAGCGTCGATCTGTCCCACGTGGAAATCCTCGTGCTGGACGAAGCCGACCGCATGCTCGACATGGGCTTTGTCCATGACGTGAAGAAGGTCCTGGCTCGCCTGCCGAGCAAACGTCAGAACCTGCTGTTCTCGGCGACCTTCTCCAAAGACATCACCGACCTTGCCGGCAAGCTGCTGCACAACCCGGAACGCATCGAAGTCACGCCGCCGAACACCACGGTCGAGCGTATCGAGCAACGCGTCTTCCGCCTGCCAGCCAACCACAAGCGTTCGCTGTTGGCGCACCTGATCACCGCTGGCGCCTGGGAACAGGTCCTGGTGTTCACCCGCACCAAGCACGGCGCCAACCGTCTGGCCGAGTACCTGGACAAACACGGCCTCAGCGCCGTCGCGATCCACGGCAACAAGAGCCAGAACGCCCGCACCAAAGCCCTGGCCGACTTCAAGGCCGGTGAAGTGCGCATTCTGGTCGCCACCGACATCGCCGCTCGCGGCCTCGACATCGACCAGTTGCCACACGTGGTCAACTTCGAGCTGCCGAACGTCGACGAAGATTACGTTCACCGTATCGGCCGTACCGGCCGTGCCGGTCGTTCGGGCGAGGCGATCTCGCTGGTCGCCCCGGACGAAGAAAAGCTGCTGAAAAGCATCGAGCGCATGACCAAGCAGAAGATTGCCGATGGCAACCTGATGGGCTTCGACTCCAGCGCTGTAGAAGCCGAGAAACCGGAAGTTCGCGAGCGTCCGGATGTGCGTAACCCACGCAACCCACGTGGCCCGCGCGGCGACGGCCCGAACGGCACCGGCGGTGGCGGCGGTCGTAAAGACAAGGGCAAGGACAAGGGCGGCAAAGAAAAAGCGCCTGCCACTGGCCGTGGCGATCGCCCGGCCCGTGAACACAAGCCACGCGAAGGCACCCCGGCTCGCGAGCAACAGCGTCCGGCTCCTCGTGCTGCCGTTGATCGTGCTCCGGATGAGTTCCTGGACGACGATGTGGATAACTTCGGTAACCGCGTTGACTACGTGCCTCAAGCCAAACCGGCTCAGGGCCGTGGCCGCCGTCCGGGTGCTCCGGCACCAGGCGCGGCAGCCGGCGCAGGTGCTCCACGCACCGGCGGCAAGCCTCAGGGTCGCCAAAGCGGTCCACGCAGCAGCGACGGCGCCACCACCGGCACGCCGCCGGCCAAGCGCAGTGGCCCACGTAACGGCGCTCCACGTGACGGCCAGGCCCGCCGCGAAGAGTCCCGCAACCGTCGTCCGGCTCGCACCGACGACCAGCCGCGTTCGGAACCGGCCGTGCAAAACCCGCGCGGCCCGGCACCGAAGATTATTCACAAGGAGTCGAAAACCGATCGTTTCCCGACTCCAGAGCAACTTGATCAACTGCCAGGCCGTCCACGCGGTGAGAAGCCAGCGTTGCTGACCCGCAATCGCTGATTTAGCACTGCCATAAAAAATGCCCCGGCTCTCACGACCCGGGGCATTTTTTTGGCCTGACGCAACCCCCTGTAGGCGCGAGGCTTGCCCGCGAAGGGGTCAACCGGATTTCTGTGGAGAGGCCGCTGGCGCTTTCGCGGGCAAGCCTCGCTCCTACAGGATTTTGGGTGCGACGCAGATTATGTTCGGCCATAAAAAACGCCCCCGATCGCGAGATCGGGGGCGTTTTCGTGTCAGGGGCGAAAATTACTTCGCCTTCACACCTTCAAACGAAACGTACAACTCGACGGCATCGGACGCTGGGCCCAGGTCTTTCTGCTTGCCGAAGTCGGAACGCTTGATGCTGGTGGTGCCTTCGAAGCCGGCACGGTAGCCGCCCCATGGATCCTTGCCTTCGCCCAGGAAGGTAGCCTTGACCACGACTGGCTTGGTCACGCCAAGGATGGTCAGGTCGCCGGTCACGTCGGCAGTGTCTTTGCCAGCGGCGTTTTTGCCGGTGGATTTAACGCTGGTGGAGACGAACTTGGCTTTTGACCCGTCGAGGAAGTCTTTGCTGGCGATGTGCTTGTCGCGCTCGGCATGGTTGGTGAACACACTGGCGGTGTTGACGTTGAACTCGATCTTGCTCGCTTCCGGCTTGGCCGCATCGAAGCTGAACTTACCGTCGATGTCCTTGAAGGTACCGGTGATGTAGCTGTATCCCAAGTGGCTGATCTTGAAGTCAACGAAGGCGTGCTGGCCTTCTTTGTCGACGACGTAGTCAGCCGCCATCACGTTAGCGGACAGCAGAGCCGAACCGATTGCCAGAGCAGCGAGTGTTTTTTTCAACATGCTTTCTATTCCTTTGGAGTCGAGGTTGAACTTCAGGCTTTGCGGCCCAGCATTCGATTGAGGGTCGCATCACGATCGATAAAGTGGTGCTTCAATGCTGCCAACGCGTGGAGACCGGAAAAAATTACCAGCGCCCACGCCAGATACAGATGAATCACACCGGCGGTGTCTGCCTGGTCCGGTAGTCCGGAAACCAGCGCAGGAATTTCAAACAGGCCAAACACCGAAATCCCGACACCGTCTGCGGTGGAAATCAGGTATCCGGCAATCATCACAGCAAACAGGCTGAAGTACAGGAACGAATGACCGAACTTGGCGCCGAGACGCGTCATGCGGCTATATGTCTCCAGTGTCGGCGGTGGCGGGCTGATAAAGCGCCACAACACCCGCAGGACCATGACAGCCAACAACACCAGGCCAATGCTCTTGTGCAATTCCGGCGCGTCTTTGCGCCAGGTGCTGTAGTAGTCGAGACCGACCATCCACAAGCCCAGCGCGAACAAACCGAAGACCGCCAGCGCCACGCCCCAGTGCATAAAGACGCTGACCCAACCGTAGCGGGAAGAAGAGTTACGTAGCTGCATTGCCCAAATCCTGTGAGAACTGCGACCAAGACTATCGAGTTATCTATCGAATTAAAGCGGAAAATTTCGCTTTGAAATATCGAGAAATACGATCAAGAGTCTGAAATAGAGTCGTTAAGGAAAGATTAAAGACCAATGTGTAATAAAAAATGAAGTCCAGCCATGGAACACCTGCACCACAAGATTTATTCGATTCTTGTGATTGGTTTCTTTCAGGCATAAAAAAACGCGGCATGTCTGCCGCGTTTCTTTGAGTGCCAAAAGCTTACTGCGCTTTGGTTTCCGTCGCCGGGGTCGTAGAAGTTTTTGCCGCTGGTTTCTTCGCGGTTTCAGCCTTCTTCGCCGGGGCTTTGGCCGGCGCTTTTTTGGCTTCGGTCTTGGCAGCAGGCTTTTTCACCGGGGCTTTCTTGGCCGGCTCGGCTTTCACCGGGACCACAGGCTTCGGCGCTTCAACCGGTACAGGTGCTGGAGTCGGTGCCGGCGTTGGAGCAGGTGTCGGCGCCACTGGCTCTGGTGCCTTGACCGGTTCCGGCTTCTTGTCGTCATCGGACGAACCACCGAACAGGTTGGTGAAGAAGTTGCCTTTCTTCGCCGCCACCGCGCCGGCCGCTACAGCGGTCGCTGCCGGCACAACCTTCGCAGGCTCAAACGACTTGCCCGCCGCCAGGTCTTCAACCTGACTGGCTGCACGTTGACCGGTGCGCAATGCGCCTTCCAGCGTGCCTGGGTACAAGGTGTCGGTGTGTTCGCCAGCGAACGCTACGCGTTGCAGCGGACGTTCCCACAGGCGCCAGTATTTGCTGATCTGGCCCGGGCCGAAGGCCAGGTAAGCGCCGCCCATCGACGGGTCGGTGCTGTAGCGGCGGATTTCATAACCGGTGAACGAACCGCGCGCCTGTGGATAAAACGCGTGCAGACGAATCAGCACCTGGTCGACCATCTGCTTATCGCCGAACGCCTGCATCACCCGTGCGTTGTCGCCGGACAGGTTGATCACCACGTTGGCGCCACCCTTCAGCGCCGGCTCGACCCACAACATGCCCAGGCCAGTGTTGCTGTAGATCTCGCCGGACATGCGCGCCTTGCTTTCCCACACTGGCGTCTTGAACTTCAGCATGATCTGGTCACGCCAGCCGTAGTTGGTGCCCTTGATGGCACCCAGGTGCTGGGCGTCCAGCGCCGGGATCATCTGAATCTTGTTCAGGGCGCGCAACGGCACGGCCACCACCACGTAGTCAGCCTGATAGCCAACGCTGCCGACTTTGACGGTCACACCGTCCTTGTCCTGGTTGATGGACGACACCGGAGAGCTGGTCTTGATGGTTTTCAGCTGTTTGACGAAGGCCTGGGCCAGTACCGGGCTACCACCGAGCAGACGCGAAGCGCGCAGGTCACGGTCGGAGACGCCACGGTAAACACGGCTCTGCTGTGCGAAATACAGCAACGACAGGCGCGAAGGTTCGTCGTAACGGGTACGAATCTGCTGGTTCACCAACTGACGTGCCGTGGCTGGCAGGCTCAGACGGTCGAGCCAGTTGGAAACGTTGATCTGATCCAGAGCGTGCAGCGTACTGTTGGCCGACGGGTTCTGCGGATCTTCGATCGAACGCGCCAGATCGTCCAAGGTCTTTTCGTAGCGCTTGAGGGCTTCGGCGGTGGCCGGTTCCTTGGTGGCCAGGTCGGCGGCGGTGTAATACACGCCATCGATCAGGTAGCTCGGGGTCCGCACGAATTCAGGGGCTGGCGTGGTGCTCAGCTTGAAGGTCGATACGTATTTGTTCAGCACCGGCTGGGTCTTGTCGTTGCCGATCCACTCACTGGTGGCCATACCGGAGCGACCGCCCAGGCTCGGCTTGGCTTCCAGCAGGGTCACCTGCCAGCCTTTGTTCTGCAGTTCATAAGCGGCAGTAAGGCCCGAGAGCCCGCCGCCGATCACGATCGCCGTTTTATCCTTGGCCAGCGCAGACACGCTGAACAGCCCCAACATCACCAGCGCACAGGCGCGCAGCCAACCAGCAGACATTCAGCGAACTCCGGAAATACACGAGGAAATAGCGGTTTTACGAGTCAGACGACTCAAAGAACCGCGAAGAATACGTCAGCCATCAAAAGGCCGCCAGCGACGTCTATCGACCTATACAAAGTAGCTCAATCGACACAATGGGTTGTCCCCGTGCGATGCATTGCATAGGCTTGCGCGATTGTTTGCCCGCGAAACCAGCGAGCCGCCTCGAGGAGACTGAACATGGGCCTGAATAATCAGTGGATGCAACGCGATCTTGCGGTGTTGTGGCATCCCTGCACCCAGATGAAAGACCACGAACAGCTGCCACTGATCCCGATCAAGCGCGGTGAAGGCGTATGGCTGGAAGACTTCGAAGGCAAACGCTACCTCGACGCCGTCAGCTCCTGGTGGGTCAACGTGTTTGGCCACGCCAACCCGCGCATCAACCAGCGCATCAAGGATCAGGTCGATCAGCTGGAGCACGTGATTCTGGCCGGTTTCAGCCATCAGCCGGTGATCGAGCTGTCGGAGCGTCTGGTGAAGATGACGCCGGAAGGCCTGACGCGGTGCTTCTACGCCGATAACGGTTCGTCCTGCATCGAAGTCGCGCTGAAAATGAGCTTTCACTACTGGCTCAACCGCGGCCAGCCGAACAAGAAGCGCTTTGTCACCCTGACCAACAGCTACCACGGCGAAACCATGGCGGCGATGTCGGTAGGCGATGTGCCGCTGTTCACCGAAACCTACAAGGCGTTGCTGCTGGACACCATCAAGGTGCCGAGCCCCGATTGCTACTTGCGCCCCGAAGGCATGAGCTGGGAAGAACACTCGCGGAACATGTTCGCGGCCATGGAACAGACGTTGGCCGAGAACCACGACACTGTCGCGGCGGTGATTGTCGAGCCGTTGATCCAGGGTGCCGGCGGCATGCGCATGTATCACCCGGTGTACCTCAAACTGCTGCGCGAAGCCTGTGATCGCTATGGCGTACACCTGATCCACGACGAAATCGCCGTCGGCTTCGGCCGCACCGGGACGATGTTCGCCTGTGAACAGGCCGGCATCCGCCCGGACTTCCTCTGCCTGTCCAAGGCCCTGACCGGCGGCTACCTGCCGCTGGCGGCCTGCGTCACCACCGAGGATGTCTACAGCGCCTTCTACGACGACTACCCGACCCTGCGCGCCTTCCTGCATTCGCACAGCTACACCGGCAACCCGCTGGCGTGCGCGGCGGCTTTGGCGACGCTGGATATCTTCGAAGAAGACAACGTCATCGAGAACAACAAGGCATTGGCGCAGCGCATGGCCAGCGCGACCGCGCACCTGGCCGATCACCCGAACGTTTCGGAAGTGCGCCAGACCGGCATGGTGCTGGCCATCGAGATGGTCAAGGACAAGGCGACAAAAGAAGCTTATCCGTGGCAAGAGCGTCGCGGTTTGAAGGTGTTCCAGCACGCGCTGGAGCGCGGTGCTTTACTTCGACCGTTGGGCAGCGTGGTGTATTTCCTGCCGCCGTATGTGATTACACCGGAGCAGATCGATTTTCTGGCCGAAGTGGCCAGTGAAGGGATCGACATCGCGACCCGTGAAGGCATCAGCGTGTCGGTGCCGAAGGACTTCCACCCCGGCTTCCGCGATCCGGGCTGAGTCACCGAAAAACCCTGTGGCGAGGGAGCTTGCTCCCGCTCGGCTGCGAAGCAGTCGTACTCCGGCTTGCGCGTTTTAACTGACAAATCGCGGTCGCCGGGTTTGGGGCTGCTTCGCAACCCAGCGAGAGCAAGCTCCCTCGCCACAAAAGCTGATTGAGCACGCTGCTATATTCGACTTTTACAGAGATCCAAGATGAGACTGTCCCGCTTCTTTATCGACGCCCCCTTGAGCACCGGCGAACACGAATTGCCCGAGGCCCAGGCCCATTACATCAGCCGCGTGCTGCGGATGGCCGAGGGTGATGCGCTGCAATTGTTCGACGGCTCAGGCCATGAGTTTCGGGCCACGCTGGTGGAGGTCGGCAAGAAGCGCGTCGTCGTGCAGATCGATGAAAGCTTCGCCGGGCAAATCGAGTCGCCCTTGCAGATCCACCTCGGCCAGGGCTTGTCCCGAGGCGAGCGCATGGATTGGGCGATTCAGAAAGCCACTGAACTGGGCGTCACCGAAATCACCCCGATCTTCAGCGACCGCTGTGAAGTGCGCCTGAAGGATGAACGCGCCGACAAACGCCTGATGCACTGGCGTCAGGTGGCGATCAGCGCGTGCGAGCAATGCGGGCGTTCACGGGTGCCGGTGATTCATCCGCCGCTGTTGCTGGCGGACTGGTTGAAGCAGACCGAGGCTGAGTTGAAACTGGTGCTGCATCCGGTGGCTGAGCCGTTGGTGAGTCATGCCAAACCGACAACCTTGGCGTTTCTGATCGGGCCTGAGGGCGGGTTGTCCGATGCCGAAGTCGAGCAGGCCAAGGCTGGCGGTTTTCACGCCGCCCGCCTCGGTCCTCGCGTATTGCGCACCGAAACCGCACCCGTCGTGGCGTTAGCGGTGGCGCAACAACTGTGGGGCGACTTCTAGGTTCTGATCGTTCCCACGCTCCGCGTGGGAATGCAGCCCGTGACGCTCCGCGTCACTGGACGCAGAGCGTTCCTAGAGGCATTCCCACGCAGAGCGTGGGAATGATCTGTCCGCAACTACTGCACCGGATCACTCACCGGTTTGGCGATGATGGCTTTCAGCTCGCTGGTCATCGGGAATTCCAGGTTCAAGCCTTTGGGCGGGATCGGCTGTTGGAACCAGCGGTTGTAGATGCCGTTGATTTCCCCTGAGCTGTACAGGTCAGCCAGTGTGGAGTTGACCAGTGCCAGGAACTGCGGATCATCCTTGCGCACCATACAGCTGTAGATTTCCCGCGACTGCTCCTCGCCCACCACCACCCACTTATGCGGATCGCGGGCCTTCGCTCGTTCACCATAGAGCAGCGCGTCGTCCATATAGAACGCCGCCGCCCGACCCGACTGCAGCATCTGGAAAGCCTCGCCATGGTCCTTGGCGCTGATCACGAACATATCGATCTTGTGATCGACGTTATAGCTCTTCAGAAACCGTTCATTCGTTGTGCCCGCGGTGGTCACGACGTTCTTGCCGCGCAGGTCAGCGAAACTCTTGATGCCGCTGTCCTTCGCCGTGAGCAACTGACCCTTCACGTAGATAAACCCGTAGGAAAACGCCACTTGCTGCATGCGCTCGGCGGTCACGCCGGTGGAGCCGCACTCAAGGTCGACCGTGCCGTTCTGCACCAGCGGAATGCGCGTTTGCGAGGTCACCAGGTTGTACTTCACCTGCAGATCCGGCAGTTCAAGCTTTTGCTTGATGCGCTCGACAATCTTGCTCGCCAGGTCCACCGAATAGCCCATCGGCTGCCCCGTGTGATCACCCACGTAGGAGAACGGCACCGACGCGTCGCGATAGCCCAGCGTGATGCTCTTGGCATTGGCAACCTTGTTCAGCGTACCGGTCAGTGGCGTTTCGTTCGCCTGGACCTGACTGGCGAGCAGCAGACCGAGGGTGCAGCCGATCAACGTGATTTTTTGCATTGTTATTCTCCGTTGTGGGTTGAGCGATTAGCGGCGCGCTGCGATCACGGTGATTTCCACCAGGACCTCGGGACGGGCCAGTTGCGCCTGCAAAGTAGTGCGGGTTGGCGCTTTGCCCGGTGACAGCCACTGCGACCAGACCTCATTCATGGCGGCAAAGTCGCGGCCAATGTCGTTCAGGTAAATGGTCGCGTTGAGCAGATGATCCTTGTCGCTGTCAGCTTCGGCCAGCAACGCATCGATCTTCGCCAGCACCTCGGCGGTTTGGCCAGTGACGTCGAGGCTGTCACCCGGAACCTGTCCCGAGAGAAACACCAGATCGCCAAAGGTCACCGCGCCAGAGAGCCGGCTGTTGCTGTTGATACGGTTGATGCTCATCGGTTTTTCCTTTTCAAGTCAGGCGACGCGGGGGGCGAGGCCCTGCATTTCAATCGAGGGTGCGCGCCGGGCGATCAACTCGCTGAGCAACCGGGCGCTGCCGCAAGCCAGGGTAAAACCCAGGGCGCCATGGCCCAGGTTGAGCCACAGGTTGCGGTACGCCGTCGCGCCAATCAACGGCACGCCGCTGGGAGTGGCCGGGCGCATGCCGGCCCATTCGATGGCGGCGGTGTAATCGCCGGCATTGGGTAAGGTTTCCTGCGCCTGGCGCTTGATCAGCGCCAGACGTTTGGGGTCGAGCGCCGGGTCGAAACCGACGATGTCGACCATCGCCGCCACGCGCAGTTGATCACCGATGCGGGCATAAACGATCTTGCGGTTGTAATCGGTGATGCTCAGCTCCGGCGCGCGATGTTCGGTGCGCACGGGCAAGGTCAGGCTGTAGCCCTTGAGCGGATACAGCGGCAGGTGCATGCCGGGCAGCGCCAGCGCCGGACTGCGATGACCGGCGGCGATCACCAGTTGCTCGACCGGCAGCACGTGCGAACCCATTTCGACAGCCTGCACCGCGCCATCCGCGTGGCGAATGCCGGTGACCTTGCGTCCCAGCAAAAACTCGCAACGCCCCGACGCCTGGAGCCGAGCCAGCAGTTGCTGGCAGAAAGCATGGCAATCGGCGACTTCTTCATCAGGCGTATAAATCGCGCCCACAAACGGCGCCTCGGCAAGCGCAGGCTCCAACTGTGCGCATTCGGCACGCGACAGCACGTGCTGCTGTTGCGGATCGGCCAGGCCATGGCGCGCATGCTCAAAACTCGCGGCTTCACGAAACGTCACCAGTTTGCCGTTGCGCCGCCAGGCGAAGCCGTCGAGACGGTCTTCGTCCCGCCAGCCTTGCAGCGTGGACTGGCTCAGCAGCGCCAGACGCAGCAGGTGCGCGCCGTTGCGCTGATTCACAGAACGACGGCACGCCGCCAGGAAGGCCCCCATCCAGCGCCATTGCGCCGGGTCCAGGCGCGGACGCAACTTCAGCGGAGAGTCACCGCGCAGCATCCAGCCAAGCGCCTGCAACGGCACGCCGGCATCGGCCAGAGGCGCGACGTAACGGTAGGACAACTGGCCGCCGTTGGCGAAACTGGTCTCGCTACCCAGCGAATCCCGGGCCTCGATCAGCGTCACGTCGATGCCGTCGCGAACCAGTGCGTAAGCCGTCGTCAGGCCGATGACGCCGCCACCGATGATGCAAACCCGCTGAGCCATGTCTGTCCTTAACCGTTGTTGAAACAGGCTTCAGGTTAGGACCAGGTGACAGACCTTGAACAATGCATAAAGATGCCTGACCCATAAACAAAGGTTATGGACTTGCCATGCGACTGCGACACATCGAGATTTTCCAGGCCATTCGCCAGACCGGTTCGGTCAGTGGCGCCGCGCAGTTGCTGCACGTGTCGCAGCCGGCGGTGAGCAAAGTGCTGCAACACGCCGAGCAGCAACTGGGCTTCCCGTTATTTCTGCGGGTGCGCGGTAAATTGCAGGCCACGCCCGAAGCGCTGGAGCTTGAGCGCGAAGTCGACAAGGTCACCGAAAGCCTGCAAGGCGTGCGACGTCTGGCCCAGAGCCTGCGCCGCGAGCCGGGTCACAGCGTGAGGATCGGCGCGATCCCGGCGCTGGCCTTGTCGCTGCTGCCGCCGGCCATCAACGAGTGGACGCAACGCTACCCGGACATTGTCTGCGAGCTGTCCAGCGCCCACAGCCGTGAGTTGATGCAGAATTTGTTGATGCGCGAAGTGGATGTCGCGCTGACCTTGCAACCGCCGGATCATCCGGGCCTGAAGGCGCAGCCCCTGGCCTGCGGGGTGTTGGTGGCGCTGGCGCCGTTGGGCTATTGGACCGACGACGCCTTGGGCCAGCCATTACCCTTGATCGAACTGGCCGGCGCGCCGCTGATCGGCCTGTCCAGCGCCGATCCGCTGGCGGCCAGGCTCGACAGCTACCTTGAGGCGGTCGAGCCGCCACCACGGGTTCGCATCGCCGTGCAGACCTATTCGCTGGCGCGGGCGATGGTTGAATCCGGTGCCGGGCTGGCGGTGATCGACCCGTTTACTGCGCTTGGCGCATCCCCCGCCACCACGGCGATTCGACCTCTGGCGCCCGCGTTACCGATCACGTTGTATGCGGTCACCCGCGCCGACGAACCGCCGCCCCATACCTTGAGCGACTTGTTGCAGGTGTTCAGCCGACGGGCGCAGGCACAACTGGATCGCCTGTGTTCCTGAGGGAGCATGCCTGCTCGCGAATGCGGTGGATCAGTCAGCGATGATGTCGACTGACCTGGCGCTTTCGCGAGCAGGCTCGCTCCCACAGGTTTTTCATATAGCTGCGGTGCGATCTACAAGACATAAAACATAATCGCCACGAAGTGCAGCAGACTCCCGGCGATCACGAACAGATGCCAGATCCCGTGGGCATGACGCAAACGACTGTCCAGCGCAAAAAAGACAATGCCCACGGTGTACAACACGCCGCCCGATGCCAGCCAGGCAAAACCTGTGCTGCCCAGCGCCGCCAGCAACGGCTTGACCGCCACCAGCACGATCCAGCCCATCACCGCGTAGATCACGATCGACAGAATCCGCGCTTCCGAACGCGGTTTGATCTCTTGCAGGATGCCGATCAGCGCCAATCCCCAGACAATTCCGAACAAGGTCCAGCCCCACGGCCCGCGTAGCGTCACAAGACAGAATGGCGTGTAACTGCCCGCAATCAGCAGGTAGATCGAAAAGTGATCGACCTTCTGCATGATCGCTTTCTTGCGCCCGCGCACGCTGTGGTAAACGGTCGATGCGCTGTAAAGCACCATCAAGGTAAATCCGTAAATCGCCACGCTGACAATCTTCCACGGGCTGCCGTCCATGCTGGCAATCACCAGCATCCACACCACCCCGACCATCGCCGCCACCGCACCGACCAAATGCGTCCAGGCGTTCAATCGTTCCCCGTGATACATGTGTCGCCCACCTCAACATTCGTTACAACATGGCGCAAGGCTCAGCCCTTGAGCCTAAAAGCGCAATGTTTCAGATCACAAATCCGCGCATACGTGCACAATCGAGCCATTCGACCAAGAGTCACGCCCATGCTGATCGACGAAGAGTTGACCCTGAAAAAACTCGAGGTGTTCCTCGCCTTCATGCGCACCGGCAACCTGGCCCGGGCCGCCGCCGAGTTGCAGACCAGCAACGTCAGCGTGCACCGCGCCATTCACTCGCTGGAAAGCGCCTTGCGCTGCCCGTTGTTCAAGCACGAAGGCCGCAACCTGACACCGCTGGAAAGCGCTTATGTGCTGGAAGAACGCGCCCAGAAGCTGATTCAGGACGTGGTCGAAACCGTGCGCCTGACCCGCGAAGCGGCCGGGTTCTCGGCGGAACGTTTCAAGCTCGGCTCGTTGTATTCGCTGACGGTGAAGACGGTGCCGCAGCTGATCATGGGCCTGAAAATCCGTCGCAGCGAGCTCAACATCGATTTGATCCTCGGCTCGAATTTCGACCTGCTGTACAAGCTCAAGAACATGGAAGTCGACGCGATCCTGGTGTCCCTCGACGACAGCGTCAACGACCCGGACTGCGAGCAGATTCCACTGTTCTCCGATGACATCTTCCTGGCCACGCCAGCGGATTCGAAGTTTGCCCAAAGATCGGAAGTGGACCTGGCCGAAGTGCGCGATGAAACTTTCATCACGCTCACTCAGGGGTTTGCCACGCATCAGGACGGTAATCGGGTGTTCAAGCAGGCGGGGTTCGAGCCGAAGGTGGCGATGCAGGTCAACGACATCTTCACCCTGCTGAGCATGGTCAGCTCGGGGGTGGGTTATGCGTTGCTGCCGGGGCGGATTGCGGCGGTGTATGAGAACCGTGTGAAGCTGATTCCGTTGCAGGAAAAGTATCGGTTGCAGCAGCACATTGGCGTGGTGTTTTTGAAAGCCAAGGAGCGCGATCCGAATCTGCTGGCGTTGTTGGCGGAGTGTCGGATGTATGCCAATCGCCAGGCCTGAGACCCTGTCGCGCCCTTCGCGGGCAAGCCTCGCGCCTACAGGCATTGCGCAGATCCTGTGGGCGCGTGGCTTACCCTCTAGCGCATCAGCCCATTAATCCGCGCATGATCAGAAACAGCAACGAAGGCCCGAGTAAACAGCCCAATGCCGTGTAGAACGCGGCGGTCAGGCAACCATAAGGCACCAGTTTCGGATCCGTGGCCGCCAACCCGCCCGCCACACCGCTGGATGTCCCCATCAAGCCCCCGAAGATCACCGCACTGCGTGGGTTGTTCAGACCAATCATCGGCGCCACGAACGGCGTCATGACCATCACCAGAATGGCTTTGATCAACCCTGCGGCAATCGACAGCGCCATGACCTCGGAACTGGCACCGATGGCAGCCCCGGTGACCGGACCGACGATATACGTCACAGCCCCGGCACCAATGGTGGTCAGGCTGACCGCATCGGTGTATCCGAAGGCCATGGCCACGGCGACACCCGCGATGAACGACGTCCCGACGCCGACGAATAACGCCAGTACTCCGACAAAACCGGCACGTTTGAGCTCATCGACACTGACGCCGAACGCCGTGGCCACAATGGCGAAATCGCGCAACATGGCACCGCCCAGCAGGCCGATCCCGGACAGCAACGGGATGTCCACCACGCCTTTCTGGCCACCGGTCAACGCACCACCGACATACGACAACAACAGGCCGAGCAAAATGGCGATGGCCGAGCCGTGCAAGCGGCCTTTAGTGAACGTATTGGAAATCCAGTAGGACACCCACATGGTCACGCCGACAATCAGAAAGCCACTGATCAGGCCGTAACCGGTAATTACCTTCATCATCGATTCGTACATGGCGATCACCCTACCGTCTTCGGAGGAATGACAGAGGCGGGTTCCTTGTTGCCGATGCGTACCAGCACCGGCACCAAGGCAAAGGCGATAACCACCGCTGCCGTCCCCGCCAGAATCGCCATCGGCCCACCCTTGAGTGCGCCATAGACGTTTTGTTGCGCCGCCATGGCGACGACGATCGGAATATAAATTGCGCTCCAGAACTCCACGCCCTGCTCTGTCTTGCCTTTGAACCAACCACTTTTATTCAGGTAACTGCCGAGGCCGATCAACAGCAGCATCGCAATACCTACACCGCCAACGTTGGCCGGTACGCCAATCAGCTTGCCGAGCAGTTCACCGACAAAAATACCCACCAGGGTACAAAAGGCGAGAAACGCCACACCATAAATAATCATTGTTGTTGTCCTCAAAGTGCATCGTCGAATGTTGTTTTTGTTGTTCGAAGGCTTGAGTCGGTGGTCTAGGGTTGGCGGCTTCCCTCCTCACGCAACAGCGCCTGCAAGGTATCGAGGCGAGCACCGTCGAAGGCAATGACGGTGCCCTGCTCGAACACCCGGCGCGCCAGCCCGGTCAGCACCGCACCGGGCGGCAGTTCGATCTGTAGACGTACGCCACGCTCGTAAGCGCTTTGCACCGTGCCGCGCCAATCCACCACGCGACACATGTTGAAAGCCAGGTCATCGCGCAAGGCTTCGGTGTTGATGACGGGCCGGGCGCGACTGCCGCTCAGGTAACTCAATGTCGGTGTTTTCAGTTGCACATTGGCGAAGGCTTCGGCCAGGGTTTTCGCCGGAGCTTCCAGCAGCGGGCAATGGGAAGGCACGCTGACGGCCAGTCGTTTTGCCAGACCTGCCCCGCGACCTCGGGCCAGTTCGGCGACAGCTTTCATCGCCGCATCGCTGCCAGCAATCACCACTTGGTTATCGGCATTGATATTGGCCAGGTAAACCGGCATATCGACGCGGTGAACCTGCGCCAGCAACCCTTCCACTGTCGCCAGATCCAGACCGATGATCGCGGTCATGCCGTAGCCCTGAGGATAAGCCTGCTGCATCAGCTCACCACGCAGGCTGACCAGATGCAGCGCATCGCTGAAGCTCAGGGCGCCCGCCACCACCGCTGCCGGGTAGGCGCCGATGGACAATCCCGCCACGTAATCCGCTGCCATTGATAACTGGCGTGAAGCCGCGACGCCGGCAATCAACAGGCAAAGCTGAACGGCCCTTGTCGATTTCAACGCCTCGGCGCAATCCAGCCGCAACACGTCTTCGCCCAGCACTTCACTGGCCTCATTCACCGTTTCGAGAGGCAAACGGTGGAGCATGCCCGGTTGCTGCGCGCCCTGGCCTGGGAACACCAGCAAACTGCTCACGCTGCTTGCTCCCACGGATCAATCACCAGGCAGGCTTCACGGGCGTTTTTCAGCAAAACCCGGCGGGCAGCACCAGCCCATTCGCGCAGGGCGACGGCGCCGAAAGGCGTCTGCAACTGCATGTCTACCTGGCACGCAGCCGTGTCCAGAATCTTCACCAGCGCCTGCGCTTTCAATCGATCCAACGGTTGCGGGGTGCGCAGGATCAAGTCGAGATCACTGCCCTCGTGCAACGCTTGAACACCGCTGGCCAATTCAAACCCGGCGCTGCCGCTGACGCCCCACGCCCAACCGAAGTCATCGAGCATCGGCCGCAAATCATTGAGGGCGCGTACTGCTGGCAGATCCCGCTCGATCAAGGCATGACAAAGGTCTTCCGGTCTGACGCGACGAGCAATCGCAGCGATCGACATCACCGTTGCAAACCGCTGCTCACGCAACCGCCCACGTACCCCGACCGCGACGTGATCCGGCGCACTCAACGCACGCCGAACCACCACCGGCTGACCTGCGCTGACCGACTCGATCGCCCATGCAGGCGCGTCCACCGGCAGCTGCTCCGGGGTCATCCCCCAAAGCAGGTCGTGGGCCAGAAACGTATTCACCACTGCGCTCTCAGCAATTGGCGAACGGTGCTTGATGCCGCACGGTTGGTCGCGCCCAAGCGGCTGCTCAGATCACGTCCGCTGGTGGCGACATCGCCAATGGCAAGGTTCAGGCATTCAGTCACCCGCGCCAGATCCGCCGTTGTCGGCTGCTCGATCTGCTCTACCGACAAGGTTTCCCAAAGCAATCCCAGACTCGCATAGCTGTCGATGTCATAAGCCATCGGCGGCACGCTGGAAGCCAGGGCTTCGAGTTCTTCGACGCTGCGCAACGTCACCCGCGCTGCCGATGCCTTGCCCATCGCATGGACCATCACGCCCGGATCACGCAAGGCTATCAAGCGATTGGCCTGATACCCATGGGCCAGAAACGCCCCGGACATCGCCTTGCCCACCAGCAAGCCAATCACCGCATGACCGGCCAACCGGGCGCGGGCATAACTGTCTGCCGCACCCGCCAGGGCCTGATGAATGCCGAGCGCTTCTTCGCGCCGACCGTAAGCCTGGCTCGGCACATCGACGATGGCGACCAAGGCGCGTTTGTGCGGTTTATCCGTGTCTTCGGCGATGACGTCATCCACCGCCTTGGCCAGGCCCCAACCTTCCAGCAGACCGACCTCGCCATTGCGGGCGCGGACGAAACGGTTGTCGGGATCAGCCACCACCGCGATAAACCGTACAGACTGATCACCCAATACACCGTCGGCGACCTTCAACGAAGTGGGCAAACCTTCGACCGGTTTCGCGCCCGCACTCAAGGCGTTGAACCAGTTCAAACCTCTCAGGGAATACGAACTCATGAGTGCTCTCCTTGATACAGATCGCGAACCACTGACGGCTCGATTTGCGGTTCGGCGTCCAGACGGGCCAGCCGCTGCAGGAACAGATCGGCCTGACGGCTGCGTTGTTGTGCCGGCAAACCTTGCTTGAGTAACTCACCGACCTGCTGCTGGATCTGCGCCACATCGTCGGCCACATAACGGTCTACCAAACCACTGGCAAAACGCTGCTCGCCACCGGTCAGGCTCCAGATGAAAGGACGGTCGCGGGAGTCGTATTCCTCAAGCCCGGCTTCCTGTTCGATCACTTGCGGACCGTTGAGGCCAAGCCGCGCTTCCTGAGTCACCAGCAAATAGCTGCACAACCCGGCGGCAATCGACATCCCGCCAAAGCAACCCACGCTGCCGGCGACCACACCGATAACCGGCTGGTACTGGCGCAGGTCGACAATCGCCGCATGAATATCGGCAATCGCCGCCAGCCCAAGATTGGCTTCCTGCAAACGCACGCCGCCGGTTTCCAGCAGCAACACGGCGCGAGTGGGAATGCCATTGCGGTTGTCTTCGGCGGCGAGTTCCAGCGCACCGGCAATCTTCGCCCCGCCGACCTCACCGAGGCTGCCGCCCTGAAATGCACCTTCGATGGCGGCGATCACCACCGGCAATCCACCGATGCTGCCCTTGGCGATCACCACGCCGTCATCGGCTTGCGGCACCACGCCCTGGCGCGACAGCCACGGCGACATGACGCGTTGAAACGGGTCGAGCAATTCGCGGAAGGTGCCAGGGTCGAGCAAGGCTTTCGCCCGTTGCCGGGCGCCGAGTTCGACGAAGCTGTGCTTGTGTAGGAGTTCTTTACTGTCAGTCATGACCGATCTCCTCAAAGCCTTGTTCCAGACGCAAGCGCACCACGCCGGGGGTCGCGCCGAAATCGTGGATATCAATGGCCATCGCTGGCGGTGTCTGGCCGTCGAACATCCGTGCAAACAGGTGCTGCCAGCGTTGTTCGGCGCCATTGACCGAGGTCTGCACCTTGA
This sequence comes from Pseudomonas sp. GW823-FHT02C02, assembly GCF_058797635.1. NCBI lineage: Bacteria > Pseudomonadati > Pseudomonadota > Gammaproteobacteria > Pseudomonadales > Pseudomonadaceae > Pseudomonas > Pseudomonas sp. GW823-FHT02C02. Next base: position 422,939 of record NZ_JBXAJV010000003.1, on the reverse strand, counting down.
TCGTCAATTTGCCGGCCTGACCCGGTTCGATCAGCACTTCCAGATCGCCCGAACCGACACAGCCCACCAGCGTGCGGCCTAGTGGCGGCTGCCCAGCGGGGAATTCAAAGGATAAGGTTTCCATCAGAAAGCTCCCGACTCGATGCGGTCGATAAACAGGCAGGCGGCGAGCAAATCCGCGGCACCGCCGGGCGACGCATTCAATGCGATTAATTGTTCGTCCAATTCGTGCAGACGGCGGCGACCGGCGAGGCTGGCGCTGCCGCCCGCATCGAGTACCGCTTGGGCACCAAGCTGCATGGTTTGCAGGCCGTGTTCGCCGGCGCGGTAGAGCACGCAGGTGTCGGCCAGGTTCGTCATGATTGCGAGCAAGGCGTCGAGCCGGGCGTTCTGCTCGCCATGGCCCAAGGCGCGGCTGCGTTTGAGTTGTGGCAGTGCGCGTTGCAGAACCGAAGGAAAGCCGAGTTGGGCTTCTTCACGGGCACCGCGAGCGCCGTAGCGTTGGGCAACCTGGGCGCCATGGCTGAGTGGACGTGGTGCGTAACGGTCGTCGATTAACGCGAGTCGGGCAGCACGCAAAGCAATCGGGCCTACGGCACTGGATTCAGGCTCAAGCGCGCAGGCCGTGACCAAAAGACCCAAGGCCCAGATCGCCCCGCGATGGGTGTTCACGCCAGCCGTTGTGGCGAGCATCGCTTGCTCCCCTTCCCGACCGATCCGTCCAACGGCTTCACGCAGCGGCACACCGACTTCGCCAGATTCAATGGCCGCTTGCGCCATTTCCTTGAATGCAGGCCACAACGACAGCGCCGAGGCGTGCATCAGCCCGAGGTGCAAATCGGTATGAGCGCCATTGCCACGACGGTCGACCAACGCCGGTTTCGGCGACAGGTCCGCTTCGTCGATCAATGCGTCCACCGCCAGGTCCGCCAGCCGTTCAGCCAGGGAAAGCGTTTTCGGTTGCAGGTTGAATGCGTGCATTACCAGCTCCTGAACTTGGCGGGCGGGTTGTAGAGGCCACCGGACCACTCGACCAGATCAGCCACGCTCTTGGCCGCGAGCAATTCGCGGGTGGCGTCGGTGCGGCGGATGCCGAGGTCTTCGGGCAAGGCGATCAAGCCTTCACGGCGCATGCGTGCGGTGTCTTTCGGGTTGTGGCGCAGGCCGATGGCGGTCACTCCGGCGACGGCGGCGATCATCGCCTGGCGCTCTTCAAGGGAGCGGGCCTTGTACAAATAGGCGATGCCTTCTTCGGTCAGCAGGTGAGTGACGTCGTCGCCGTAGACCATGATCGGCGCCAGCGGCATGCCGCTTTTCTTCGCCACTTCTATTGCATCGAGGGTTTCGACGAAGGTCGGTTTGCCGCCCTCCTGGAAGGTCTCGACCATTTGCACCACGAGTTTTTTGCCGCGTTCGAGCAAGGCTTCGGGCGCGTCGTCATGGCGCATGTCGAGCCAGGCCGGCGTGCTATGACGGCGACCGCGCGGGTCGTGGCCCATGTTCGGCGCGCCGCCGAAACCGGCCAGGCGCCCACGGGTCACGGTGGAAGAATGACCGTCGCCATCGACTTGCAGGGTTGCGCCGATAAACAGGTCCACCGCGTATTGCCCGGCGAGTTGGCAGAACATCCGGTTGGATCGCAGCGAGCCGTCGCGCCCGGTGAAGAACACGTCCGGCCGCGCAGCGATGTAGTTTTCCATGCCCAGTTCAGTGCCGAAGCAATGCACACTTTCGACCCAGCCGCTTTCAATCGCCGGGATCAGCGTCGGGTGCGGATTGAGCGTCCAGTTGCGGCAGATCTTGCCCTTCAGGCCGAGGGATTCGCCGTAGGTCGGCAGGATCAATTCGATGGCGGCGGTGTTGAAACCGATGCCGTGGTTCAGCGACTGAACGTTGTGTTTTTCGTAGATCCCACGGATCGCCATCATCGCCATCAACACGTGCACAGGTTTGATATGCCGTGGGTCGCGGGTGAACAGCGGTTCGATGTAGAACGGCTTGTCCGCCACCACCACGAAATCGACCCAGGACGCGGGAATGTCGACGCGTGGCAGGTCGCTGACATCGTCCACCAGTTGGTTGACCTGGACGATGACAATGCCGTCGCTGAAGGCGGCCGGCTCGATCAAGGCGGGGGTGTCTTCGGTGCTCGGGCCGGTGTAGATGTTGCCGGCGCGGTCGGCCATGAAACCGGCCGAGAGCACGACGTTGGGAATCAGGTCGACCACCAGCCGCGCATAGAGCTCGATGTAGGTATGGATCGCACCGATTTCCAGCAGGCCGTCTTCCAGCAATTGGCTGATGCGCAGGCTCTGGGTGCCGGCGAAGGAGAAGTCGAGCTTGCGGGCGATGCCGCGCTCGAACAGGTCCAGGTGCTCGGAGCGGCCGACGCTGGGCATGATCATGTGCAAATCATGCAGCTTGGCGGGATCGGCCTTGGCCAGGGAGCGAGACAGGAAATCCGCCTGCTTCTGGTTATTGCCTTCCAGCACCACGCGGTCGCCGGGCAGGATCAGAGCTTCCAGTGCCGCGACGATGTTGTCGGTGGGCAGGACCACACCGTCGGCAAGATCCTTGACCAACGCCAGACGCCGCTGCTTTTCGCTGCGCCGCCGCGTCCATCGCGAGTCGGGGGATATTGTTGTTGTCATGACCACTCCACGGGTTCGCTGTCGTGGGAGTCACCTTAGGAGGGTTGGGTGGGGAGCATCAATCAAGCACAGAGACGGATCGTTACGGTCAGGGTAATGGTTGACCATGCCTGCTCGCGAAGAGGCCAGAACGATCACCGCAGTTTTCAACGAGTAATAATTACAGCCCAGCCATCTGCTGCTGCACACGAATGGCTTTCAGCCCACCGCTACGTAACAGGTTTTCCAGATTCTCGTTGCTGCCCATCCTTGGACTCCAAAGGGTTTTCCCCCATCAGGTTGATCTTGTCCTGCTGCGCTACCCGCACGACGAAGCTGTTTTCAGCCGCCAGTTTTGCGGCCCAGTCTTCGGGGGTGTAGAGCGTCGGATTAAGGACGCGGCCTAATTGCTCCTCCAGAGGCATAAGCCGCTCCATCACTTCACTGTAGTGCAGGCCTTCACCGATCAGCATGAGATCAATGTCACTGGATGCGTTTGCCGAGTCCTTGGCGATTGAACCGTACACAAATGCCCAGGTGATCTGTTCGGCAAAGGGTTGAAGCGCCTGACGCAGAGGCTCGGCAATGCCAAAAGTCTTGCGGGCGATGCCCAACAGCTCAGCATAAATCGGGCACTGCGGATTGGCCTGATAGTGGGTCTGGTTGCCTTGGCGGCTCAGGGTCAACACGCCTGCCTGTTGCAACCGATCCAGCTCTCGCATGAGGCTGCCTTTACCCACTTGAGCCCAGCGGGCGATTTCGTTGGCGTAAAAACTTCGATCGGGTTTGCCGAACAACAAGCCCAGCACTTTTTGCTGAGTGGTCGTGAACAAGGCTTCGCTGAGGGAAAGGTTTTTCACAGTGGCAACCGATGAGTCCCAAAAAGGGAACGATAGGTCCCTTTTTGGGAATCTTCAACCTGTCGCGAGCCGAATAGGGATTTGTGTTTAAACATTTGTCCGCAGGAACGGTGCGAGGCTACACAGTCTGGCGTCGCCGCCTACAGCAATGCCGGAAGCCGCTGACTGGTGGGGTTTTGCGCTGATCGTTATTGTTTATGGGTCGCTGCCAATCAGCGATCGGGTCTGGAACCCCCGAAAAGACGGAGAAAAAGCGCCATTCATTTCGAATGGACCAACGCCAATCTGTAATCGGAAACTCATTATGTCCAAGGTAACGACCAACCCAGCAGATAACTCTGACATCGATTCCCAAGCGTCCCTTGAAGCCGAGAAACTTAAAGAAGCTGCCGACCGCGTCTTCTCCTATTACTTCCCCCTGCTCACGAAAAAACGTCGAGGCGCCGTAATAAGTCCCGGCTCTTCACTGTATGCCCCGACATCGACACCGAAGCCTTGCTGGTCAATGCTTCCGAAGACTTGCTGTCCATCAGCGCCATTGCTGCCGATCTGGCGGACGATGTGGGAGGCTCGAGCCGGGGTTTAGCCGTGAAGTATTCGGTAAGGTGAAGGCCGCCTTCGCGGGCAAGCCTCGCTCCTACAGGTTTGGCGCAGTCCTTGTAGGAGCGAGGCTTGCCCGCGAAGGGGCCCGTCAGACTAGCCCGGCACTTACCAACAACTCCTCCAGCGCCAGCAAATCAGGCACCTTGGCCACTTGCTCCCCCACCTGCACCGCCGCCTGCTCCAGCGGACACAACGGCACATCGACGTAACTCAACTGACTGTCGAGCTTGTACGACCGCGGAATCCCCTGAACCAACAGCGCAATGAACTTCAACTCTGGCCGCCCACCCAGTGCATTGAGAATCACGATCCGCGCACGCTCGCCGATGACGGTTTTATTGCCGCACGCCGATTCGAAACTCAGCAACGGAATCTGCCGGTCCCGCCACGTCACCAACCCCAGGTACCACGGCGGTGTGTCCAGATCGAACGCCCCCGGTTGATAGTCAATCAACTCCGCCACCGCCACGTTGGGCAGAATCAGGTTGCGGTCAGCCAGGGGCAGCAGCAGGCCGGTGAGATTGCTGGTGCGATGCTCAAGCATGGGTTTTGCTCCACAACGCGATGCTGTCGAGCAGCACCGATTCCTGGTACGGCTTGCCGAGGTAGTCGTTGACGCCGATGGCCATGGCGCGGTCGCGGTGTTTCTGGCCGGTGCGGGAGGTGATCATGATGATCGGTAAATGCTGCAAACGTTCGTCGCTGCGCACCTGGGTCGCCACTTCGAAGCCGTCCATGCGCGGCATTTCGATGTCGAGCAGCATCACGTCGGGCATATGTTCTTCGAGCAGCAGCATGGCGTCGACCCCATCCTTGGCAGTCAGCACGTTCATGCCGTGACGTTCGAGCAGGCGGCTGGTGACCTTGCGCACGGTGACCGAATCGTCGACCACCAGCACCAGCAGCGGTTTATGCGGCTCGACCTCAACGTCCTGTGTCGCCGACTGTTGCGGCACTCGGGCCTGCATGGCGCGGATCGGCGCCAGCAAATCGAGAATCAGCACCACCCGGCCATCGCCCAGAATCGTCGCCCCGGATAACCCCTGCACCGACGCAAATTGCGGGCCGAGGCTTTTGACCACGATCTCCCGCGTGCCGGCCGTGGAATCCACCTGCACGGCGATGTGCCGCTCGTTGCATTGCACCAGCAAGACCGGCAGCGGCAGGCTCTGGCCCAGCAGTTTCGGGCGGGTGCTGGTTTTCAGCAGCTCGCCCAGATAACACAGTTCATAACGCTGCCCGGCGTATTCATAAGTCGGCGGATCGAGCCGGTAATGCCCTTCGAGCTCGTTGGGCAGCACGCGAACGATGCCGTCGATGGTGTTCAACGGGATCGCGTATTGATCCTCCAGACACTGCACCATCAGCGCGCGGTTGACCGACACGGTGAACGGGAGGCGAATCCGAAAGTGCACGCCCTGCCCCGGTGTCGAGTCGATGACCATGGTGCCACCGAGCTGCCGGACTTCTTCGTGAACCACGTCCATGCCCACGCCACGCCCGGAAATCTGAGTGATTTTCTCGGCGGTGGAGAACCCCGGTTGCAGGATGAATTGCAGCACATCGCGGTCGCTGACCTCGGCGTCCGGGGCCAGCAAGCCGCGCTTGATCGCCTTGCGCCGCACCGCGTCCAGCGGCACGCCTGCGCCGTCGTCGCGGATGTCGAAAATCATGTCGCCGCCCTCGCGGGACAGGTCGAGAGTGATTCGTCCCTGGGCCGGTTTGCCGGCCGCAATACGCACCTCGGCCGATTCCAGGCCGTGGTCCACGGCGTTGCGCAGCATGTGTTCCAGCGGCGCCGCCATGCGCTCAAGCACGTTGCGATCCATCTCGCCTTCGGCGTTGCCGACCACGAACTCGACGTCTTTGCCCAGTTCACTGGAGACCTGGCGGACGATGCGCCTCAAGCGCGGCAGCATGCGCTCGAACGGCACCATGCGCGTGCGCATCAGGCCTTCCTGCAATTCGGTGTTGATGCGGCCCTGCTGTTGCAGCAGGTTTTCCGCATCCTGATTGCGTCGATCGAGGGTTTCCTTGAGGTCGAGCAGGTCGGAGGCGGATTCGAACAGCGCCCGCGACAACTGCTGCAACTGCGAGTGACGGTCCATTTCCAGCGGATCAAACTCCTCGTAGCCCAGACGTTCCGCTTCGACTTGCTGGCGGCTGAGAATCCGTCCCTGGGTTTCGGTGTCGAGCCGTCGCAACTGATCGCGCATCCGCTCGATGGTGGTTTCCATCTCGCTCAGGGCCACCCGCGCATCGTTGACCTGTTGCTCGATACGGCCACGGAAGATCGAGGTTTCACCGGCCAGGTTGACCAGATCGTCGAGCAGTTCTGCCGAGACCTTGACCATGTCGACGCCCACTTCGGCTTGCGCCACCGGGGCGTCGGGTTTCGGCGTGGCGGGCACGATCACCGGCGTATCAAGAACAGCGGGATGGCTGAAGTTCTTGATCGCGTCGATCAACCGATCAGCCGGCGGCAAGGGCTGGCCGGCGCGGGCGGCGTCGAGCATTTGCGCCAGTCGGTCATGACTGCTTTGCAGCAGGGCGAACAGCGCCGGGGTCGGTTGCAGCACGCCAGCGGACAGACCTTCGTAGAGAAATTCCAGCTCATGGGCGAGGTCGCCGATGGGGGCAATTTCCACCATCCGCGCACCACCCTTGAGCGTGTGCAGGTCGCGCAGCAGGGTTTCCACTTCCTGACGGTTCGACGGTTCGGCTTGCCAGCGCACCAGCGCCGCGCCGGAGTTTTCGATGATGTCGAAACCTTCCTCAAGGAAGATCTCCAGCAGCTCGGGGTCATGCCCCGGCGAGTCATTGGCCGGCGCAGGTTCCGCCACTTCGGCGGTGTTGGCATTGCCTTGACGGAACTCGCGAATCGCCTCGATCAGCTCGCTCGGGGCACCCAGGGTGTGCTGGTTTTTCAGCTGTTCGAGCAACACCGCGAGCCGGTCATGGCTCTGTTGCAGCAACTGCGCAAGGGTTTCGCTGTAGCTGTAACGGTGGTCCACCAGGCCTTCGTAAAGACTTTCCAATTCATGGGCCAGGTCGCCGACCGGCTCGACCTCGGCCATCCGCGCGCCGCCCTTGAGAGTATGCAAGTCCCGCTGCAAGGACGACAGCGGCGCGGCGTTGTCCGGGTCGTTCAGCCAGCGCTGCAAGGCCTGGCCAGCACTCTCGAGAATATCCGCCGCTTCTTCGAGAAAGATCGAAACGATCTCATCGTCCAGCTCGACCTGAGTCGCGGTCTGTTCCAGTTCTGCGGTGGCGCTGCCCAGTTCGCGGATGCTCAGGGTGCGGCTGCCATCGCTGCGGATCAGGCCCATGGACGATGGATCAAGGCTTTCATCGAGCAGGCCGCGCAAGGCCCGGATGCGTTCCGGTTGCGGGCTGACTTCCTGGCCGGCGGCCAGTTCATCGAGCATATTGATCAGCGCTTCGTGGGCACTTTGCGCCTCGTGGAAAAACCGGTCGCTGACTGCCAGGCTGCTCTCTTCCACCGCGCCGTACAGGTCGAGCAACGCTTCGCACAATTCATCCACCGGATGCAGATCGGCGAGGTGCGCGCCTTCGCCCAAGGTGGTCAATTCGTCCAGCAACGCGCTGAGTTCCTGGCGCTCGCCGGGGTGCTGCTGCCAGCGCTGCAACAGGCTTTCGGCGTCCAGCAGGATGTCCATGCCCTGGGCCAGGAAGTTGTTGATCAGTTGCGGATCACGCTTGATTCGCAGCGCGGTGTTCGGCGCTTTCAACAGCGCATCCAGACGCTCAGCGAGCAGCGCCTTGGTGCGCTCGATCAGCAAATCGGCATCCGGTATTGCGGCCAGCGGATCAGTCTTGAGTTGCCGCAGCCCGAGACGGAACAGACCTTCGGCTTCCAGCAGCAGTTCGACTTCGTCGAGGTCGAGGGCGATCAGGTGCGCTTTGTATTCGCGGGCCAGTTGATCCAGCGGCGTCGCCAGCTCGGCGATCGGCAATACGCCGGCCATCGAGGCGCTGCCCTTCAAGGTATGCAACGCCCGCTGCAACTCGTCACTGGCTTGCAGCGGCACGTGCTCGGCGGCTTGATCGAGGAAACGGTTGAGGCTGGCGAGATGGGTCTCGGCTTCCTTGCGGAAGATCTCCAGCAACAGCGGATCGAGGGCAGCGACGTCCTGGGTGTCCTCATCGCTGGCGGGCGTATCGCCCTTGGCGAGGGCATGGGCGCGAGCGGCCAGTTGGTCGACCTGGTTGTTCTGGCGCTGGGCATTGGCGGCAAACTCGGCCACCAGTTGCGGCAGCAGCTCCAGTGTATCGAGGAGCAATTGTTGCACTGCCGCCCCAGGCGCAACGCTACGCTCCAGCACGCGGTTGAGCAGGTTTTCCACCGCCCACGCCAGCTCGCCCAGCACCAGCGCACGGACCATCCGGCCACTGCCTTTCAAGGTGTGGAAAGCCCGGCGCAATTCACTCAACGCGGCGTTATCGTCCGGGTTGGCCGTCCAGCGCGGCAAGTACTCCCGGAGGATTTCCAGGACTTCATCGGTTTCTTCGAGGAAGACTTCCCGCAGCTCTTCGTCCACCGGTTCTTCGCCGGCGGGCGGTGGCAGCAGGCTGCCCGGAATGGTCAGCGCCGGCGGATTGACCGAAGACACCGGGCTGGCCAGGACATCGGCCAGCGACTGCACGGTATCGGGGTCATCGAGTTCTTGCAGGTCCTGCATCACCTGAGCTTCACTCGGGCTCAGCACATCCTCAAGCATCGGCACCTGTTGTTCACTGGGGAAAAACCCAAGGGACGCCAGGCTCTTTTCCGCCACGTCGAGCAGTTGTTCACCGGGTGCCTCGGGGTCGTCGCTGAGACGCTCCAGGTAATACTCGATGCTGGTGATGACGTCGGCCAGGCTGTCCAGTTCCTGCCAGCCGGGCTGGCCCGGGTCCAGCAGCAGATGCTCGCGAATGAAGTGGTTGCAGGCTTCGATCAGGCTCGCCGCACGACCCAACGGAATCATCGACAGCGCACCGCGTACCTGGGTCAGCAACGCCGGCAAGGCCTGCAAATGCTGGCGATCCCAGTCGGCGTCGATGTAGTCGACGATCATGTCCTTGGCCTGTTGCAGGCAGATGCGCGCTTCCTTGATCACGATCTGGTGGATCTGCGTCAGATCGGTGGTCGGCAGGTGGCTTTCTTCCTGGCTCTCCGGCTCTACGGTGCCGACCATGCCGGCCAGCGTTGCTTCGACGTAGAGCAAGGCCCCGGCAACGTCCATGAGAATGGCGTCGTTGGGTTCACGCTGGCCCTGGGCGAGGCTCAGCACCACCGCCAGTTGATCGATGATGACTTTGCGCGGCTGGCCGAAACCCAACACCGCCAGGGTGTCGGCGATTTGCCGCAACGGCGCCAGCAGGGTTTCGAGGTCCGAGGTGTGCTGGCGGTCGCTGCGCACAAACAGGTCCAGGCGTTCCTTGACCCGCACCAGCTCTTCACACAGCGCGGCCAGCACCGAGCGCATGGCGTCACGGTCCGGTCCGGCCAGGCGGGCGCGTTCTTCGTCGACCATTGCGCTGTCAGGCAGCGCGTCGTCCAGTGAGTAACGATCTTTCATGGTCAGCATCTGCCCGGTGGGATGTTCGGCCTTGGCAATGTAGAACAGCAAACTCTTGAGCAACTCCGGCGGCGCCGGCTGATTGATGCCGCGTATGCCCTGTTCGAGCAAGCGCTTGAGTTCTTTGTCGGCGTCCTTGAACAGGCTGCGCAGCGCCGGGCTGTTGGCAATCGAGCCGCCGCGCATGCCTTCGACCAGCGCCGAGGCGACTTGCCACAACGGGCTCAAAGGCGCGTTGCCGCACAGTCCTTCCAGGCGTGAAAAAACCTTGGTCAGATAGCCAAGGTTAGTCTCGTCATCCTGCTCGCGCAGCAACCCGACCAACGCCATTTGCAGCATCTGCCGCAACTTGCGCAGCACATTGGCAAAATCCGCCGGTTCCAGCAGGGCCAGCGATTCTTCGCCCAACACCGGCAGGTCGAGCAATTGCGGGCTGAACAGGCTGGTTTCCGACAACAGGCTTTCGCCCCGGGCACTGCGTAAATCGTTGATCAGCGGCAGCACCACCAAGGGCAGGTCACGGCGCGCGCCTTGCACCCGGTCGAGGTAGATCGGCAGTTGCCCGAGGGCTTGCAACAGCAGATGAAGCGCCTCGTCGCGATGGTTGATGCGGTCTTGCTGCAAGGCGGTGGCGAGGTGTTCCATTTCTTCGGCGAGCAGGGCCGCGCCGTAGAATTCGACCATCTGCAAACTGCCGTGGACCTGATGGATGCACGCCAGGCAATCGCTCAGGGCGTGCGTCGCCTGGGGATCATCAAGCAGGGTTTCGATCGCTTGATGAGCCACTTTCAGCGTTTCGGCAATCTCGCCTTTGACCCACTCGAGGGCCACATAGTCGTGCCGATCACCCATAACCACTCCAAATCACTGCTCTACTCAAAAAAACCCGAACGCCTGCGGGCGCTTCACACTTTATCCGCCGCCTGCGCCTTGGCCGCCGGCAAGGTGAAACCGGACACCGAGCGCCGCAGCTGACTGGCCATTTTCGCCAGGTTGCCAATGCTCTCGGCGGTGGCGGTCGAGCCCGACGAAGTCTGCGTGGTGATCTGCTGGATCACGTTCATGGTCAGGGAAATCTGACCGGCTGAAGACGTCTGCTGCTGCGCAGCGTTGGAAATACTCTGGATCAGCGCCGCCAGGGTCTTCGACACGCCTTCGATTTCTTCCAGCGCCACACCGGCATCCTGCGCCAGACGCGCGCCGCGCACCACTTCGGTGGTGGTCTGTTCCATGGAAATCACGGCTTCGTTGGTGTCGGTCTGGATCGCTCGCACCAGGGTTTCGATCTGCCGGGTAGCGGCGGACGAACGCTCGGCCAGACGCTGCACTTCGTCGGCTACCACTGCAAAACCGCGCCCGGCATCACCGGCCATCGAGGCCTGGATCGCCGCGTTGAGCGCAAGGATGTTGGTCTGATCGGCAATGTCATCGATCAGGCTGACAATGTCGCCGATTTCCTGAGAGGACTCGCCCAGACGCTTGATGCGCTTGGCGGTGTCCTGGATCTGCTCGCGAATGTTGTCCATGCCGTGGATGGTGTTGTGCACCACCTCGTTGCCCTTGTTGGCGATTTCCACCGAACGTTCCGCCACCGCCGAGGACTCGGCAGCGTTGGCGGAGACCTGGTCGATGGACTGGGCCATGTCGTTGATCGCGGTGGAGGCTTCGCTGATCTGTTGCGCCTGATGTTCCGACGCCTGGGCCAGGTGCATGGCGGTGGCCTGGGTTTCCTGCACGGCGGCGGCGACCTGGCCGGCGGTGAGGTTGATGGTCGCCACCAGGTCGCGCAGTTGATCGACGGAGTAGTTGATCGAGTCGGCGATGGTCCCGGTGAAGTCTTCGGTCACCGAGGCCGTCACGGTGAGGTCGCCGTCGGCGAGGTCTTCGATCTCGTCGAGCAGGCGCATGATCGCGGTCTGGTTGCGCTCGTTCTTCTCGGCGGTTTCGCGCAGCTGGCGGTTGGTTTCGCGAACCATCACCAGGCCGATAAGGATGATCGACATCAGCGCCAACAGGCCCAGCACGTAGCCGCCAATGGTGTCGGTGTCGCGCCCGCCGGCAAGGTTTTCGAACCCGCTGGCCAGGTGCGAGGCTTCGTCGAGCAGGGTCTGTGACAAGGTGAAGATGTTGGTCGCCGATTCGCGAACCTTGAACAGCTCCGGCGAGGTTTCGAGGATTTCATCCACAGAGCCGGAAACGAATTCGAACAGCTCGGAAATCTCGGTCAAGCGGGCCCGCGCATCGCGGTCTTCGACCTGGCTGACTCGCAGCGACGTATTGCCCTGGAGCATGCCATTGAGTACCTGGCCGAATCGGGCAGCGTCACGACCGAACGCGTCGGCGGCCTGTTGTGAATTTTCATCGCCGGACAGCACGGTGTTCACCGCGCCCAGGATGCGTTCGGCCAGCAGCGACTGACGCTGGGCCATGGCCACCTGAGCGGCCGGCGCGCCGCGCTGCAAGAGGATTTCGACGACTTTTTCGTATTCGACCTGCAACTGCGGCACGGTTTCGGCCAGCGTCGCGGCGACCTGATGCAGCGAGAGTACGGTCTGCTCGCTGGAGAGGATGGCGTCGGTGTTTTTCAGCAGCCGTTCCCAGTCCAGCTGAACGGCGCGCATTTCCGGGCGCACGGCGGACGGCGCTGGCGGCAGGCCGGTGGCCGGGTCGCCCTTCTTCAAGTAACCCCAGCGTTGGGCGAAGTCGTTGCGTGCATCGCTCAGCAGCTTGAACGCCGCCGCCTTGCCGGCAGCGGCTTCGGTGGCGTTTTTGGCGATGCGTTGGGACAGCACGCGCAGTTCGCCGGCGTGGCCGATGTACTGTTTGTCATACGTGGCTTGCGTGTTGAGGTAAGCGAAGTTGGCAAACAGCAGCATGATGAAGATGATCAGCGCGATGAACAGCACGATGATCTGCGAGCGGCTGCGCGATCCTTCTGGCTTGCCTGTTTTTGTTTTTATCATCGGTCCTCGCCTGTACTGCCTGATTCAACGACGCCCTTGCAAGAGCGAGGCTTGCCCGCGAAGCAGGCGCTACGGTCTTACGGGAACACCGCGTTTTCGTTCTTCGCGGGCAAGCCTCGCTCCTGCAGGATTGGGGCGTCGCCTTGATTACAGCGCTACATGCATAAAGCTTTGCGACTGCGCCAGCGTAAACGGGCTGAATATTTGCCACGTCTGCTCACGCTGAAACCGGCCCTGGACGAACGCGGCAATCGGCCCGTGCAGATCGGCCATCGACACCGGTTCGAGACTGTCCTGGGCAAAGTGCTGCAAGCCGAAGACTTCGTCGACCATCAACCCGGCAAACACTTCACCGTGTTCCACCACCAACACCCGCCGCTGTTTGCGCAGGGTCGACTGCTCATGTCCGAAGAAGCTGCACAAATCCATGATCGGCAGCAATCGTCCGCGCAAGTTGGCCACACCCTTGACCCAGGGTTTGACGCCCGGCAATTGGGTGAAACGCGGTTCGTGCAGGACCTCGCTGACTTCGCCCATGGGCGCGACGTACCAGTTTTCGCCCAAGCGAAAGCCGATGCCGCTCCAGCGGTCCTGTCGGGTTGGCTGGGATGGCAGATCCGCCGCCAGCAGACGACAGCGCTGGTCAATCTGCAGCAGCAGTTCGAAAGCCGTCAGCGACTCGGTCATGGCCGGACGATCAACCGGCCAGCACGTTGTTCAGGGTTTTGATCAGGGTCTCTTCGTCGACCGGTTTGGTCAGGTAATCCTTGGCGCCCTGGCGTGTGCCCCAGACTTTGTCGGTTTCCTGATCCTTGGTGGTGATGATGATCACCGGGATGTGCCCGGTGTCCGGGTCTTTGGTCAACTGGCGGGTCGCCTGGAAACCGTTGAGGCCGGGCATGACGATGTCCATGAGCACCGCGTCGGGTTTTTCCTGACGGGCCAGGGCCACGCCGTCGGCGCCGTTTTCGGCTTTCAACACTTCATGACCGTGCTTTTCCAGCATGCCGGTCAGTTTGTACATTTCGGTCGGCGAATCATCGACGATCAGAATACGTGCCATGGTCTTCCCCATTCTTGTCAACGCCGGGCCCGCTGGCCGAGCGTCACTGTGCGTGTCCTACTGCGGCAAAACGGCGGCGAAGCCCGGTACATGGGCCTGGATCGCGTTCAGCAGTTCTTCCTTGCTGAAAGGCTTGGTCAAAAACTGGTCGGAGCCGACGATGCGCCCCTTGGCCTTGTCGAACAGCCCGTCCTTGGACGACAGCATAATCACTGGCGTGGACTTGAACGCACTGTGGTTCTTGATCAACGCGCAGGTCTGATAGCCATCCAGGCGCGGCATCATGATGTCGACAAAGATGATGCCGGGATGGTTATCGGCAATCTTGGCCAGGGCATCGAAACCATCGATGGCCGTGATGACTTCACAACCCACGTTTTTCAACAGCGTTTCGGCGGTACGACGAATCGTCTTCGAATCGTCGATCACCATGACCTTCAAGGCGCTGGAATGCTGTTCCATAAATGCTCTACCGTCGCCTTTGCGAATCAAATTGTCCGTTTACGGACCTTCGGTGGCTCGAAACCCTTGATGTTCAAGGGCCAGCACGACATGGCAGCCTTTTTAGCACAGTCTCCAACACCAATCTATCGGGCGACTGACACGGTGGTTTTTCCTTGACCGGGAACACACTGGGCGCCAATCTGACGCCACTTTTTCGTGTCCATCCGGACCACCCCAATTCGAGGAAAAACCCATGAGCGTTCGCGTCGGGATTGTCATGGACCCTATTGCCAGCATCTCCTATAAAAAGGATAGCTCGCTGGCCATGCTGCTGGCCGCACAGAAGCGCGGCTGGGAACTGTTCTATATGGAACAGAGCGATTTGTACCAGGCCGAAGGTGAAGCCCGAGCGCGGATGCGTCCGCTGAAAGTCTTCGCCAACCCGGAAAAATGGTTCGAACTGGAAGCCGAGACCGACGCGCTGCTGAGCGATCTTGACGTGATCCTGATGCGCAAGGATCCGCCATTCGACATGGAGTTCGTCTACTCCACGTACCTGCTGGAGCAAGCCGAGCGCGCTGGCGTGCTGGTGGTCAACAAGCCGCAAAGCCTGCGCGATTGCAACGAAAAGCTGTTCGCCACGCTGTTCCCGCAGTGCACGCCGCCGACCATCGTCAGCCGTCGCCCGGACGTGCTGCGCGAGTTCGCCGATCACCACGGCGATGTGATCCTCAAGCCGCTGGACGGCATGGGCGGTTCGTCGATCTTCCGTCACACCGTCGGCCACCCGAACCTGTCGGTGATCCTCGAAACCCTGACCTTGCATGGCAAGCAGCAGATCATGATCCAGGGTTACTTGCCGGCAATCATCGATGGCGACAAACGCATCCTGATGATCGACGGCGAACCGGTGGATTACTGCCTGGCACGCATCCCGGCCGCCGGTGAAACCCGTGGCAACCTGGCGGCCGGCGGTCGTGGCGAAGCTCGCCCATTGACCGACAAGGATCGCTGGATCGCTGCTCAGGTCGGCCCGACCCTGCGTGAGAAAGGCCTGCTGTTCGTGGGTCTGGACGTGATTGGTGAGCACCTCACCGAAATCAACGTCACCAGCCCGACCTGCATTCGCGAGATTGATAATGCGTTTGGCACCGACATCGGCGGCATGCTGATGGATGCCATAGAGAAGCAGCTGCAAGCTTCAAGCCGCAAGCCGCAAGCTTGAAGCTGACGCCCTACAGCTTGTCGCTTGATACTTGTAGCTTGAAGCTAAAAACCAACATTGCGTTATCATGCCGAGCCCGTAAAAACGCGATGTTGGTTTTTTTGTCATGACACTTCCGTCCGATCTGCCCCCTGAACTCGCCCATCGTGGCGTGCGCCCGGCCGATCGCCTCGGATTTACCCTGTTTCTAGCGGCGCTGATTCACCTGGCCTTGCTGTTGGGCGTCGGGTTCACGATGGTCGAACCCAAGCAGATCAGCAAAACCCTGGAAATCACCCTCGCCACCTTCAAAAGCGAAAAGAAGCCTGCGAAAGCTGATTTCCTTGCCCAGGAAAATCAGGAAGGCAGCGGCACCCTGGATAAAAAGGCGATTCCCAAGACCACCGAGGTCGCGCCCTTCCAGGACACCAAGGTGCAGAAAGTCACGCCACCGCCGGCCGCCAAGCCGCCAGTGCCGGAAGCCGCGCCCAAGGCTGCCGTGACCACGGTCGCGCCGAAGCCGAAAAAAGCCCCGGCCAAGAACGAAGAGATCAAGCCGATAACCAAGCCTGCGGTGGCGGCGCCGACGTTCGACACTGAACAGCTGTCCAGCGACATCGCCAGCCTGGAAGCGGAACTGGCCAACGAACAACAGCTGTACGCCAAGCGCCCGCGCATCCACCGCCTGAGCGCTGCTTCGACCATGAAAGACAAGGGCGCCTGGTATAAGGACGAATGGCGCAAGAAGGTCGAGCGCATCGGCAACCTGAATTACCCCGACGAAGCGCGACGCAAGCAGATCTACGGCAATTTGCGCCTGATGGTTTCGATCAACCGCGATGGCTCGCTGTATGAAGTGCTGGTGCTGGAATCCTCCGGGCAACCGTTGCTGGATCAGGCGGCGCAGCGGATTGTGCGGCTGGCGGCACCGTTTTCACCGTTTACCGGGGATTTGTCGGACATTGATCGGCTGGAGATCATCCGCACGTGGAAATTCGCCCGTGGGGACCGGTTGTCCAGTAATTGATCAATTGATTTGGGTGATTGAGCCGGCGCCTTCGCGTGCAAGCCCCGCGTCTACAGGTCATGCGCCACTTTTGCGGTACATACCGAACCTGTAGGAGCGAGGCTTGCCCGCGAAGAGGCCCTCAAGCAAAACCCGGATCAAAAGACACCCGCCCAGGCATTTCCTGTGCATCCCCAGCTTGTCAGTTCGCCCCTCCAACGCCACACTAGCGCTCATGAAGAACGTCAGCCCCAGCTACCTCAAGCATCACTTCCTGATCGCCATGCCTCACATGGCCGACCCGAACTTTGCGCACACCTTGACCTACATCGTCGAGCACACGGCCAATGGTGCCATGGGGCTGGTGGTCAACCGCCCGCAAGACCTGAATCTGGCCGATATCCTCGAGCAATTGCGCCCCGACATCGAACCGCCGGTGCTCTGCCAGCATGTGCCGATCTTCATCGGCGGCCCGGTGCAGACCGACCGTGGTTTTGTCCTGCACCCTTCGGGCAAGACCTTCCAGGCGACCGTTGATCTGGAAGGCGACCTTTCCTTGTCCACCTCCCAGGACGTGCTGTTCGCCATCGCTGACGGCGTCGGCCCGGCCAAAAGCGTCATTGCCCTCGGTTACGCTGGCTGGGAAGCCGGACAGCTTGAAGCCGAACTGGCGCAGAACGCCTGGCTGACCTGTCCGTTTGACGCCGACATCCTGTTCAACACCAGCAGCGAACTGCGCCTGGATGCAGCGGCCAAGCACCTCGGGGTCAATCTCAGCCTGCTGACCAGCCAGGCGGGCCACGCCTGATGGCCCTGCGACTGATTCTGGGTTTTGACTACGGCACCAAACAGATCGGCGTTGCGGTCGGCCAGGTGATTACCGGTCAGGCCCGCGAGCTGTGCACCTTGAAGGCGCAAAACGGTATTCCCGACTGGAACCAGGTCGAAGCCCTCATTAAAGAGTGGAAGCCTGACGCCGTGGTCGTCGGCCTGCCCCTGAACATGGACGGCACGCCGAGCGACATGTGCCTGCGCGCGGAGAAATTCGCCCGCCGGCTCAATGGCCGCTACAACCTGCCCTTCTATACGCACGACGAACGCCTGACCACCTTCGAAGCCAAGGGCGAGCGGCGTGATCGCGGCGGGCAAAAAGGCAGTTACCGTGACAACCCGGTCGACGCCATCGCCGCCGCCCTGCTGTTGCAAGGCTGGCTCGACGAAAACACCGCACTGTTCGAATCCTGAAGCGCCGTCACAGCGTCTCTCTTAGCTAGAACCCGAGCCAAACCCCGCACGCACCGGCTCGGGCCCAAGAAGGAGCAACCATGAGCCTGCCCAATCCCGCCGAACTGATCAGCCAGATGGCGATCCGTCTCAAGGCACATCTGGAACACCGTGGCATCAGCGAACCGCGTTACATCGGCATTCGTACCGGCGGCGTCTGGGTCGCCCAGGCGTTGCTCGATGAACTGGGCAGTGATGCGCCCCTCGGCACCCTGGACGTGTCCTTCTACCGCGACGATTTCAGCCAGAACGGCCTGCACCCGCAAGTGCGCCCGTCCGCCCTGCCGTTCGAAATCGAAGGCCAGCACCTGGTGCTGATCGACGACGTGTTGATGAGCGGTCGAACCATCCGCGCCGCCATGAATGAACTGTTCGACTACGGCCGCCCGGCTAGCGTGACGCTGGTGTGCCTGCTGGACCTCGATGCCGGCGAGTTGCCGATCCGCCCGAACGTGGTCGGTGCGACGCTGACGCTTGCGGCCCACGAGCGGGTAAAGCTGTCCGGCCCGGAGCTCAAGCTCGAACTGCAAGACCTCGCCCTTTAATCCGCCCTATTGAGAGTCCCCCTCGCGATGACGCCTCTAGAAACCAAGCGCCCGCTGCAGCTCAATGATCAGGGCCAGCTGCGCCACTTCCTCTCGCTCGACGGTTTGCGCCGCGAGTTGCTGACGGAAATCCTCGACACCGCCGACTCGTTCCTCGAAGTCGGCGCCCGGGCGGTGAAGAAAGTCCCGTTGCTGCGCGGCAAGACCGTGTGCAACGTGTTCTTCGAGAACTCCACCCGCACCCGCACCACCTTCGAGCTGGCGGCCCAACGGCTATCGGCTGACGTCATCACGCTGAACGTGTCGACCTCGTCGGCGAGCAAGGGCGAAACCCTGCTCGACACCCTGCGCAACCTGGAAGCCATGGCCGCCGACATGTTCGTCGTGCGCCACGGTGATTCCGGTGCGGCGCACTTCATTGCCGAACATGTCTGCCCGCAAGTGGCGATCATCAACGGCGGCGACGGCCGTCATGCGCACCCGACCCAAGGCATGCTCGACATGCTGACGATCCGCCGGCACAAGGGCGGCTTTGAAAACCTCTCCGTGGCCATCGTCGGCGACATCCTGCACTCGCGGGTGGCGCGCTCGAACATGCTGGCGCTGAAAACCCTCGGCTGCCCGGACATCCGTGTGATCGCGCCGAAAACCCTGCTGCCGATCGGCATCGAGCAATACGGCGTGAAGGTGTACACCGACATGACCGAAGGCCTGAAAGACGTCGATGTAGTGATCATGCTGCGCCTGCAACGTGAACGCATGACCGGCGGCCTGCTACCGAGCGAGGGCGAGTTCTACCGCCTGTTCGGCCTGACCACCGCGCGCCTGGCCGGGGCCAAGCCGGACTGCATCGTCATGCACCCGGGGCCGATCAACCGTGGGGTGGAGATTGAGTCGGCGGTGGCCGACGGTCCGCACTCGGTGATCCTCAACCAGGTCACCTACGGCATCGCGATTCGTATGGCCGTGTTGTCCATGGCCATGAGCGGGCAGACTGCGCAACGTCAATTCGAGCAGGAGAACGCCCAGTGAAGCTCAGCATTCTCGGCGCACGTGTCATCGATCCGGCCACAGGCCTGGATCAAGTTACCGATATTCATATTGAAGCCTGCAAAGTCGTTGCCCTGGGCGCCGCACCCGCCGGCTTTGTGCCCGTCGACACCATTGACGCCAAAGGCCTGGTGGCCGCCCCTGGCCTGGTTGACCTGAACGTCGCCCTGCGCGAGCCGGGCTACAGCCGCAAAGGCTCGATCATCAGCGAAACCCGCGCCGCCGCGGCCGGTGGCGTCACCAGCCTGTGCTGCCCGCCGAAAACCAAACCGGTGCTCGATACTTCGGCCGTGGCCGAACTGATCCTTGACCGCGCCCGAGAGGCCGGCAACACCAAAGTCTTCCCGATCGGCGCCCTGAGCAAAGGCCTGGACGGCGAACAGCTGGCCGAACTGGTCGCCTTGCGCGATGCCGGCTGCGTGGCCTTCGGCAACGGTCTGGAGAGCTTCCGCAACACCCGCACGTTGTGCCGGGCGCTGGAATACGCGGCGACCTTCGACCTGACGGTGATTTTCAACTCCCAGGATCATGATCTGGCCGAAGGTGGTTTGGCCCACGAAGGCCCGACCGCCAGTTTCCTCGGCTTGCCGGGCATTCCGGAAACCGCCGAGACCGTCGCCCTGGCCCGGGACCTGCTGCTGGTCGAGCAAAGCGGCGTGCGTGCGCACTTCAGCCAGCTCACCAGCGCTCGCGGCGTGGCGCTGATCGCTCAGGCCCAGGCCCGTGGCCTGCCGGTGACCGCCGATGTGGCGTTGTATCAACTGATCCTGACCGACGAAGCGCTGATCGACTTCAGCAGCCTCTATCACGTCCAGCCGCCGCTGCGCACCCGCGCCGACCGCGATGGCTTGCGTGCAGCGGTGAAGTCGGGCGTGGTTTCGGCCATCTCCAGCCATCACCAGCCCCACGAACGGGATGCCAAACTGGCACCGTTTGGCGCGACCGAGCCGGGCATCAGCAGCGTTGAACTGCTGCTGCCGCTGGCGATGACGCTGGTGGAGGATGGGTTGCTGGATCTGCCAACGTTGTTGGCGCGCCTCAGCACCGGGCCTGCCGAGGCGTTGCGCTTGCCGGCGGGCAAGTTAGCCGTAGGCGGGCCGGCGGACATCGTGCTGTTTGATCCGGCGGCTTCGACCGTGGCCGGTGAGACCTGGCTGTCCAAGGGTGAAAACTGCCCGTTCATTGGGCATAGCCTGCCAGGCGTCGTGCGCTACACCCTGGTGGATGGACGGATCAGCCACCAGTCTTGAGACTGAGCTGTCCCAATCGCTAGCAGGGCTAGCTCCCACGCAGGATCTGTGAACAACACAAATCCCCTGTGGGAGCTAGCCTGCTGGCGATGGCTTACTGGAAAGTGCCGCGATTCTGCGCGTTACGCACGGACACCTGGTCATTCAGTGTCCAGAAGTCATACAAAACCCCCAGAAAGAACAACCCGCCCGTCACCAGGTACAGCAATCCGCTGATCCACTTCCCCTGATACATCCGGTGTACGCCGAAGACACCGAGAAACGTCAGCAGAATCCACGCTACGTTGTACTCGATGGGTCCGGCGGTAAAACGCAGGTCCGCTTCACGGTCCATGGCCGGGATCAGGAAGATGTCGATCAGCCAGCCAATACCCAGCAAACCGAAGGTGAAAAACCAGATCGTCCCGGTCACCGGCTTGCCGTAATAGAAGCGGTGAGCCCCGGTAAAACCAAAAATCCACAGCAGGTAGCCGATCACTTTGCTGTGTGTATCTTGCTGCTGGCCAGCCTGTTGATAGGTGTTCATGAAGGACCTCGATTCACACGATAGATAAATATTCTTGAATTCTTTGTGACTTTTTTACAGGTTGCCGACGTATGGCACATGCTACCTTCGGTTGCGTCAAAGCCTTATACCACCTGACTTCTGTCCGACAATTGCGTCCATTTGCCGCTTATTTGGTTCCGTTGACCACAAGTTGAATCGACCAACGGCCTCGGAAGGGCAAAAAAAGCTGTTATAAAGTTGCGCGCTAACCCATATGAGCCTTGCCTAATGCGTCCATTTTTCAAGACATGGCTAACCATTTGCCTTTTGATGCCACTGGCCGCCCACGCCACCAATCGTGAGCAACGTCTTCCAAACGTTAATGGTTACACCCCAAAATCCCATGTTTCTGCTCCTTCGAGCAAAAACAAGAAAACCGAAAAACGTGCTCCACAGCTGGCTAGTAAAAGCAGCCTTGTTCCGCCGATGGCGACCAAGGAAAGCAGCAACGTGCTGAGTCGCGCCGTCAACGTCCTCGGTACACCTTACCGTTGGGGCGGCAGCAGCCCAAGTAAAGGGTTCGATTGCAGCGGCCTGGTGAAATACGCGTTCAACGACGCCACGTTCGACCTGCCACGCACGTCCAATGCCATGGCCAGCGGTCATGGCGAGAAAGTCGATCGCAAGGATCTGAAGCCGGGCGACCTGATTTTCTTCAACATCAAGAGCCGTCGGGTCAATCACGTTGCCATCTACCTGGGCAACGACCGTTTTATCCACGCACCGCGCCGTGGCAAGTCGGTGACCATCGACACCTTGAAGAAACCGTACTGGGAAAGCCACTACGTGGTTGCCAAGCGGGTTCTGCCGAAAGAGAAGAACACACTTCAGGTTGTTCAGCGCTGATCTGAAGTCCCGGGGTCAGACCCGGCACTTGCTTCGGTCATGACGCCCTCTTCGCGGGCAAGCCTCGCTCCTACAGGTCACGTGCCATTTTTTGCGGCACATGCCTGACCTGTAGGAGCGAGGCTTGCCCGCGAAGGCGTTTCTGGCCTCCTCAGAAGTTATCCGGCGTCCGCGCCTTCTCCCGTGCATGCTCCCGGCTGATCAAGCCCTTGGTCACCAAATCCTTTAAGCACATGTCCAGCGTCTGCATCCCCAGGCTGCCCCCGGTCTGAATCGAGGAGTACATCTGCGCCACCTTGTCTTCGCGGATCAGGTTACGGATCGCCGACGTGCCGAGCATGATTTCGTGCGCCGCAATGCGCCCACCGCCGATCTTCTTGATCAGGGTCTGCGACACCACCGCCAGTAACGACTCGGACAGCATCGACCGCACCATCGACTTCTCGTCCCCCGGAAACACGTCCACCACCCGGTCGATGGTCTTCGCCGCTGACGTGGTGTGCAGCGTGCCGAACACCAAGTGACCGGTCTCGGCGGCGGTCAATGCCAGGCGAATGGTCTCCAGGTCACGCATTTCCCCCACCAGAATCACGTCCGGGTCTTCCCGCAGCGCCGAGCGCAGGGCCGTGGCGAAGCTACGGGTATCACGGTGGACTTCGCGCTGGTTGATCAGGCATTTACGCGATTCATGGACGAATTCGATGGGGTCTTCGATGGTGAGGATGTGGTGATGGCGATGGTTGTTCAGGTAATCGATCATCGCCGCCAGGGTGGTGGACTTGCCGGAACCGGTGGGGCCGGTCACCAGCACCAGGCCGCGCGGGGCCTCGGTGATCTTGCGAAACACCTCGCCCATGCCGAGGTCGTCCATGCTCAGGACTTTCGACGGGATGGTCCGGAATACCGCACCCGCCCCCCGGTTCTGGTTGAAGGCGTTGACCCGGAAACGCGCCACGCCGGGCACTTCGAAGGAAAAATCAGTCTCCAGGTGTTTCTCGAAGTCCACCCGCTGGGTGTCGTTCATGATGTCGTAGATCAGCTCATGCACCTGTTTGTGGTCCAGGGCCGGCAGGTTGATGCGCCGCACGTCGCCGTCGACGCGAATCATCGGTGGCAGGCCGGCAGACAGGTGCAGGTCGGACGCGCCCTGTTTAGCGCTGAAGGCCAGCAGCTCAGTGATATCCATAGCGCTCCTCAATTCCAGTAGAATGCCGCCAACCTTCAAACCGCCGGCGCCTCTTTGATGTCCACGATAGCAGACAACATTCTTCAGGTTAGTTCGCGCATCCGCGCCGCCGCCCTTGCCGCCCACCGCGACGAGCACAGCGTTCAACTGCTGGCGGTGAGCAAGACCAAGCCTGCCGAGGCCGTGCGCGAGGCGTATGCCGCAGGCGTGAGCGATTTTGGCGAGAATTACTTGCAGGAAGCCTTGGGCAAACAGCTCGAATTGGCCGACCTGCCCTTGATCTGGCACTTCATCGGCCCCATTCAATCGAACAAGACTCGCGCTATCGCCGAGCACTTCGCCTGGGTGCATTCCGTGGATCGCTTGAAAATCGCACAACGCCTGTCCGAACAACGCCCTGCCGATCTGCCGCCCCTGAACATCTGCATCCAGGTCAATGTCAGCGGTGAAGCCAGCAAATCCGGCTGCACCCCGGCCGACCTGCCGGCCCTGGCCAAGTCCATCAGCGAATTGCCGCGCATCAAGTTGCGAGGGCTGATGGCGATCCCTGAGCCGACTGAAGATCGCGCCGCCCAGGATGCCGCTTTTGCTGCCGTGCAAAGCCTGCAAGCCAGCCTGAATCTGCCGCTAGACACACTTTCCATGGGCATGAGCCACGACCTCGAGTCGGCCATCGCCCAGGGTGCCACTTGGGTCCGCATCGGTACGGCCCTGTTTGGCGCCCGCGACTACGGTCAACCATGACAATGGCTGACGCCTCTCTTGATAAGGACCTGACATGAGCAAGACTCGTATTGCCTTTATCGGTGCCGGAAACATGGCCGCCAGCCTCATCGGCGGTCTTCGCGCCAAAGGCCTGGACGCCGCACAGATCCGCGCCAGCGATCCGGGCGCCGAAACCCGCGCCAAGGTGCAGGCTGAACATGGCGTTGAAGTATTCGCCGACAATGCCGATGCCATTCAAGACGCTGACGTTGTGGTGCTGGCGGTCAAGCCGCAGGCCATGAAAGCCGTGTGCGAAGCGATTCGCCCAAGCCTGAAACCGAATCAACTGGTGGTTTCGATTGCGGCCGGCATCACCTGCGCCAGCATGAACAACTGGCTCGGCGCCCAGCCGATCGTGCGCTGCATGCCCAACACCCCGGCGCTGCTGCGTCAGGGCGTAAGCGGTTTGTTTGCCACGGCCGAAGTAAACGCTGAGCAACGTCAGCAAGCCGAAGAGCTGTTGTCGGCCGTCGGCATTGCGCTGTGGCTGAACGAAGAGCAGCAACTGGACGCGGTCACCGCCGTTTCCGGCTCGGGTCCGGCGTACTTCTTCCTGCTGATCGAAGCCATGACCGCCGCTGGCGTGAAACTCGGCCTGCCAGCGGACATCGCCGCACAATTGACGGTACAAACCGCGTTGGGTGCCGCACACATGGCGGTTGCCAGTGATGTCGACGCTGCTGAATTACGCCGTCGCGTGACGTCCCCTGCGGGCACCACGGAAGCGGCAATCAAATCGTTCCAGGCCGGCGGCTTTGAAGCGCTGGTCGAAAAAGCACTCGGCGCCGCTGCGCACCGTTCGGCCGAGATGGCTGAGCAACTTGGCCGCTAATCAGCTCTTACAAAGGAATTAATGATGCTTGGACTCAATGACGCTGCCATTTTCATAATTAAAACCCTGGGCAGCCTGTACCTGCTGATCGTACTGATGCGCTTCATCCTGCAATTGGTCCGGGCGAACTTCTACAACCCGCTCTGCCAGTTCATCGTTAAGGCCACCCAACCGCTGCTCAAGCCGCTGCGCCGGGTCATCCCGAGCATGTTCGGGCTGGACATGTCGTCACTGGTATTGGCGCTGATCATTCAAATGCTGCTGATCGCGGTGATCCTGCTGCTCAAAGGCTTCATGGTCGACTGGCTGTTCCTGGTGCCATGGGCCCTGATCGCGCTCTTCTCTCTGTTCTTGAACATTATTTTCTGGGCGATGATCATCAGCGTGATTCTGTCCTGGGTCGCCCCAGGCAGCCACAACCCAGGTGCAGAACTGGTCGCGCAGATCACTGAACCGGTACTCGCCCCGTTCCGTCGGATCATTCCGAACCTGGGTGGCCTCGACATCTCGCCGATCTTCGCGTTTATCGTGATCCAGTTGCTGCAAAGCTGGCTGATCCCGCGCCTTGCGAACTTCGCCCTGATGCCGATGGGGCTGCTCGGCCTGATCTGATGAGCTACTTTCGCTGGGACGGTGACGATCTGATTCTGGAATGTCACCTGCAACCGGCAGCCCGCAGCGATGACTTCTGCGGGCTGCACGGGGATCGGCTGAAGATTCGCCTGACCGCACCGCCGGTCGAAGGCAAGGCCAACGCGTATCTGATGGCGTTTCTGGCCAAGGCGTTTGGGGTGTCCAAGAGTCAGGTCAGTTTGATCAGCGGGGAGTTGAACCGGCAGAAGCGGGTGCGGATCTGTTCGCCGAAGAAGCTGCCGGATTTGCCGGATCTGCTGCGTCCGCCAGGTTAACCGCGTCATCGTTCTTCGCGGGCAAGCCTCGCGCCTACAAGTTGACGCAATCCCTGTAGGAGCGAGGCTTGCCCGCGAATGCCACATCTCGGTCCAGCTGAATGAAATCAGGCCCGCCCTTTGCTTGCCGCTGACCCCACCGGTCTTTAGACTTACGCCTCATTTCAACGAGAGCAGGGTCGATGCCAACTGCCTTTCCCGCCGATTCTGTTGGTCTGGTGACGCCGCAAGTGGCGCACTTCAGTGAACCCCTGGCCTTGGCCTGTGGCCGTTCGCTCCCAGCTTATGACCTCATTTACGAAACCTACGGCACGCTGAACGCCACGGCGAGCAACGCCGTGCTGATCTGCCACGCCTTGTCGGGTCACCATCACGCTGCCGGCTTCCACAGCCCCGACGACCGCAAACCCGGTTGGTGGGACAGTTGCATCGGCCCCGGCAAGCCGATCGACACCAACAAATTCTTCGTGGTCAGCCTGAACAACCTCGGCGGCTGCAACGGCTCCACCGGCCCCAGCAGCATCAATCCGGAGACCGGCAAGCCGTTTGGCGCTGACTTCCCGGTCCTGACCGTGGAAGACTGGGTGCACAGCCAGGCGCGCCTGGCCGACCTGCTCGGCATTCGCCAATGGGCCGCCGTAATCGGCGGCAGCCTCGGCGGCATGCAGGCGATGCAGTGGAGCATCACCTACCCCGACCGCATTCGTCATTGTCTGGCCATCGCCTCGGCCCCCAAGTTGTCAGCGCAGAACATCGCCTTCAACGAAGTGGCGCGCCAGGCGATCCTCACCGACCCCGATTTCCACGGCGGCTCGTTCCAAGAGGCGGGCGTGATCCCCAAGCGCGGTTTGATGCTGGCGCGGATGGTCGGGCACATCACCTACCTGTCGGATGACTCGATGGGCGAGAAATTCGGTCGTGGCCTCAAGAGCGAAAAGCTCAACTACGACTTCCACAGCGTCGAGTTCCAGGTTGAAAGCTACCTGCGTTATCAGGGCGAAGAGTTCTCCGGGCGTTTCGACGCCAACACGTACCTGCTGATGACCAAGGCGCTGGACTACTTCGACCCGGCAGCCAACTTCGACGATGACCTGGCGAAAACCTTCGCCAATGCCCAGGCCAAGTTCTGCGTGATGTCTTTCACCACCGACTGGCGCTTCTCCCCTGCCCGCTCGCGGGAACTGGTGAATGCGCTAATGGCGGCCAAGAAGGACGTTTGCTACCTCGAGATCGACGCTCCGCAAGGCCACGACGCCTTCCTGATTCCGATCCCGCGTTACTTGCAGGCCTTCAGCAATTACATGAACCGCATTACGTTGTGAGAAAGCCATGAGAGCTGATCTGGAAATCATCCAGGAATGGATCCCCGCTGGCAGCCGCGTGCTCGACCTCGGTTGCG
The DNA here is from genome assembly GCF_058797635.1 of Pseudomonas sp. GW823-FHT02C02. NCBI lineage: Bacteria > Pseudomonadati > Pseudomonadota > Gammaproteobacteria > Pseudomonadales > Pseudomonadaceae > Pseudomonas > Pseudomonas sp. GW823-FHT02C02. The sequence continues at coordinate 395,969 of NZ_JBXAJV010000003.1, read as the reverse complement.
GTGACGGCGAACTGCTGACCTGGCTGCGCGATAACAAACAAGTAACGGGCTATGGCCTGGAAAACGATCCGGACAACATCGCCGAATGCGTGGCCAAGGGCATCAACGTGATCGAGCAGGACCTGGACAAGGGCCTCGGTAACTTCGCCAGCAACAGCTTCGACGTCGTGGTCATGACCCAGGCGCTGCAAGCCGTGCATTACCCGGACAGGATCCTCGACGAAATGCTGCGGGTCGGCCGCCAGTGCATCATCACCTTCCCCAACTTCGGGCACTGGCGCTGCCGCTGGTACCTGGCGAGCAAGGGCCGGATGCCGGTGTCGGAGTTTCTGCCATACACCTGGTACAACACGCCGAACATCCACTTCTGCACCTTCGAAGACTTTGAAGCGTTGTGTCGCGAACGTGAAGCCAAGGTCATTGATCGGCTGGCCGTGGATCAACAACACCGCCACGGGTGGGCCAGTAAGCTATGGCCTAATCTATTAGGTGAAATCGGTATTTACCGCGTCAGCAGCCCAGGGTTGCAGGATCACAAAATCGCGGTCTGAACCACGACATTCCAAGGAGAACGATCATGGGTCGTCTAGCGCTGTTTGTACTTACTGCCTGCCTGAGCGTCACGGCCATGGCCGCCGACGTCATCAAAGGTGATCGTCAGGAGAAGTTTGGTGATGTGACGGTGCATTACAACACCTTCAACTCGACCTTTCTGACCCCTGATATCGCTAAAGCCGCGGAGCTCACCCGCAGCAAGAATCAAGGCGTGATCAACGTGTCGGTAATCAAGGAAGGCAAACCCCAGATGGCTCAGGTCAGCGGGACGGTCAAAGACCTGACCAGCCAAAGTGTGCCGCTGAAATTCAAACAGATCACCGAACAGGGCGCGATCTACTACATCGCCCAGTTCCCGGTGGATCAGCAGGAAGTCCGCACCTTCGAGATCAAGGTGCAGAACGGCGATAAAATCAACACCATCAATTTCAACCAAGAGCTTTTCCCCGGCGAATGATGAACTTCACGCAACTCGTACTGGCCAGCCATAACGCCGGCAAACTCAAGGAACTCCAGGCCATGCTCGGCGAGTCGGTGCAACTGCGCTCGATCGGCGAGTTCAGCAGCGTCGAGCCTGAAGAAACCGGCCTGTCGTTCGTCGAGAATGCCATCCTCAAGGCCCGCAACGCCGCGCGCATCTCCGGTTTGCCGGCGCTGGCCGACGATTCCGGGCTAGCGGTGGATTTCCTTGGCGGTGCGCCGGGTATCTATTCGGCTCGTTACGCGGATGGCCAGGGTGATGCGGCGAACAACGCCAAACTGCTCGATGCGTTGAAGGATGTGCCGGAATCTGAGCGCGGCGCACAGTTCGTCTGCGTGCTGGCGCTGGTGCGACATGCCGACGATCCGCTGCCGATCCTCTGCGAAGGCCTGTGGCACGGGCGCATCTTGACGGCGGCCAGCGGTGAACACGGGTTTGGCTACGACCCGCTGTTCTGGGTGCCGTCGCGCGATTGCTCCAGCGCCGAGCTGAGCCCGAGCGAGAAGAACCTCATCAGCCACCGCGCCCGTGCAATGGATCTGCTGCGCCAGCGTTTAGGCCTGATATGACCCACGACTCATCCGCGTCACCGCTGATTTTCGGCGGTGCCGCCCCCTCGCCTCGGGCCGCGCTCCCCGTGCTGCCGCCCCTTGCGTTGTACATCCACATTCCGTGGTGTGTGCGCAAATGCCCTTATTGCGACTTCAACTCCCACACTGCCAGCCCGGTGCTGCCGGAAGAAGAGTACGTCGACGCGTTGCTGGCCGACCTCGATCAGGACCTGCATGCGGTTTACGGTCGTGAGCTGAGCTCGATTTTCTTCGGTGGCGGCACGCCGAGCCTGTTCAGCGCCGAAGCCCTGGGTCGTTTGCTCAAAGGCGTCGAGCAGCGGATTGCGTTCGCCAGCGACATCGAAATCACCCTGGAAGCCAATCCGGGAACGTTCGAGCAAGAGAAATTCGTCGCCTACCGCGCGCTGGGCATCAATCGCCTGTCGATCGGTATCCAGAGTTTCCAGGAAGAGAAGCTCAAGGCCTTGGGGCGGATTCACAACGGTGACGAAGCGGTGCGAGCCGCCGGCATGGCACGTCAGGCCGGGTTCGATAACTTCAATCTGGACTTGATGCACGGCTTGCCGGATCAGTCGCTGGACGATGCGTTGAACGACCTGCGCCAGGCCATCGCCCTGAAGCCGACGCATCTGTCCTGGTATCAACTGACGCTGGAGCCGAACACGGTGTTCTGGAACCAGCCGCCGACGCTGCCGGAAGACGACACGCTGTGGGACATTCAGGAAGCCGGTCAGGCGTTGCTTGCCGAACACGGTTACGCGCAATACGAAGTCTCGGCTTATGCTCAGCCTGGTCGCCCGGCGCGGCATAACCTCAATTACTGGAGTTTCGGCGACTTCATCGGCATCGGTGCCGGTGCCCACGGCAAGCTGAGCCATCCGGACGGGCGCATCGTGCGCACCTGGAAAACGCGCCTGCCGAAGGATTACCTGAACCCGGCGAAAAGCTTCAAGGCCGGCGAGAAAGCGCTGACCAATGACGAGCTGCCGTTCGACTTCCTGATGAACGCCCTGCGCCTGACGGAAGGCGTGGAATCGCGCCTGTATTCGGAGCGCACCGGACTGCCGCTGGAAAGCCTCGCCGAAGGCCGGCGGGAAGCCGAACAAAGCGGCCTGTTGCAGGTCGAACCGTCACGTCTGGCGGCGACTGATCGCGGACAGCTGTTTCTCAATGACTTGCTGCAAACATTTCTGAGCTGATTTCAGCCTTAGGGGAAAACGAATGGATTTGATACTCGACCTGCTCGCCACCGTCTCCCGCTGGAGCCGCAGCAACCTGTCGGAAATCTCTCTGGCGCTGGTGGGCTGTCTGCTGGTGTTGTTTGGCGCCGATATCAAAGGCTGGGTCGACCAACGCCTGGGCAGCATCGCCGGCGCCTTGCGCGTCCCGCTGATGGCATTGGTGTGCATGGTCGGCAGCGGCGTCGCGTTGATCTACGCCACCCCGTGGATCATCAAAGGCCTGAGCCAGTTCAACAACTACAGCCTGGCGCCGGTGTTGTTGGTGGTGCTGGTACTGATCGGCGTCGTCGCCGACCGCCGCTGACCTTTGACTACACCCAAAACAACTGTGGGAGCGAGCCTGCTCGCGATGACGTCATAACATTCAACATCTTCGTTGACTGTCAGACCGCCATCGCTGGCAAGCCCGCTCCCACATTTTTTGTATTGCGAATGCCCTTTATGGCTTGCCCACGGACTTGGCTTCGCTTCGGATCCTGGCACTGATCCCCATAAAGTCGTGGCAGCCCAGCGCTTCGGCCTTGTCCAGATACACAACATTCTGACGGTCGAGCCTGCCACTCTCATTGACTCGGCTCATTGCCAGAATGTAATTGGCCTCGGCCCGGTACTGATCTTCGGTCAGCATCAATGCGACAGCACGCGCCTGCAAGGACCCTATCACTCGTTCTTTTGACAAGCCTGGCTGCAAGTCCTGAAAGCACAGGGCGCGCTTGGCCGGCATCGGATAAAAATCAGCAAAAATATCTGGCTCCTGAAGCAGCTCCTCAAGCGTCTGCAGATATTTCAAGTGTCCGGCATCGCGTCGATCAGACTTCATCGAGTCCTGATCGCACCGATGGAAGTAGGCGACGGCTGCCGCCAAAAAGCCTTGATCCATGGCTTTTTCATAAAGCTCACAGGTTTCCCTGCGCTGTTGTTCGGTAGGGCCCGGTTTGCTCAGGGTATTAGCCAGCAAATAGCTCGCGATGGGATGCCCACCGTCAGACGCCATCTTCAAATTGTATTTGAAGGCCTCCAGATCACCTTCCATGTTGCCTATTTGCTCGGGCTTGTTCTTGAAATCCAGCTCCCCGCTTGCTTCCAGCCTGACCAACTCATCCGCGTTACGTTTGATTTGATCAGCTGCATCCTGGGCACGTTGAAAGTAGTCGTCGATCGTCAGCGTCTGTCCGTGAGCCATTGAAGGCAGGGCGATGAACAACAGGATGCAGACGAGGATGAATTTCAAAACCTTGTCTTCCTTTACAATTGGGGGCATAGAGCTTTCGGCGGCCAGACGCCGATCTTGAACACTGCATAAAGCAAATGTGGGAGCGAGCCTGCTCGCGAAGGCGTCGTCACATTCAACATTATCGTTGACTGTCAGATCGCTTTCGCGAGCAGGCTCGCTCCCACAGTTTGTAGTGCGTAGGGCTCAGGACTGTTTTTCGAACTTCAGGTCCCAAACGCCATGCCCAAGACGTTCGCCGCGGCGTTCGAACTTGGTGATCGGGCGTTCAGCCGGGCGCGGAACGCATTTGCCGTCTTCGGCCAGGTTGCGATAACCCGGGGCGACGTTCATCACTTCCAGCATGTACTCGGCGTAGGGTTCCCAGTCGGTGGCCATGTGCAGAATGCCACCGACCTTCAACTTGCTGCGCACCAACTCAGCGAACGACGCCTGAACGATACGGCGTTTGTGGTGACGGCTCTTGTGCCATGGATCCGGGAAAAACAGCATCAGGCGATCGAGGCTGTTGTCGGCCACGCAACGGTTGAGCACTTCGATTGCATCGCAATCGTAGACCCGCAGGTTGGTCAGGCCCTGCGTCAGAACGCCATTGAGCAGCGCGCCGACACCCGGACGGTGCACTTCCACGCCAATGAAATCCTGTTCTGGCGAGGCCGCGGCCATTTCCAGCAGCGAATGGCCCATGCCGAAACCGATTTCCAGCGAGCGCGGCGCCGAGCGACCGAACACTTGGTCGAAGTCTACCGGTGCGTCGGCCAATGGCAGCACGAACAGCGGCGTGCCCTGGTCCAGACCGCGTTGCTGGCCTTCGGTCATGCGCCCGGCGCGCATCACGAAACTCTTGATGCGGCGGTGTTGGCGCTCGTCGCCTTCTTCCGTCTGGATTGGCGTGTCGTTTGATTCAGTCATCAATGGCTCTTACTTGATCAGACCATCCAGCGGCGAGGAGGCGCTGGCATAGAGTTTTTTCGGCATGCGACCGGCGAGGTAGGCCAGGCGGCCCGCGACGATGGCGTGTTTCATGGCTTCAGCCATCATGATCGGCTGCTGGGCGTGGGCGATGGCCGAGTTCATCAGCACGGCTTCGCAACCCAGTTCCATGGCGATGGTGGCGTCGGAAGCGGTACCGACACCGGCATCCACCAGCACGGGAATCTTGGCTTCTTCGAGGATGATCTGCAGGTTGTACGGGTTGCAGATCCCCAGGCCCGAACCGATCAGACCGGCGAGCGGCATGACCGCGATGCAGCCGATTTCCGCCAATTGACGGGCGATGATCGGGTCATCGCTGGTATAGACCATCACGTCGAAGCCTTCCTTGACCAGCGTTTCGGCGGCCTTGAGGGTTTCGATCACGTTGGGGAACAGGGTTTTCTGGTCGGCCAGCACTTCCAGCTTCACCAGATTGTGCCCATCGAGCAGCTCACGGGCCAGGCGGCAGGTGCGCACGGCTTCGATGGCGTCGTAGCAGCCCGCGGTGTTCGGCAGGAAGGTGTAGCGATCCGGCGACAGCACTTCGAGCAGGTTCGGCTCGCCTTCGATCTGGCCCAGATTGGTACGGCGCACGGCGAAGGTGACGATCTCGGCACCCGAAGCTTCGATGGCCAGGCGGGTTTCTTCCATGTCGCGGTACTTGCCGGTGCCTACCAGCAAACGCGACTGGTAAGTACGACCGGCCAGGACGAAGGGCTTGTCGCTACGAACGATGCTCATGGGAAATCCTCTGTAGGGGTGAGGTTCTTGCAGAATTCTGTGCCCTTGCGGGCCGGGCGACTAGCCGCCGCCGATGGCGTGGACCACTTCGACGGAATCGCCATCATTGAGCGTGGTTTCTGCATGCTGGCTGCGCGGGACGATATCCAGATTGAGTTCGACCGCCACCCGGCGTCCGGTCAGCTCCAGACGGGTCAGCAGGGCCGCAACGGTTTCACCGTCGGGCAGTTCAAGGGATTCGCCGTTCAACTGAATGCGCATACCGAATGCCGCCATCATTTTTAGGGGCTGGCATTCTAGCCCGATCAGTCTTGGCGACCCAAGCCATTCGTCATGAAATGGACTGCCCGGTCAGCTCAACCGCCAGGCGGCAAGCCCCAGGCAGAACCAGCCGACCAGGAATGCCAGGCCGCCGAAGGGGGTGACGATCCCCAGCTTGCTGACGCCGGTCAGGGTCAGCAAGTACAGGCTGCCGGAAAACAGCAGGATGCCGATGGCAAACGAGGCGCCGGCCCAAGTGATCAAGCGTCCCGGAATCTGCGTGGCCAGCAGCGCCACACCCAGCAACGCCAGGGTGTGCACCAGTTGGTAGGTGACGCCGGTATGGAAAATCGCCAGGTACTCGGGAGTCAGACGGTTTTTCAGGCCGTGGGCGGCGAACGCGCCAAGGGCAACGCCGGTGAAGCCGAAGAAAGCGGCCAGCATCAGAAAGCCACGCAGCATGAAGAACTCCAGTCAGACTCGATCCACAGGGTCTGTATAATGGCCCGCTCAACGGGTTCGGCCAAGTCATCTCTATGCTGCGTTTATTTTTAAGACGATTTACCAAGGCCGTGCTCTGGTTCGCGGCCGGCAGCGTGCTGCTGGTGCTGATCTTTCGCGTGGTCCCGCCACCGGGAACGGCATTGATGGTCGAGCGCAAGGTCGAATCCTGGTTCGACGGCGAGCCCATTGACTTGCAGCGCACCTGGAAGCCCTGGGATGAAATCTCTGACGACCTGAAAGTCGCGGTGATCGCGGGCGAGGATCAGAAATTCCCGGAGCACTGGGGTTTTGACTTTGGTGCGATCCAGAAAGCCCTGGCCCATAACGAGCTCGGTGGTTCGATTCGCGGTGCCAGCACTCTGAGCCAGCAAGTCTCGAAGAATCTGTTTTTGTGGTCCGGCCGCAGTTGGCTGCGTAAAGGCCTGGAGGCGTGGTTCACCGGGTTGATCGAGGTGCTCTGGCCCAAGCAGCGGATTCTTGAGGTGTACCTGAACAGCGTCGAGTGGGATGACGGGGTGTTTGGCGCGGAAGCGGCGGCCCGGCATCACTTTGGTGTGAGCGCTAAAGGTCTTAGTCGCCAGCAATCGAGCTTGCTCGCGGCGGTGCTGCCAAACCCGCGGGTGTGGAGTGCAAGCCATCCGACCAACTATGTTGCGCGTCGGGCCGGGTGGATTCGGCAGCAGATGAGCCAGTTGGGTGGCGATAGCTATCTGGTTGGCATTAATGATTCACGCCGGGCACCTTGGTCCCAATAACGAGTCCGAGACGACGCAAATCACCCGTAGGAGCGAGGCTTGCCCGCGAAGGCGGTATGTCAGCCAACCCCTTCATCGACTGATACACCGCCTTCGTGAGCAAGGCTCGCTCCTACAGGAGGCGGCTTGTTACTAGTAGGCACACACAAAAACGCCCCGATCATCACTGATCGGGGCGTTTTTTATTGCCGCTTCGCAGGTCAGGCGGCGATCGACAACTTGAGCTTGTTCATCGCGCTCTTTTCAAGCTGACGAATACGCTCGGCCGACACGTTGTACTTCTGCGCCAGGTCATGCAGCGTGGCTTTCTCTTCCGCCAACCAACGTTGGTAGAGGATGTCACGGCTGCGGTCGTCCAGCACTTCGAGCGCTTCGTGCAGGTTGTGATTGGAGTTGTCGCTCCAGTCGGCATCTTCCAGTTGACGCGCCGGGTCGTACCGGTGGTCTTCCAGGTAGTTGGCCGGCGACTGGAAAGCGCTGTCGTCGTCCGCTTCCGCGGCCGGGTCGAAGGCCATGTCATGGCCGGTCAGGCGACTTTCCATCTCTCGCACTTCCCGCGGCTCTACGCCGAGGCTTTCCGCCACACGGTGGACTTCCTCGTTGTTCAGCCACGCCAGACGTTTCTTCTGGCTGCGCAGGTTGAAGAACAGCTTGCGCTGGGCCTTGGTGGTCGCGACTTTCACAATGCGCCAGTTGCGCAGGATGAACTCGTGAATTTCCGCCTTGATCCAGTGCACTGCGAACGAAACCAGACGCACACCCATTTCCGGGTTGAAGCGCTTCACCGCCTTCATCAGACCGACGTTACCTTCCTGGATCAGGTCAGCCTGAGCCAGGCCGTAGCCGGAATAGCTACGGGCGATATGTACAACAAAACGCAGGTGGGCGAGCACCATCTGCCGAGCCGCCCCCAAATCCTGCTCATAATAGAGACTCTCGGCCAGTTCACGCTCCTGCTCCGGAGTCAGCAATGGAATGCTGTTCACGGTGTGCACATAGGCCTCCAGGTTCGCACCCGGGACCAGAGCATATGCAGGTTGCAAAGAATTGGTCATACGAAAAAACCTCCGACTTACATAACTCGTGCAGTTCAGCACTGCGAAAATTGACCGGAAACCGAAAGACAAGTTCCCATAAACGCTGAAAGGTCAATACGAGCAAAATGATACTACTTAGGCGCAAGCTCCCTCAGGTGGCGTGCGACTGCAATCCATGCACCGATATACCCCAACAGCACCGCGCCAAGCAAGAGAGACAGACCGTCGGCAACTGGCACTCCGGCCAGCGCAAAATCACTGCCATACAAACCGGCCAGCCCGACAACTGCGTCGTTCAGCCAATCAAGGCCAAACGCCAATACACCCCAGGAAAGAATCCCCGCACCGAAGCCATAAAGCGCACCCATGTACAGAAAGGGCCTGCGCACATAGCTGTCTGTGCCGCCGACGAGTTTAATCACTTCTATCTCTGTGCGGCGGTTTTCAATATGAAGACGAATGGTATTGCCTATCACCAAAAGTAATGCAGAAACCAGAAGCACGGTCAGACCGAAGACAAAACGGTCACCCAGCTTGAGGATCGCTGCCAGACGCTCGACCCAGACTAGATCAAGTTGAGCCTGTTGTACCTTGGGCAGCTCGGAAAGTTTTTGTCGTAATGCTTCAAGCGCGGGCTTGTCGACTTCGTTCGGGGTCACCAGCACCACGCCTGGCAGCGGGTTTTCCGGCAGTTCCTTAAGCGCCTCGCCCAGTCCGGACTGCTGCTGGAACTCTTCCAGCGCCTGATCTCGGCCGATATATTCAGCATCGGCTACGCCAGGCATGCCTTTGATCTGCTCGCGCAACGACTCGCCTTCAGCCGGGCTGGCCTCGAGTTGCAGGTACAGGGAAATCTGCGCCGCTCGCTGCCAGGAACCGCCGAGACGCTCGACGTTACTCAGCAAAAGTGACAGGCCCATCGGCAAGCTCAGGGCGACCGCCATCACCATGCAGGTGAAAAAGCTGCCGATTGGCTGTTTACCCAACCGACGCAAGCTGTCCAGCAGACTGGCGCGATGGCTTTCAACCCAGGCACGAAACAACGTCGCGAAATCCGGGCCGTCGTCATCGTTGCGCTTTTTCTTCTGCGGTTGCGGATCGGCGGCTTTCGGCGCCACGCGCTCGGAAACCTTGGGGCTGCGTGTCGCACTCATACGCCCGCCTCCCCGTCGCCGATCAATCGGCCGCGTTGCAGGGTCAGCATCCGATGACGCATGCGGGCGATCAAGGCCAGGTCGTGACTGGCGATCAGCACGCTGGTGCCCAGGCGGTTGATGTCTTCGAACACGCCCATGATCTCGGCCGCCAGACGCGGATCGAGGTTACCGGTGGGTTCGTCCGCCAGCAGCAAGGCCGGACGGTGGACGATGGCGCGAGCGATGCCGACGCGCTGTTGCTGCCCGGTGGACAAGTCGCCGGGGTACAGATCGGTTTTATCCGACAGCGCGACACGCTCAAGCGCCGAATCCACACGTTTGACGATCTCGGCCTTGGACAGCCCAAGAATCTGTAACGGCAGAGCGACGTTGTTGAACACCGTGCGATCAAACAGCAGTTGGTGATTCTGGAACACCACACCGATCTGCCGGCGCAAGTACGGAATCTGCGCATTGCTGATGGTGGCGAGGTCCTGGCCGGCCAGCAGCAATTTGCCGGTGGTCGGACGTTCCATCGCCAGCAGCAGCCGCAACAAGGTGCTTTTACCGGCGCCGGAATGGCCGGTTACAAACAAGAATTCGCCCCGACGGACTCGAAAGCTCAGCTCATGCAAGCCGACGTGACCGTTCGGGTAGCGTTTACCGACCTGTTCGAAACGAATCATGAACGCTCCCGCTCGGCAAACAGTGCCTGGACAAAGGGTTCTGCTTCAAAAGTACGCAAGTCATCGATGCCTTCACCGACGCCGATGTAGCGAATCGGCAAACCAAATTGCTTGGCCAGGGCGAAAATCACCCCGCCCTTGGCGGTGCCGTCGAGCTTGGTCAGCGCCAGGCCGGTCAGTTCGACGGTCTGGTTGAATTGCTTGGCTTGGCTGATTGCGTTCTGGCCAGTACCGGCGTCGAGCACCAGGAGCACTTCGTGCGGCGCGTCGGCGTCGAGTTTGCTGATAACCCGGCGAACCTTTTTCAGCTCTTCCATCAAATTGTCTTTGGTGTGCAGGCGACCGGCGGTGTCGGCGATCAGCACATCAATGCCACGGGCCTTGGCGGCCTGTACGGCGTCGAAGATAACCGAAGCGGAGTCGGCACCGGTGTGCTGGGCGATGACCGGGATCTTGTTGCGCTCGCCCCAGACCTGCAATTGCTCAACGGCGGCGGCGCGGAAGGTGTCACCGGCCGCGAGCATGACTTTCTTGCCTTCGAGCTGCAGCTTCTTCGCCAGTTTGCCGATGGTGGTGGTTTTGCCGGCACCGTTGACGCCGACCACCAGAATCACGAAAGGCTTGTTCTGCGAGGTGATTTTCAGCGGCTGCTCGACAGGCTTGAGCATCGCGGCGAGTTCAGCCTGCAGGGATTTGTACAGCGCGTCGGCATCGGCCAGCTCTTTGCGCGCAACCTTTTGGGTCAGGCGCTGGATGATGACTGAGGTCGCCTCGACCCCGACGTCGGCGGTCAGCAGACGGGTTTCGATGTCTTCGAGCAGTTCGTCATCGATGATTTTCTTGCCCAGGAACAGGCTGGCCATGCCTTCGCCAATGCTGGCGCTGGTCTTGGACAGGCCTTGCTTGAGGCGGGCGAAGAAACCGGCTTTGGTTTCTTCGCTACGCGGCGGCTCGGCCGGGACTTCGGCGGGAACTGCGGGCGCGGCGACTACCGGAGCAATGACAGGAGCAGGCGCAGGTGCTTCAACCACAGGAGCGACGAACGCAGGAATCACAGACTCTGGAACAACCGGCTCAGGCTCAGTCACGATAACCGGCGCAACGACAGGCTCAATGACCGGCGTTTGAACAGGCTCAGGTGCAAAAGCAGTCGGTGCAGGAATCGTCGGCGTCACATGCGGCGCCAGCTCATCTTCGACCAAGGCCACCGGCTCTTCCGCCACTGGCAACGTCAGCCACGGCTCTGGAGCGGGTGCCAGCGGATGCTCGGCAATGACTTCGGGTTCAGCCTCGGCGACCGGCTGCAGCACCGGCTCGGCCATCGGCAAGACAACCGGCGCCGGTGCTTCTTCTATTACCGGCGCGGGTGTTGGCTCAGGAATTGGCTGTGGCTGTTCGACGACGGGTTCCTGCGGCTTTTTGCGCAGCCATCCGAACAGGCTTTTCTTCTCGCCAGCCGCAGCTGGGGTCTTCTTGTCGTCGTTGGAACCAAACATGGAGGACGGCTATCTCACGGTAGCGACGCGCCAAAGGGCGCCCCGGCAAATAAATATTCGATGCAGAACAGACTGCGATTGACCCAGCTTGTTCACGCGCAACATTTTGTCGAGGTGCAAACAGCACCTCAAAGGTTGACTAATACGAAGGACTGGTACGGCATCTTCTGCGAAAACGCAGAGTTTAGCTGACAAAACCAAGGTTCCGCAGGTAACCCATGCAACCGTCCGGCCGATCAAAGGCCTGATAGACGTGGCCGCCAGTAAAACGGACCAGTATCCTAGCACCCTCTCGCCCGCCGACGCTAAGCCAAGCGGGCAGCTCAACAGGTTTAAAAACGAATGAATGCTTTAGCCCGCCGCGCTGCAGGCCTGCTGCTCAGCACAGTTTGTCTGCCCCTCTCGGCCCTGGCTGCCGATCCACAACCCACCCACGAATTCACTCTGGATAACGGCCTGAAGGTCGTTGTGCGCGAAGACCATCGTGCGCCAGTGGTGGTTTCCCAAGTCTGGTACAAGGTCGGCTCGAGTTACGAGACGCCGGGCCAGACCGGTTTGTCCCACGCCCTCGAACACATGATGTTCAAGGGCAGCGAGAAAGTCGGCCCCGGCGAAGCGTCGCTGATCCTGCGCGACCTCGGTGCCGAAGAGAACGCGTTCACCAGCGATGACTTCACCGCGTATTACCAAGTGCTGGCCCGCGACCGCCTGGGCGTGGCCTTCGAACTGGAAGCCGACCGCATGGCCACCCTGCGCCTGCCAGCCGACGAGTTCGCCCGCGAGATCGAAGTCATCAAGGAAGAACGTCGCCTGCGCACCGACGATAAACCGATGTCCAAGGCCTACGAACGCTTCAAGGCCATGGCTTTCCCGGCCAGCGGTTACCACACGCCGACCATCGGCTGGATGGCTGACCTGGACCGCATGAAAGTCGAAGAGCTGCGCCACTGGTACCAATCCTGGTACGTGCCGAACAACGCCACGCTGGTGGTGGTCGGCGACGTGACCCCGGACGAAGTCAAAACCCTGGCCCAGCGCTATTTCGGCCCGATCGCCAAACGCGATGTGCCAGCGGCGAAAATCCCGCTGGAACTGGCCGAGCCTGGCGAACGCCAGATCACCCTTCACGTACAGACCCAGTTGCCGAGCCTGATGCTGGGCTTCAACGTGCCGAGCATCGCCACCGCCGAAGACAAGCGCTCGGTGAATGCCTTGCGCCTGATCTCGGCCCTGCTAGACGGTGGCTACAGCGGACGCATCCCGACGCAACTGGAGCGCGGCGAAGAACTGGTGTCCGGTGGTTCGTCGAGTTACGACGCTTACACTCGCGGCGACAGTCTGTTTACCCTGTCGGCCACGCCGAACACCCAGAAAAAGAAAACCATGGCCCAGGTCGAAGCGGGCCTGTGGAAGCTGCTCGATCAGCTGAAAACCACTGCGCCGTCCGCCGAAGAACTGGAACGCGTCCGCGCCCAAGTCATCGCCGGCCTGGTCTACGAGCGTGACTCGATCACCAGTCAGGCCACCTCCATCGGCCAATTGGAAACCGTCGGCCTGTCCTGGAAACTCATGGACACCGAACTCGCCGACCTGGAAAGCGTGACACCGCAAGACATCCAGAAAGCCGCCAAGCTGTATTTCACCCGCGAACGTCTCAGCGTCGCCCATGTACTGCCACTGGAGACGACTCATGAGTGAGCGTAAAAAATCCCGTCTGGTCCTGATCGGACTGATCGCTGTCGCCCTGATCGGCTCTGCTGCGTTCTATTTGTCGAAAAGCGAAGACTCCACGGCCAGCGAAGCCCTCGACAAGGCCAAGTCCAGCCAGAAGCTGCAATCGCTGAGTGAACTCGACGGCAAGGCGCCGAGCCACCGTTCGCTCGACGTACAGACCTGGAGCACCGCCGAAGGCGCCAAGGTGATGTTCGTCGAAGCCCGCGAGCTGCCGATGTTCGACCTGCGCCTGATTTTCGCCGCCGGCAGCAGCCAGGACGGCAACGCGCCCGGTCTGGCACTGCTGACCAACGCGATGCTCAACGAAGGTGTGGCCGGAAAAGATGTCGGCGCCATCGCTCAAGGCTTCGAAGGCCTGGGCGCAGACTTTGGCAACGGCGCCTTTAAAGACATGGCACTGGCATCCCTGCGCAGCCTCAGCGCCGCAGACAAGCGCGAACCCGCGCTGAAACTGTTCTCCGACGTCGTCGGCAAACCAACCTTCCCTGCCGACTCCTTTGCGCGCATCAAGAACCAGATGCTTGCCGGTTTCGAATACCAGAAGCAGAACCCGGGCAAACTGGCGAGCCTGGAGCTGATGAACCGCTTGTACGGCGATCACCCCTACGCGCATTCCAGCGATGGCACGGCGACAACCGTCCCGGCGATTACCGTGGCGCAACTCAAGGCGTTCCACGAGAAAGCCTACGCGGCCGGCAACGTGGTGATTGCGCTGGTGGGTGATTTGTCCCGCGCCGAAGCCGAGGCGATTGCCGCGCAAGTCTCCAGCGCGTTGCCGAAAGGCCCGGCACTGGCAAAAATTGCGCAGCCTGAAGAACCGAAAGCCAGCATCGGCCACATCGAGTTCCCGTCCAAGCAGACCAACCTGATGCTTGCGCAACTGGGCATCGACCGTGACGATCCGGACTACGCCGCACTGTCCCTGGGCAACCAGATCCTCGGCGGCGGTGGTTTCGGCACCCGATTGATGAGTGAAGTGCGCGAGAAACGTGGCCTGGCCTACGGCGTCTATTCGGGCTTCACCCCGATGCAGGCACGCGGCCCGTTCATGATCAACTTGCAAACCCGCGCCGAGATGAGTGAAGGCACGTTGAAACTGGTGCAGGACGTGCTCGCCGACTACCTTAAAACCGGCCCGACCCAGAAAGAACTCGACGACGCCAAGCGTGAACTGGCCGGCAGCTTCCCGCTGTCCACGGCCAGCAACGCCGACATCGTCGGCCAGCTCGGCGCCATGGGTTTCTACAACCTGCCGCTGAGTTATCTGAATGACTTCATGCGTGAGTCGCAGAGCCTGACTGTCGAACAGGTCAAAGCCGCACTGAACAAACACTTGAGCACGGACAAAATGGTCATCGTCAGCGCTGGCCCGACCGTGCCGCAAAAGCCGTTACCGGCCCCAACTGATAAACCTGCCGAGCAGCCGCTCGGGGTTCCGGAGCATTGATGGCCACTCGTCCTAAGAAACCTGTTCACAACGTCCACAACGGCGTGAACCAATTGCGCATCATCGGCGGCGAATGGGGCAGCCGGAAGCTGAGCTTCCCCGACGCCCCGGGCCTGCGCCCAACCCCGGACCGGGTGCGTGAAACCCTGTTCAACTGGCTCGCGCCTTACATCGCGGGCGCCAAGGTGCTTGATCCATTCGCCGGCAGCGGCGCGTTGTTCCTTGAGGCGCTGTCCCGTGGCGCGGCGATGGGCCAGGCACTGGACGCCAGCAACATCGCGGTCTCAAGCATCAAGGAACATCTGGGCACCCTGCGCTGCACCACCGGCCAGATTCAGACGGCCGATGCCTTGCGCTATCTGGAGACCCAGACCGCGACCGCCTACGACGTGGTGTTCCTCGACCCACCGTTCAATCAGAACCTGTTGCCGGCCGTTTGCACGCTGCTGGAAGAGCGCCAATGGCTGGCGGACGATGCGTGGGTGTACACCGAAAGCGAAACAGCACCCTCGACGCTCGGCCTGCCGGCCAACTGGCGCCTGCACCGTGAGCAGAAATCCGGGCGCGTCTACTATTCGTTGTGGCAGCGAAGCACTGAAATATCTTCTTAAAAGAGTAACCTGGACAGGTGAACCGCCTGTCCAGGGTGCCCTCCCGTTTTTTCAAACAGCAACATAACCAGTTTGCTTAGCTCTTTTCCTTTCGTTCACTGTGAACCTGCGAAACAACTCGCATGGACGCAAAGGACTGTTAACGGAATGAAAGCATCAGCTAACGAGACAACTTCCAGTTCAACTACCGAGTTCACACTCGACAATGGCCTCAAGGTCATCGTGCGCGAGGATCATCGGGCACCGGTGGTAGCTTCCCAGGTCTGGTACAAGGTCGGCGCCAGCTACGAGCCTCCGGGTCAGACCGGCTTGTCCCACGCTCTGGAACACATGATGTTCATGGGCAGCAAAAAAGTCGGCCCAGGCAAAATCTTGCCGCTCCTGCGCGAGCTCGGTATCCAATTCAACGCCTTCACCAGCAGCGACTCCACCGCGTACTACCAGACGCTGGCTCGAGATCGTCTGAGCGTGGCCTTCGAACTGGAAGCGGACCGCATGGCCAATCTGCTCCTGCCGGTCGACGAGTTCGTCCGGGAGATTGAAGTCATTAAAGAAGAACGTCGCCTGACCACTGATGACAAACCAATGGACAATGCCTACGAACGCTTCAAAGCGATGGCCTACCCGTCCAGCGGTTATCACACGCCGACCATCGGCTGGATGGCGGACCTCGACCGGCTGAAGATCGAAGAGCTGCGCCACTGGTATCAATCCTGGTATGCGCCGAACAACGCCACGCTGGTGGTGGTCGGCGACGTGACCCCGCACGAAGTCAAAGCCAAGGCCCAGCGCTACTTCGGCGCGATCGCCAGACGCGATGTGCCGGCCGCGAAAAGACCGCTGGAACTGGCCAAGCCCGGCCAACGCCAAATCACTCTGCACGTGAAGACCCCACTGCCCAGCTTGATGCTGGCCTTCAACGTGCCAAGCATCGCCACCGCCGAAGACAAACGCTCAGTGAATGCCTTGCGTATGATTTCGGCCCTGCTCGGCAACGGCCACAGCTCACGCATCCCAATGCAACTGCAACGCGTTGAAGAGCTGGTGTCCGACGGTTCGTCGAGTTATAGCGCTTACACCCGGGGTGACAGCCTGTTCCTTCTGTCGGCAACACCCAACAGCCGTAAAAACAAAACCATCGCCCAGGCCGAAGCCGGTTTGTGGAGGCTGCTCGAGCAGCTGAAAATCACTGCGCCGTCCACTGAAGAACTGGGACGCGTACGCGCGCAGGTCATCGCCGGGCTGGTTTACGAGCGCGACTCAATCACCCGCCAGGCCACCGCTATCGGTCGACTGGAAACCTTCGGCCTGTCGTGGAAACTGATGGACACCGAACTGGCCGAACTGGAAAGCGTAACGCCAGAAGACATCCAGAAAGCCGCCAAGCTGTATTTCACCCGCGAGCGGCTCAGCGTCGCCCATGTACTGCCAATGGAGGTGAATAAAGAGGATGGGGATGAGTCCGGCGCCGGCAAAGTACCAGACAAGGAAAACTCCGACCAAGGGCTGCAATCGCTGGCTGAGCTCGACGGTCAGGCGCCAAGTCCCCGCACGCTTGATATTCAGGCTTGGAATACTGCCGAAGGCGCCAAAGTGTTGTTCGCCGAAGCCCGAGGGTTACCGATGTTCGACATGCGCCTGACCTTCGCAGCCGGCAGCAGCCAGGATGGAGGCACTCCGGGTCTGGCCATGCTGACAAACTTGATGCTCAACGAAGGTGTTGCCGGCAGGGATGCCAACGCTATTGCCCAAGATTTCGAAAGCCTGGGCGCACAGTATTCCCCCAGCACTGGTCTGGATACGGCGCAGGTCTCCCTGCGCTGCCTCAGCGCCAAGGATAAACGCGATCCGGCATTGACACTCTTCGCCGAAGTCGCAGGCAAGCCGACCTTCCCTGGCGATTCGTATGCCCGCCTTCGCAATCAGACCCTCGCCGCTTTCGTAGATAAGCAGCATGACCCGAGCAAACTGGCGAGCCTTGAGTTGATGAACCGTCTGTATGGCGATCATCCTTACGCGCACGCCAGCGATGGCATGGCGCAAGCCATTCAGTCCGTCACCCCGACACAGCTGCGCGCGTTCCACGAAAAAGCCTACGCGGCCGGCAACGTGGTGATCGCGTTGGTGGGCGACTTGTCCCGTGCCGAAGCTGAAGCCATTGCCGCGCAGGTATCCGCTACCCTGCCCCAAGGCCCGGCCCTGGCGAAAATCCCGCAACCGATCGAACCCAACGCCAGCATCAGCCACATCGAATTCCCATCGAAACAGACCATTCTGATGCTCGCGCAACTGGGCATCGACCGTGACAATCCAGACTACGCGGCACTGTCCATGGGCAATCAGATCCTTGGCGGCGGCTTTGGCACTCGACTGATGAGCGAAGTGCGCGAGAAACGTGGCCTGACTTACGGCGTGGTTTCGACCTTCACCCCGATGCAGGCGCGCGGTCCGTTCATGATCAAGTTGCAGACCCGCTCCGAAATGAGCGAAGGCACTCTGAAACTGGTACAGGACGTGCTCGCCGACTACCTTAAAACCGGCCCGACCGAAAAAGAACTTGATGATGCCAAGCGCGAGTTGGCTGGCAGCTTCCCGCAGTCCACTGCCAGCAACGCACAAATCGTCTCGAAACTGGCGTCCATCGGCTTTTATAACCTGCCGTTGAATCACTTGGACGACTTCATGCAGCAGTCCCAGCGCCTAACCGTAGAGCAAGTCAAAAGCGCATTGAACAAACACCTGAGCATGGACAAATTAGTCATCATCAGCACAGGACCGACCGTCCCGCAAAAGCCATTGCCGGAGCCTACTGGCAAACCTTCCAGGTAATCGCTCAAACTGTCAGGAAACCTGCACCGCATCGGAAAGCAGAAATCCGGGCAGGTGTATTACGCGTTGTGGCAACGTATGGCAGAGATCGCCGGTTAACCGACCGGCCTGAAAAAGGTGCGCACCGGTTGCGCACCGCTGCATCGAGAGCAATCGTGTCCTTTCCGTCAGAACGCTTCACCCCCGCCTTCGGCCTCGGCAACCCGCACCTGCAAACCTTGTGGGGACCGCTGTGGCGCAAAACCACGCACATCGAACGCGAGCGCGAACGCTTGTGGCTTGAGGATGGCGACTTTCTCGATATGGACTGGCACGGCCCGCACACTGCCGATGCGCCGCTGGTGCTGGTGCTGCACGGGCTGACCGGCTCTTCGAATTCGCCCTACGTGGCCGGTGTGCAAAAGGCGTTCGCTGCCCAGGGCTGGGCCAGCGTCGCGTTGAACTGGCGCGGTTGCTCCGGCGAGCCGAATCTGTTGCCACGCAGCTACCATTCCGGTGCCAGTGAAGACCTGGCCGAAGCCATCAGGCACCTGCGGGCCAAGCGCCCTCTCGCACCGCTGTATGCGGTCGGCTATTCCCTGGGCGGCAATGTCTTGCTCAAGCATTTGGGCGAGACCGGCAGTGACAGCGGCGTGTCAGGCGCGGTGGCGGTGTCGGTGCCGTTTCGTCTCGATCAATGCGCTGATCGCATCGGGCAAGGTTTCTCGAAGGTCTATCAGGCGCATTTCATGCGCGAGATGGTGGCCTACATCAAAAACAAGCAGCGCCAGTTTCAACATGACGGGCGCGAGGATGGACTGGCGGCGTTGGCGGCACTGGGCTCGCTGGAGAACATGCGCACCTTCTGGGATTTCGACGGCCGGGTCACGGCGCCGCTGAACGGTTTCGTCGATGCCGAGGATTACTATCGCCGCGCTTCGAGCCGGTATTTCCTTGGAGAAATTCGCACACCGACCCTGATCATTCAGGCGGCCGACGACCCCTTCGTGTTCCCCCATAGCCTGCCGCAGGCGATGGAGCTGTCCGCCTCCACTCAATTCGAGTTGCAAGCCAAGGGCGGGCATGTCGGTTTTGTCGATGGCTCGTTCCGCCAGCCAGGTTATTACCTGGAACGCCGCATTCCGCAGTGGCTGAGCGCCGTGGATCGCGGGTAAGCCATGGATGCCGACCAAGGCGAGTCGATCCGATTCTGGCAAACGGCGCCATTGGCCGGCGTCGAGTTATTGTCCGCGCGCTACATCGAACATCGCTTCGCGCCCCACGTGCATGACGGTTATGTGATCGGCATGATCATGGCCGGCGCCCAGCGCTACCGTTATCGCGGCGCCGAGCACCTGGCCGGCAGCGGCACGCTGGTGTTGATCAATCCTGATGAACTGCACACCGGCCACAAAGGGACGGAGGATGGCTGGTTGTACCGGGCGTTTTATCCGGACAGCGGGCAGATTCTCTCGCTGCTGGACGAACTTGAGCTGCCGACCAACAACCTGCCGGGGTTTGGCGCGACGTTGTATCGCGACCCGGACCTAGTGAAGGGTTTCTGCCAACTGCATCGCTTGCTGGAAAGTCCGTCCACCGCCTTGCAACAGCAAATGGTCTGGCGCGAGATGATGCTGTTGCTACTACAACGTCACGCCGCCGTGCCGATCGCCGGCAAACCCGGCAAGGAGCACCGCGCAGTCACGCGGGCCAAGGATGTGCTGCATGCACAATTGGCGGCGCCGCCCTCGCTAGAAGAACTGGCGGCACTGGTCAACCTTTCACCGTTCCACTTTGCCCGGGTCTTTCGCCGCGCCACGGGCATGCCGCCGCATACCTGGCTGATGCAGCAACGCATCGCGCAGGCAAGGGCGCTGTTGCAGAACGGATGTTTGCCGCTGGAGGTCGCGATGCAATTGGGGTTTGCCGACCAGAGTCATCTGAGTCGGCAGTTCAAGCAGGTTTACGGGGTTGGGCCGGGGGCGTATCGCAGCGCCCGGCAATTATCAGGAAGTTGAGCTCGACACAGGTCCAAAAGTGGGAGCGAGCCTGCTCGCGATGGCGGCGGGTCAGTCAGCACTGATGTTGACTGACCCGCCACCATCGCGAGCAGGCTCGCTCCTACAGGAGAGCAGCGTTTATTCGCCGATGGCGATGCCGTGCGCAGGATCGTTGATCCACTCGCTCCACGACCCGGCATACAACGAGCCCAACGGATAACCCGCCAGGCACAGCGCGAACAGGTTATGGCACGCCGTCACGCCGGATCCGCAATACGCCACCAGATCGGTCGGCGCACGATCGCCGAGTTTCGCGGCAAAGCGCTGCTTGAGCTGATCGGCCGGCAGGAAACGTCCGTCACTGCCCAGGTTCTCGGTGAAGGCTGCGCATTGCGCACCGGGGATGTGCCCGGCAACCGGGTCGATCGGTTCGACTTCGCCCTTGAAACGCGGCAAGGCGCGAGCATCGAGCAAGGTCAGCGTGGGGTGGCCGAGACGTTTTTGAAGCTGTTCTGCGCTCAAGATCAGCGCGTCGTCCGGCGTCCCGGTAAAGGTGCCGCGCGGGGTGTCGCACGCATCCAGGCTCAGCGGCAACCCGGCGGCGTGCCAGGCCTTGAGCCCGCCATCGAGAATAAACACGCCGTCACGCTTGCCCAGCCAGACCAGCAACCACCAGGCCCGCGCCGCGTAGGCACCGGGGCCGTCATCGTACAAAACCACTTCGCTGTCGGCGTTGATGCCCCAGGCTTGCAGACGCTCGATCAACTCTTCAGGCTCAGGCAACGGATGGCGCCCGGTCACACCCTTGACCACTGTCCCGCTCAAATCACGCTCAAGATCGGCAAAGCTCGACCCGGCGATATGCCCTTCGGCATAACTACGCTGGCCGTAATCTGGGTCTTCAAGGGCAAAACGACAATCCAGAATCACCAGCCCAGGTGCATCCTTTTTCAGGTCCAACGCTTGCGGGCTGATCAGTTGCGCAATGGGCATAACGGGCTCCTGTGATTAAGTCGGTCTTGAATCCTACTGCACTTCTTCCAGCGCCTGGGCCAGTGGCACGTAAAACTCTTCGTACAGCGCGTTGACTGCGTCGCGAGACTGTTCCGTGACGAAACCGGCCTCAAGCACCAGCACCTGATACACCCCACGTTTAATCGCCTGCTCACTCAAGTGATTGGAGTTTTCCCGCGTGGTGCACAGAAAACGCACCCAGGACGTCAGGATGATCCAGGCATTGAGCGTCAGGGATTCGATCTGGACTTTGTCCATTTTCAGGATGCCGGCGTCGACGAAGGCGGCGTAGATGTGGGTGCCATGGATCAGGCAGCGCTGGGAGAAACGCCGATAACGGGCAGCCAGTTCGGGATCGCTGTCGAGCAAATGCTCAAGATCGCGATGCAAAAACCGATAGCGCCACATCGCCGCCAGCAGTTCCTGAAGGTAGAAGCGTTTGTCTTCCACCGTGGACGCTCGGCCCTGGGGCGGGCGCAGGAAGCTGTCCACCAGGCTTTCGTACTCACTGAACAGCACGGCGATGATCGCCTGCTTGTTGGGGAAGTGGTAGTACAGGTTGCCCGGAGAAATCTCCATGTGGGCAGCAATGTGGTTGGTGCTGATGCTGCGCTCGCCCTGTTGATTAAACAGCTCCAGGCTGTTCTGCACGATGCGCTCGCTGGTTTTGATCCGAGGGGCCATGGCTTGAGCTTTAATTCAGAGTGCGTTGGCAGGCATCTTACGACCTATCGGCGAGTGGATAAAACAATGCTGCGCCAGGATGCCATTTGACTTTATAGAGCTTAGACTCTAAAACGTGCCTCATTACAACAAAAACCGGAGCTGATCATGACCGCCGACATCGCTTATCTGCAGAACCTGCAACAGCCGCTGGACGAGCTTCAGGCCCTGTTCGATGCGCAGCGTGCGGCGTATGCGGCCAACCCGATGCCACCGGCCGCCCAGCGCCAGCAATGGCTCAAAGCCCTGCGTGATCTGCTGAGCAACGAACGCCAGTCCTTGATCGATGCGATCAGCCAGGATTTCAGCCACCGCAGCGCCGATGAAACCCTGCTCGCCGAACTGATGCCGAGCCTGCACGGCATTCACTACGCCAGTCAGCACCTCAAAGGCTGGATGAAGGCCTCGCGGCGCAAGGTCGGTATCGCGTTTCAGCCGGCTTCGGCGAAAGTGGTTTACCAGCCGCTGGGCGTGATCGGCGTGATCGTGCCGTGGAACTACCCGCTTTATCTGGCTATCGGGCCGCTGGTGGGTGCGTTGTCGGCGGGCAATCGGGTGATGCTCAAACTCAGTGAGTCGACCCCCGCCACCGGCTTGCTGCTCAAGGAACTGCTGGGCCGGATCTTCCCGCAAGACCTGGTCTGCGTGGTGCTGGGCGAAGCCGATATCGGTGTCGCGTTTTCCCGACTGCGTTTCGATCACCTGCTGTTTACCGGTGCCACCAGCATCGGCAAGCACGTGATGCGCGCGGCAGCCGAGAACCTGACGCCGGTGACCCTTGAGCTGGGTGGCAAATCCCCGGCCATTGTGTCCCTCGACGTGCCGCTCAAGGACGCCGCCGAACGCATCGCGTTCGGCAAGACGCTCAATGCCGGGCAAACCTGCGTGGCCCCGGACTACGTGCTGGTACCGGAAGATCGTATCGGCGCTTTCGTCGAAGCCTATCGCCACGCGGTTCGCGGGTTTTATCCGACACTGGCCGACAACCCGGACTACACGGCAATCATCAATGACCGGCAACTGGCGCGACTCAATAACTACGTCAGCGACGCCACCAGCAAGGGCGCGCTGCTGATTCCGCTGTTCGATCAGGGCCAGGGCCGGCGCATGGGTCATAGCGTGCTGCTCAACGTCAGCGACGACATGACCGTGATGCAGGATGAAATCTTCGGCCCGCTGCTGCCGATCGTGCCGTACAAGACGCTTGATCAGGCGTTTGCCTACATCAATCAACGACCTCGTCCGCTGGCGCTGTATTACTTCGGCTACGACAAGCACGAACAAAATCGTGTACTCCACGAAACCCATTCCGGCGGTGTTTGCCTCAACGACACCTTGCTGCACGTGGCGCAGGACGATATGCCGTTCGGTGGTATCGGCGCCTCGGGCATGGGCCATTACCACGGCCACGAGGGTTTCCTGACCTTCAGCAAGGCCAAAGGCGTGCTGATCAAGCAGCGCTTCAACGCGGCGAAGCTGATTTACCCGCCCTATGGAAAATCCATTCAGAAACTGATTCAGAAGCTGTTTATCCGCTAACAATCGCACCCTCGGGTAATAACAATAATGAGCCCAAGCCTGTCCGATACACCCGCGCTGTCGCGGCGCGGCCTGCTTAAATTCAGCCTCGGCGCGAGTGCTTTCCTGGCCACGGCCGGATTGGGCGCGAGCCTCAGCGGCTGCTCATCGAGCATCCCGGCTAACGGTTTCGCGACCCTGCGCAGCGGCGATCTGTTGTTTCTGCGGGCATTGGTCCCGGTAATGCTCGAAGGCGCCGTGGCCGCCGAAAAAATGCCGGCCGCCGTCGATGGCACCCTGAAAACCCTGGATAACGGCCTGAATCACCTGTCGCCGGAAATGCTCAAGCTCACTCGGCAATTGTTCGACGTGCTGGGGATGGCGGTGACCCGCGGGCCGCTGACCGGGATCTGGGGCAGCTGGGAAAACGCCAGTGCCGATGAGATCCGGCACTTTCTCGATCGCTGGGAAAACAGCTCGTTGAACCTGTTGCGCATGGGGCACAGCTCGTTGCTGCAACTGGTGATGATGGCGTGGTACAGCCGCGCGGAATCGTGGGTGCATTGCGGGTATCCGGGGCCGCCTGTCGTTTAAGACTGGGTCGACCCCTTCGCGGGCAAGCCTCGCTCCTACAAGGGCTTACGCGGTTCTGTAGGAGCGAGGCTTGCCCGCGAAGGCATCCTCATGAACACCACTGCATCCAAAACCATAACAACTAGAGAACCCGAAGATGCCCGTACCCGACCCGTTCCGCGAAGGCATGGCCCGTGGCTGGAAAACCTACAACGGCTCGCAACTGACCCAGGACCTGACCCTGGACGCGGACGTGGCAATCATCGGCAGCGGCGCGGGCGGCGGGACCACCGCGGAAATTCTCAGCGCCGCCGGCTACAAGGTGTTGCTGATCGAAGAAGGCCCGCTCAAGACCAGCAGCGACTTCAAGATGCTCGAAGACCAGGCCTACACCAGCCTCTATCAGGAAGGCATCGGCCGCATGAGCAAGGACGGCGCGATCACCATCCTCCAGGGCCGCGCGGTGGGCGGCACCACGCTGATCAACTGGACATCGAGCTTTCGCACGCCCGACCCGACGCTTGAGCATTGGGCCAGGGAACACAACGTCAAAGGCCACAGCCCGGCCGAGATGGCGCCTTGGTTCGAGAAAATGGAACAGCGCCTGGGCGTTGCGCCCTGGATGGTGCCGCCCAACGCCAACAACGACGTGATCCGCAAAGGCTGTGAGCAGCTCGGCTACACCTGGCATGTGATCCCGCGCAACGTGCGCGGGTGCTGGAACCTTGGCTATTGCGGCATGGGCTGCCCGACCAACGCCAAGCAGTCGATGATGGTCACGACCATCCCCGCGACCCTGGAAAAAGGCGGCGAGCTGCTGTATCTGGCCCGCGCCGAAACGCTCTCGATCAAGGACGGCAAGGTCACGGGCCTGCAATGTGTGGCGATGGACGACCGTTGCGTCGCACCTACCGGACGTACGATCACGGTCAAGGCGCGGCATTACGTGCTGGCGGGCGGCGGGATCAACAGCCCGGCGCTGCTCCTGCGCTCGGAGGCGCCCGATCCGCACCAGCGGCTGGGCAAACGCACATTCCTGCACCTGGTGAACATGTCCGCCGGGCTGTTCGATGAGGTGATCAACCCGTTCTACGGTGCGCCGCAGTCGATCTATTCCGACCACTTCCAATGGCAGGACGGCACCACCGGCAAGATGTCCTACAAACTGGAGGTGCCGCCACTGCACCCGGCGCTGGCCTCCACCCTGCTCGGCGGTTTTGGCAAGGAAAACGCCGGGCACATGGAAAATCTGCCCCACACCCACGCGATGCTGGCGCTGTTGCGCGATGGTTTCCACCCGGACAGCCCCGGCGGCAGTGTCGAATTGCGCGGCGACAACACGCCGGTGCTCGACTATCAAGTTTCACCCTACGCCTGGGACGGCTTGCGCCGGGCCTTTCACAGCATGGCCGAGATCCAGTTCGCCGGCGGCGCCAACGCGGTCATGCCGATGCACGCCGACGCGCGCTACGTGAAAACCCTGGCCGAAGCGCGCACGTTGATCGACGGTTTGAGCCTTGAGTTGTATCGCACCCGCCTGGGCAGCGCTCATGTGATGGGCGGTTGTGCCATGGGTGAAGATCCGAAAAACGCCGTGACCGACAGCCTTGGCCGGCATCACCAGATCAGCAATCTGTCGATCCACGATGGCTCGCTGTTCCCCACCAGCATTGGCGCAAACCCGCAATTGTCGGTCTACGGATTGACGGCGCAACTGGCGACTTCTCTGGCCGAACGTTTGAAAAACCCATGAAAACGGAGAATATTCCAATCGTCTATAGTGCTTTCTTACCCAACAGGCGACTTGGCCGACCGGGAAGGCTGCGATACCATCCGACTCCCCAACGGACTCCCGCCAGGACGACGCGATGAACCGAGTGTTGTACCCAGGTACCTTCGACCCTATTACCAAGGGCCATGGCGACTTGGTCGAACGCGCCGCGCGCCTGTTCGATCATGTGATCATCGCCGTCGCTGCCAGCCCGAAGAAAAACCCGTTGTTTCCCCTGGAACAACGTGTGGAGCTGGCCCGCGAGGTCACTAAACATCTGCCCAACGTTGAAGTCGTCGGCTTCTCGACGCTGTTGGCGCATTTCGCCAAAGAGAAGAACGCCAACGTGTTCCTGCGTGGTTTGCGCGCGGTGTCGGACTTCGAATACGAATTCCAGCTGGCCAACATGAACCGCCAACTGGCACCGGATGTGGAAAGTCTGTTTCTCACACCGTCCGAGCGTTATTCGTTCATTTCCTCGACGCTGGTCCGTGAAATCGCAGCGTTGGGCGGCGATATCACCAAGTTCGTCCACCCTGCGGTGGCGGATGCCCTCACCGAACGCTTCAAGAAGTAACGACCGCTCAAGCGGCGCCCGCGTGCACTGCGGGCGCCAATGCGGCACAATTGCGCGCATTGGTTTATTGCGCCCGGGCCGTCCGCCCTGGCTGGAGTTAGCATGTCCCTGATCATCACCGACGATTGCATCAACTGCGACGTCTGCGAACCCGAGTGCCCGAACGCCGCTATTTCCCAAGGCGAAGAGATCTACGTGATCGACCCGAACCTGTGCACGCAGTGCGTCGGCCACTACGACGAACCTCAGTGCCAGCAAGTGTGCCCGGTGGATTGCATTCCGCTGGATGAAGCGCATCCGGAGACTGAAGAGCAGTTGATGGCGAAATATCGGATTATTACCGGGAAGGCTTGAGGCAGGCATTTTTGTAGTGCCTGTGCCGGCCTCATCGCGAGCAGGCTCGCTCCCACAGTGGGTTTGTGGTGCTCACATCATTTGATTCACAACACAAATCAACTGTGGGAGTGAGCCTGCTCGCGATGAAGCCATCAGGTACACCGAACATGTAACTGATTCACTCCCGCTGCTCAAACCCCTCCCCGATACACCCCAGGCACCGCACAAATGCGGCTTTCGCCGGATCAACCACCAGCGCCTGTCCCGCATCGCCAATGCCGCCGCCCAAGGCCGTGAACGGCAACGACACCACAAACGCCCCGGCACCGATCACCGTCGCCACTACCAGCAACGGTCTGGCGATCAGCAAGTCACCGAGCATGGCGTAGGCCGGGGGATTCTGGATGGTGTAACGCGGATCACCGCTGCCGCTGCTGGCCGCCAGCGCGGGCGCACCGACGCTCAGCAGCAGCGCAACAACAAGGGTTCGAAACGAATTCATGGCGCGGTCCTTCGGCTAGGCAGTGAGAACACTGACTATAGACCGTCGCACGTATCAGCTCTGGCAGCGTGGGCAAAAGACGCTGGCGCGCTGCCCCAGTTTCACTTCGCGTAGTTCAGTGCCACAGACTTTGCAGGGCTCACTGCCCCGGCCGTAGACAAACAATTCCTGCTGGAAATACCCCGGCTGACCGTCGCCGCCGATAAAGTCCCGCAGCGTCGTACCGCCCCGCTCAATGGCCGCGGCCAGAATGCGTTTGATCTCGATCGCCAGCTTCAAATAGCGCGCCCGGGAAATGCTCTTGGCCTCGCGACGCGGGTCGATGCCGGCGGCGAACAGGGCTTCGGTCGCGTAGATGTTGCCGACGCCGACCACCACCGCGTTATCCATGATGAACGGCTTGACCGCCATGGATCGTCCGCGGGACTGCTGAAACAAGCGATCGCCATCAAACAGGTCGGTCAACGGCTCCGGCCCCAGGCGAATCAACAGTTCGTGGTTGAGCGGATCGAGACTCCAGAGCATCGCACCAAACCGGCGCGGGTCGGTATAGCGCAGGGCCAGGCCGGACTCGAGTTCGATGTCCACATGCTCATGCTTGGCCGCCGGCATACCGACTTCAACCAATCGCAGGTTGCCCGACATACCCAAGTGACTGATCAGCGTGCCCACTTCAGCATTGATCAGCAGGTACTTGGCGCGGCGCTCCACCAGCACGATGCGCTGGCCGGACAGGCGCACATCGAGGTCTTCAGGAATCGGCCAGCGCAATCGGCGGTCACGCACGATCACCCGGCTGACGCGCTGGCCTTCCAGGTGCGGCGCAATCCCGCGGCGGGTGGTTTCGACTTCCGGCAGTTCAGGCATGGTGTTCTCGAATCAGGGCGCTCGAATAAATGCAGCAGCCGATGTTCAGCGGTGGGCGCCGAGGTCACGAATCGTTTGCTTGAGGGTCTCGAAGTCGTAGTCCGAGAGGCCGACATAATCGAGCACCAGATGCCCGATGCTGTTCCACTCATGGTCTTCGGTCTGATTACCCAACACCCGGTAGGACGCACAAATGTGCTCGGCCATCTTCAGGATCGCCAGCAGGTTCTTGAGCTGAGCGTTGCGCGAAGATTCGTCGCTGAAGATCGCCAGGGCGTTGTGGTGATTGGCGATCGCGGCGGTGACATGCTCCGGCAGGCGCCAGGACTTGGCCGTGTAATAACCGACCACCGCGTGGTTGGTGTTGAACACCCGGTTCTCGGTGTCGACCACCCGACATTCGGCACTGGCGTTGGCGTAGGCCTCTTCCAGAACAGTCATATAGTTGGGGAACCGTTGCAGCATCAGCGGCACCCCGCAGTCGTGGAACAGACCCAACGCGTACGCTTCGTCGCCGGCCTGGGCGCCGATGCGCTTGGCCAGCGTCAGGCAGGTCATCGCCACGTCCTGAGCCGTATCCCAGAACCGGTTCAGGGTGACGATGGTGTCGTCGTTCATCTCGCCCTTGATCGACTGCGCGTTGATCAGGTTGATGATCGAGCGGCTGCCCAGCAGGTTCACCGCACGCTGGATCGAGGCGATCTTGTTGCTCAAGCCGTAATACGGCGAGTTGACGATCTTCAGCAAGGCACCAGAGAGCCCTGGGTCCTGGGAGATCAGCTTCGCGATCACTTCCAGGTCCGGGTCGGGCATGTACTGCTCCATCTGCAAATCCACCATGATTTGCGGCTGGGCAGGCACGCTGATGCCTTGCAGGGACTGTTGAATCTGTTCGGAAGTCAGCTCTTGGGACATAAGTACACACTCTGGGCCAGGGGGCGATTCTAACCTTTATAAAGTTGGATCCGACACACCGGCCGACACATTGGCGAAATGTTTCATTTCTGCATAGCCATCGACATCGCTTTCGCGGGCAAGCCTCGCGCCTGCAGATTCACACGATCCAGCAGGAGCGAGGCTTGCCCGCGAGGAGTCCATCAGCGTTTCATCGCCCGCCCGGCCCGCCGCAAGCCTCAACACGCTATACTCCCGCTCTTTTTTCCGGAGCGACGTCATGTCCCTGCCTAGCCTGCGCCTCAAAGCCAACGCCGACCGTCGCCTGCGAAACGGCCACTTGTGGGTCTATAGCAACGAAATCGATGTAGCGGCGACCCCTTTGCACGGTTTTCAAGCCGGCGACCAGGCGATCCTCGAAGCCGCCGGCGGCAAGACGCTGGGCATCGTGGCCATGAGCCCGAACAACCTGATCTGCGCCCGTCTGCTGTCGCGCGACATCAAGTTGCCGCTGGACAAGTCGCTACTGGTCCATCGCCTGAACGTTGCCTTGTCCCTGCGTGATCGCCTGTTCGACAAGCCGTTCTATCGCCTGGTCTACGGCGACTCCGATTTGCTGCCAGGCCTGGTGGTCGACCGCTTCGGCGACATCCTGGTGGTGCAGATCGCTTCGGCGACCATGGAAGCCCATAAAGAAGACGTGATCGCGGCGCTGACCCAAGTGCTCAAGCCAAGCGGCATTCTGTTCAAGAATGACTCCGCTGCCCGTGACGCCGAAGGCCTCAACCGTTATGTCGAAACCGTGTTCGGCCTGGTGCCGGAGTGGGTCGCGCTGGAAGAAAACGGCGTGAAGTTCGAAGCACCGGTCATCCAGGGCCAGAAAACCGGCTGGTTCTACGACCACCGCATGAACCGCGCACGCCTGGCGCCTTATGCCAAAGGCAAACGCGTGCTGGACCTGTACAGCTACATCGGCGGCTGGGGTGTGCAAGCGGCCGCGTTCGGCGCCAGTGAAGTGTTCTGCGTCGACGCGTCGGCCTTCGCCCTCGACGGCGTCGAGCGCAACGCCGCGCTGAACGGTTTCGCCGAAAAAATGACCTGCATCGAAGGCGACGTGTTCGAAGCCTTGAAAGAGCTGAAAGCCAGCGAAGAACGCTTCGACGTGATCGTTGCCGATCCACCCGCCTTCATCAAGCGCAAGAAAGACATGAAGAACGGTGAAGGCGCCTACCGCCGCCTGAACGAGCAAGCCATGCGCCTGCTCAGCAAGGACGGCATCCTGGTCAGCGCGTCGTGCTCGATGCACCTGCCGGAAGACGATCTGCAGAACATCCTGCTGACCAGCGCCCGCCACCTGGACCGCAACATCCAGATGCTTGAGCGCGGCGGTCAGGGCCCGGACCACCCGGTCCACCCGGCCATCGCCGAAACCCGCTACATCAAGAGCATCACCTGCCGGTTGCTGCCAAACAGCTGATGACACCGGTTTGACAGGGAGCCAGAGGGCTCCCCGTTTTATTATCTGTTATTGAATTCCGTTCAAACTTCCTACACTTGCGATCCTACGGACTTGCAGGACGTTTCCCTGCGCCTTTCACTATTCAGCATTCAACTGACAAAACTTGTTCATGCCCAAGATCGATCCGACGAAATTACTGGAAGTTTCCTACCCAATATCGCCTTGATAAGCGCTCATTACACTCTATGATTGAGCGTGTCACCACGAAGTGACTCTTACTTTCAATTACAAGGAGTTCCAAATGAAAGCAATTACTCTGGAAGCTAACAGCATCGCCAACCTGGCTTTCCTGGTCGCCCCTAAAGCCCGCTAAGTAAATGAGACGCTGGGGAGTGCCGGCTACCCAGCGTTTTCTATGGCATTGCCCAGAGCGAACCGCCCATCATGCAGATCAGTCCTCATTTATTCATACTTCCACGCACGCCCGGTCAAATAGTCTGGGATTACAAGAATCACAAACAGTTTGAACTGAACCTGAAGTACTCAACCCGACTGGCAGAACTTATCGACAACCCCGAAAAGTTCAACGAACGCAATACAATTGACACCCAGCTACTTGACGCTGGAATACTGACAACTGCAATAACAGATACTACAGACTGGGGCTGGGACGAACTGTCGAAGATATTCCATATCGGCACCAAGAACATTCCGTGCGAACACGTTCCGCAAAATATCAATGAATGGTCAAAACAATACCTTGATCATTGCAGCGACGTCCTGAGCACGCCCTCGCCGAAAGCCAGGCGCTCGGAACGCCTGGGATGCGAGCTGATTACCCTGCCAAAACCTTCCTGCCTGCCGGAAGATTCCCTGGCAAACGCCCTGGTCAATCGGAAAACCTGCCGCACCTTCACGGGTGAAGCCGTTTCCCTCGAAGCCGTCAGTACATTGCTGTACCTGTCCCTCGGCTATCTGCATGAGCGCGAAAACGACGTCGACGAAAGCATCGTCGAAGGTCTCGGCGCCCGGCGCAGCAGCCCGTCCGGAGGCGGACTGAATGCCTGCGAAGGCTTTCTGCTGGTGCAAAACGTCAGCGGCCTGCCACCCGGTGTCTACGCCTATCACCCCACCGGGCACGCGCTGAGTCTGGTTAATCCGCTGCCTCCCCAACCTTTAGGGCAACTGATGTGCGGACAACACTTCATCAATAACCTGCCCGCAGGCCTGTTCATCACCAGCCGATTCGACAAGCTGTGGTGGAAATATGAACACTCGCGGGCCTACCGAATGGCCTACGTCGAGGCCGGTCATATTTCCCAGACCTTTCAACTGGCGGCCACCTCATTGGGATTGAACACCTGGCTGACCGGTGCATTGACGGACGACCAGGTCGAAGCGCTGCTGGGACTTGAGAACAGCGCAGAGCAACCGCTGTTCTTTGTCGGCTGCGGCCAGAGCGACGGGCAAGTGATGTGCAAGGAATTGAAAGCACTGCTGAGCAGTCGGGGGGCGGAACAATGACCGAGCCCCTCATCGACCCCGCGTCAGCCTCTGCCTCATGGGCCCATCGCTTCACCCTTGGAGACTGGAACACCCGAGCCTCGGTGCGGATCAGCGAACACACCTACCAATTGCCGCCGGACCTGAAACGGCAACTGGAAACCCGCCACTGGTTTGCGCCGGAATTTCTGCCCTACCTGAATCATCCGGCAATCAAAGCAGCAGGCAGAGCAATCACTCATCGCCTGTCCGCCAACCATCTGGTGTATTTCCTCGACTACACCACCCTGCTGGAACACCGCATCGTCAACCGTTCCGTGGAAACCATCGTCCACAATGAACTGGGGGTATCCATCCCCCCACGGATGAAAACCGCCGCGCTGCAGCTCTATACGGATGAGGCTTATCACGCACTGTTTTCCAACAGCCTCGCCGAGCAGATTGCCGATATTTACGACATGACAGATCGCCCGGTCGTGCCCCACCGGATAGCCCGGCTGAACGCCCTGCTCGATCGCACACCGGACAAGCACAAGGCACTGGCGTGGTTTCTCGTCGGCTTCGTCTCGGAAACGATTATCGCCAAGGAACTGCTCGACGTTTGCCGTGACACGCTGGTGAGCAGTGTTCAGGAAATGCTCAGGGATCACCTGGCCGACGAAGCGCGTCACAGTCGCTACTTTTGCGAAGTATTCCACCATCTGTGGGTGCAATTGAACTGCGGCCAACGCACGTTCACCGCGAGGTCGCTCGCGGAAATCCTGCTGATTTTCTTTGAGATAGATGAACGCTGGCTTGGGGAAAGCCTGCGCAGCGCCGGCCTGAGTGAAGCGTCTGTCGCGCAGATCCTTGGGGATCTGACCGGCTCGCAAGCACAGCGCCTGCGCGTCCGATCGAGTGCTGGTGCCACGCTCAACGCAATGAAAAAAGCCGGGTTCTTCGATCTGCCTGCCAATCGCCAACTTTTCTCCAGGGCAGGGCTGTTCGATGAATGACGGAAAACAGGTAGCCCGGAGCGAACAACGTGCCATGGTCATTCTGTTGATGACCATGACGCTGCTCGGCGTCTTTCCCCTGGATGTGGTGCTCCCCTCCTTTCCCGATCTTTCTGACTACTTTCGGACCTCACCGTCCGACATCGCCCTGTCCGTGAGCGTGTTCGCCATTGGCCTGGCGTTGTCCGTGGTGTTGGTCGGACCATTGTCGGATTTGTGGGGACGCAAGAAACTACTGCTGGCCGGTATCGCAATTGCGGTGGTGGGAGCGACAGGGTGTGTGGTGTCCAGCGAATACAGCTGGTTTTTGTTCTTCCGGGTGATCCAGGCCGTTGGTTGCGGGTCATTCGTCCTGTCACAGGCGTTGGTTCAGGATCTGTTCGTCGGCAAGGAACAGGAGCGAATCAGAATCTGGATGGTGACCGGCGGCGGGGTATTCATTTCGATTTCGCCGCTGCTGGGGACGTGGTTGCAATTGCAGCTAGGCTGGCAGGGCAGCTTTTATGTGTTTATCAGCCTGGCCGTCATTGTCTGGCTTAAAGCCTTCTTTCTGCTCAGGGAAAACCCTCACCTTCATACCACGGCACCTGAACGTTTTTTCAGCGCCTATTGGCGGCTGTGTTCGGATTTGCGCTTCATGGGGTATTGGTTGATTTCAGCCTTGGCTTTTGCCTGCCATTTCTCGTTCATCGTCATTTCACCGATCATTTTCATGGAGCGGCTGGCGCTGTCGCCTTACGCATTTGCCTGGGCGTTGCTGCTGTATGGCGTGGCTTATGTGTTTGGCGGGATTGTCGCCAGCGCGCTGCATCGGTACCTGCAGGCCAACACACAAATAGTCATTGGCCTGGGGCTGATCGCTTTGTCAGGGCTGGTCATGCTGTGGTTGGCGGAACAGTTCGGGCTCTCTGCGGCAGCGGTGCTGATACCCATGTTGATTTGTACGGCAGGCACCACCATTGCCCGGCCCATCGCCAACTCCAAAGCCATGAGTCTCTACCCCCGGAATGCCGGAACCTCGACCTCGGTAGGCGGCGTGCTGATTTTCATGTGCGGCGGTGTGATCAGCGTAGTGATCAACCTTGCCTCCGAAGACCTGACCACGGCACTAGCCCTGTGTTTCCTGAGCTTGAGTGCTACGGGCCTTGGCCTGAATGTCTTGATTACACGACGGCATCTGGCGCTGAAGGCGGGCTGAAACCTGCCAGTCGTCATCCCGCACGTTGTGTCAGCGCCGGATCAACGCTTCCCGGCATTCCCTCCTGACGCCAGCCGTGTAGAATCGCGACATTCATCGCCAGTCATCCCCCGGCGGGTTTATGAGCTCAAGCTGAAGCGCGCGGCGATCCCGCAAAGTTATCGGCAACTTCCGGACACACGGCCATTTCTGGGTGTTCCAGACGTCAATAGAAGCTCACTTCCCTTTTGATACCTGATTAGCCGCCCGGAGTGCTTCATGCCTGATTACCGCTCGAAAACATCCACCCACGGCCGCAACATGGCCGGCGCCCGCGCACTGTGGCGCGCCACGGGGATGAAAGATGACGACTTCAAAAAGCCGATCATCGCCATTGCCAACTCGTTCACCCAGTTCGTACCGGGCCACGTCCACCTCAAGGACCTGGGCCAACTGGTCGCCCGCGAAATCGAACGCGCTGGCGGTGTGGCAAAAGAATTCAACACCATCGCCGTGGATGACGGCATCGCCATGGGCCACGACGGCATGCTCTATTCGCTGCCGAGCCGCGAGATCATCGCCGACTCCGTCGAATACATGGTCAACGCCCACTGCGCCGACGCCATCGTCTGCATCTCCAACTGCGACAAGATCACCCCTGGCATGCTGATGGCCGCCCTGCGCCTGAACATCCCGGTGATCTTCGTTTCCGGCGGCCCGATGGAAGCCGGCAAGACCAAACTGGCCTCCCACGGCCTCGACCTGGTAGACGCCATGGTCATCGCCGCCGACTCCAGCGCTTCTGACGAGAAAGTCGCCGAGTACGAGCGCAGCGCCTGCCCGACCTGCGGCTCGTGCTCCGGCATGTTCACCGCCAACTCGATGAACTGCCTGGTCGAAGCCCTCGGATTGGCGTTGCCGGGCAACGGTTCGACCCTGGCGACCCACAGTGATCGCGAACAGCTGTTCCTGCAGGCCGGCCGTACCATCGTCGAGCTGTGCAAGCGTTACTACGGCGAGAACGATGAGTCGGTACTGCCGCGCAACATCGCCAACTTCAAGGCGTTCGAAAACGCCATGACCTTGGACATCGCCATGGGCGGCTCTACCAACACCATCCTGCACTTGCTGGCCGCCGCCCAGGAAGCCGAGATGGAGTTCGACCTGCGCGACATCGACCGCCTGTCCCGATTCGTGCCGCAACTGTGCAAAGTCGCTCCGAATATCCAGAAATACCATATGGAAGACGTGCACCGCGCTGGCGGGATCTTCAGCATCCTCGGCTCGCTGGCCCGTGGCGGCCTGTTGCACACCGACCTGCCGACCGTGCACAGCAAGACCCTGGCCGAAGGCATCGCCAAGTGGGACATCACCCAGACCGACGATGAAGCCGTGCATCACTTCTTCAAAGCCGGCCCGGCGGGCATCCCGACGCAAACCGCATTCAGCCAGTCGACCCGTTGGGAAACCCTGGACGACGACCGTGAAAATGGCTGCATCCGCAGTGTTGAGCATGCATATTCGAAAGAAGGCGGCCTGGCCGTTCTCTACGGCAACATCGCACTGGACGGCTGTGTGGTGAAAACCGCCGGCGTCGACGAATCGATCCACGTCTTCGAAGGCAACGCGAAGATCTTCGAAAGCCAGGACAGCGCCGTTCGCGGCATCCTCGCCGACGAAGTGAAGGCCGGCGACATCGTGATCATCCGTTACGAAGGTCCGAAAGGCGGCCCGGGCATGCAGGAAATGCTCTATCCGACGTCGTACCTGAAATCCAAAGGCCTGGGCAAAGCCTGCGCCCTGCTCACCGACGGCCGCTTCTCCGGCGGCACCTCGGGCCTGTCCATCGGTCATGCTTCGCCGGAAGCCGCTGCAGGCGGCGCGATTGGTCTGGTGCAGGACGGTGACAAGGTGCTGATCGACATTCCGAACCGCTCGATCAATCTGTTGATCAGCGACGAAGAAATGGCCGGCCGCCGTGCCGAGCAGGATCAGAAAGGCTGGAAGCCTGTGGAAAAACGTCCACGCAAGGTGACCACTGCACTGAAGGCCTACGCCCTGCTGGCGACCAGCGCCGACAAGGGTGCCGTGCGTAACAAGGCAATGCTCGACGGGCTGTAAGGCTTAACCGTCGAACAAAAAATGCCCCGCCAAGTGCGGGGCATTTTTTTGACCACGATCCCCCGAACACTGGAGATCAACTGTAGGAGTGAGCCTGCTCGCGATAGCGTTATGTCTGTCACCATTGATGTCGTCTGACACTGCGCTATCGCGAGCAGGCTCACTCCTACATTGGATTTTTGGCGCTTACTGGATTTCCTCCGGTTTCACGATCACCCAGTTCTTGTCCGCCGTCACCGGCAACCCTTCCTTGGCCTGGGCCGCTGCGTGCTTGGCCATCATGCCGTTAATCTGGGTCATGTATTTGTCCTTGCGGTTGATCCACAAGTGAATGCCGCCCTTGGCCACGTCGACGCTGTGGAACAGCATGAAACCGTCGCTGGTCGGGGTGTCGCCGCCGACGGGCACCGGTTTTTTCCATTCATCGATGTAGGTCAGGATCGCCGCTTGCTTACCCGCCATCCAGGTCGCCGGGGTCCACAGGTACGGGGTCAGTTCGAGGCCAAGGTTGGCCTTCTCGTCATACTTGCCCGCAGTGATTTGCTTACGCGCCGTGGTCAATTCACCGGACTTCGGGTCCTTGAGCAGCAGGCTCACACCAATGACGTTTTGCGGTTTGACGTTGTAGCCGTACTTCGGATCGGAAGCGACCATGCGCACCAGTTCTTCCGAGGCGGCGGTCATCACGTAGACCTCGATGCCGTTCTCCATCAGCTTGTTGTAGAGCTCTTTCTGACCGGTGAAGATTTTCGGCGGGTTGACGTCGAGGTTCTTGACCACATCGCCTTCGTAATAGGTCGCCGGCACTGGCTTGTCCAAGGCCATCAGCTCATCGACGTAGCCTTTGAGTTCCTGGAGGGTGAAACCGGAGAACACTTGCGCGACCCATGGATAGCACACCATGTCGTCGAGTTCGCAGAGGCGATAGTAGTAGCTGAACAGGCTTTCCTTATGGTCGGCGGTGTCCTTGAACGGGATCAGTTTCAGGGAGGGGTCGAGTTTCTCGCGGGTGATCAGGCCTTTGCTTTCCATGTACGGCAGCAACGACTCTTCGAGATCGTAGCGGTAACTGGTGTTGTCCATGTCGAACACCGCGTAGTTACCTTTGTTCGCGTTGGCTGCAATCATCGCGTCCAGCGCCTTGGCCTGATCGGCTGGCCAGTGCTTCAAATCCGTGGCGAAGACCTGGCCGGCGAGGCCAAGACAGAGTACTGCTGCGAGAAATTTTGGTGCGAGCTTCATCGGCGGTTTCTCCCTGATCCAAAGATATCGACGCTAACAAATAAGTGTGACAACTCTCGTCCACTAGCGACCGCACACGTCCCTTTCGCGTCAAGTGCATCCCCGACAGCGACACCGGCTTATTCCAAAAACGACAGCTATCAGACTTTTTTGATATTAATTCATTGTAAATCAAGCTGTTAGGCTTGCCGGTTCGCAGCTGCCCCGGAAGGTGGCTGGCACAAGTCACTTTCGGAGTTCTCATGAATCTGCCGCTGATCCTCAATCTGCTGGTGTTCCTCGCGTTACTGTTTGGCCTCGCGCAAACCCGCCACACCACCTGGAGCCTGGCGAAAAAAGTCCTGCTCGCGTTGGTATTGGGCGTGGTCTTCGGTGTCGCCTTGCACACGATTTACGGTGCCGGCAACCCGGTGCTGAAAGCCTCGATCAGCTGGTTCGATCTGGTGGGCAACGGGTACGTTCAGTTGCTGCAAATGATCGTCATCCCGCTGGTGTTCGCCTCGATCCTCAGCGCCGTGGCCCGTCTGCACAACGCCTCGTCGCTGGGCAAGATCAGCTTCCTGACCATCGGCACGCTGCTGTTCACCACGGCCATTGCGGCGCTGATCGGTATCGGCTTGACCAACCTGTTCGGCCTGACCGCCGAAGGCCTGATCGCCGGCACCCAGGAAATGGCTCGCCTGCAAACCATCCAGACCGACTATGCCGGCAAGGTTGCCGACCTGAATGTGCCGCAGCTGCTGCTGTCGTTCATTCCGCAAAACCCGTTCGCCGACCTCGCTCGCGCCAAGCCGACGTCGATCATCAGCGTGGTGATCTTCGCCGCGTTCCTCGGTGTCGCGGCGCTGCAACTGCTCAAGGATGACGTCGAGAAAGGTCAGAAAGTGATCAACGCCATCGACACCCTGCAAGCCTGGGTGATGCGTCTGGTGCGTCTGGTGATGAAGCTGACCCCCTACGGCGTATTGGCGCTGATGACCAAAGTGGTCGCCGGTTCCAACCTGCAAGACATCATCAAGCTCGGCAGTTTCGTGGTGGTTTCCTACATCGGCCTGGGCCTGATGTTTGTGGTCCATGGCCTGTTGGTGTCGGCGGCCGGGATCAACCCGCTGCGGTTCTTCCGCAAGATCTGGCCGGTGCTGACGTTCGCGTTCACTAGCCGCTCCAGCGCCGCGACGATTCCACTGAGCATCGAAGCGCAGACCAGCCGCCTGGGCATCCCGCAATCCATCGCCAGTTTCGCCGCGTCGTTCGGCGCGACCATTGGCCAGAATGGCTGTGCCGGTCTGTACCCGGCGATGTTGGCGGTGATGGTGGCGCCGACTGTCGGCATCAACCCGCTGGACCCGCTGTGGATCGCGACGCTGGTGGCGATTGTGACCTTGAGTTCGGCCGGTGTGGCGGGCGTGGGCGGCGGTGCGACGTTTGCCGCGCTGATCGTGCTGCCGGCGATGGGTTTGCCGGTGTCATTGGTGGCGTTGCTGATTTCGGTTGAGCCGCTGATCGATATGGGCCGCACGGCGTTGAACGTGAGTGGTTCGATCACGGCCGGGGCGATTACCAGCCAGATCATGCAGCAGACGGATAAAGCACTGCTGGATGCCGATGAGCATGCGGAGTTGGCGCACGCTTAAGTTTTTTAGCGTCTGAGCTGGCCTCTTCGCGGGCAAGCCTCGCTCCTACCAGGATTTGTGTCGTACGCAATTTTCGCGATCGACACAAACCCTGTAGGAGCGAGGCTTGCCCGCGAAGTTTTTAGACTTTCTCCCAGACTTCAAAGTCGTACGCTGGTTTGTCGCCTTCAGCCGGATTCTGGGTGTTGGACACCAATGTCCACTGCCCCAAATCAAACTCCGGAAACCACGCATCCCCTTCCGGGCTCAACGCCACTCGGGTCAGATACAACCGATCCGCCTGCGCCATCCCCTGCGCATACAATTGCGCGCCGCCAATCAGCATCACCTCATCGACGCCCTGCTCGTTCGCCCATTCCTGCGCGCGAACCACGGCCGCCTCCAGCGACGGATAAACCTCCGCGCCTTCCAACACCAGATCCGCCTGACGGCTGACCACGATGTTCAATCGGCCCGGCAGCGGCCGGCCGAGGGAATCCCAGGTCTTGCGACCCATGATGATCGGTTTGCCGAGGGTGGTGGCCTTGAAGTATTTGAAGTCCCCCGGCAAGTGCCAGGGCATGCTGTTGTCGACGCCGATCACACGGTTTTCACCGAGGGCTGCGATCAGGCTGAGGGGGAGTGATTTAGTCATGCCGGCGAGGATACCAGAGCCTCCCGTACCCCGAT
Organism: Pseudomonas sp. GW823-FHT02C02; assembly: GCF_058797635.1. Taxonomy (NCBI): domain Bacteria; kingdom Pseudomonadati; phylum Pseudomonadota; class Gammaproteobacteria; order Pseudomonadales; family Pseudomonadaceae; genus Pseudomonas; species Pseudomonas sp. GW823-FHT02C02. Next base: position 356,123 of record NZ_JBXAJV010000003.1, on the reverse strand, counting down.
AAGCGCCACAGCGGTTATGCTCACAGCTCATTTGAGCGACGGGATGCCGCGTGACTGAACTGACTCCACTGCAAAACCTCTGGCTGACCGAGACGGTGCGCCTGCGTGAAGAACACGCCGGCCCCCTGGAGGATCTGGAAGCCAACCGGCTGGCCCGCAGCGCCGGCGGCGACTTGCCGACGCGAATTCAGCGCCGTGCCGTGTGGCTGGCCGAGCGCGACGGTTTGTCCGACGCCCTCAAGCATTGGCTGCAAGGCGCGCGACTGGCGCTGATCGTCATGGCGGTGCTGTCCATCGTCAGCGGTGCTGGCCTGGCGTTTGCCGCACTGGGTGATGGCCAGACCCCGGTAAATGTGTTCTGGGCCCTGGGCAGTCTGCTTGGGCTCAATCTGATTCTGCTGCTGAGCTGGGCGTTGGGCCTGGTGTTTGCCGGTGAGCACGGTGCCAGCCTTGGACGTTTATGGCTGTGGCTCAGCGAAAAACTCGCTCGTGATGCCAAAGCCGCGCAACTGGCACCCGCCCTGCTGCTGTTATTGCAGCGACGCAAACTCAATCGCTGGGCGATCGGCGTGCTGGTCAACGGCTTGTGGTTGCTGGCGTTGCTCAGTGCGCTGGTTATCGTGCTGATGCTGATGGCGACCCGGCGCTACGGCTTTGTCTGGGAAACCACCATTCTGCGCGGCGACACCTTCGTCGCCATGACCCAAACTCTCGGCGCCCTGCCGGCCTTGCTCGGTTTCAGCGTGCCCAGCGTGGAGATGATCCGCGCCAGTGGCGATGCCGCGCTGAACATCGAAAGCGCTCGTCAGGCCTGGGCCGCTTGGCTGGTGGGCGTGTTGCTGGTCTACGGGGTGTTGCCGCGTTTGTTGCTGATGCTGTTCTGCCGCTGGCGCTGGACCTCCGGCCAAGCCGCTTTGCGCCTGGATTTGAACCTGCCCGGTTACGCCCAATTGCGCGAACGGCTGATGCCCACCAGCGAACGCCTCGGCATCAGTGATGCCGCGCCTGCGCAACTGCATCGTGTCGAAAGCGGCGTCAGTGAGCAGCAAAGCGACGGCGCGTTGCTGGTGGCCATCGAGCTGGACGATCAACGCCCGTGGCCGCCGCAACTGCCGAAAACCGTGAACAACGCCGGCATCCTCGACAGTCGCGAATCGCGCAACAAACTGCTTGAACAGTTGAGTCGTTTCCCTCCGGCACGCCTGGCGATTGCCTGCGATCCGCGACGTTCGCCCGACCGTGGCAGCCTGGCCCTGATCGCCGAACTGGCGCGCAATGCCGCTGCCACCCGTGTCTGGCTGCTGCAAGCGCCGCCCGGCGAAGCACTGGATGCCGAACGTCTCGGCGACTGGCACGTAGCGCTGCAACAGCTGGACCTGCCGTTCGCCGATTGCGCGCCCGTGAACTGGCTGGAGACCGGCCATGACTAATGCCTGGAAAGCGCCCTTGAAGCTGGCCGTGGTCGGCCACACCAATGTCGGCAAAACCTCGTTGCTGCGCACGCTCACCCGGGACGTCGGTTTCGGTGACGTGTCCCATCGCCCCAGCACCACCCGCCATGTCGAAGGCGCGCGGTTGTCGGTGGACGGCGAGCCGTTGCTCGATCTCTACGACACGCCCGGCCTCGAAGACGCCATCGCCCTGCTCGACTACCTCGAGCGCCTGGAACGTCCCGGCGAACGCCTCGACGGCCCGGCACGGTTGGCCCGATTCCTCGACGGCAGCGAAGCCCGGCAGCGCTTTGAACAGGAAGCCAAAGTACTGCGCCAATTGCTCGCCTCGGACGCCGGCCTCTATGTGATCGACGCCCGGGAGCCGGTCCTGGCCAAGTACCGCGACGAACTGGAAGTGTTGGCCAGTTGCGGCAAACCGCTGCTGCCGGTGCTGAATTTCGTCAGCAGCGCCAACCATCGCGAGCCGGATTGGCGTGAAGCCCTGGCACGCTTGGGCCTGCATGCCCTGGTGCGTTTCGACAGCGTTGCACCGCCCGAAGATGGCGAACGTCGACTCTATGAAAGCCTCGCCTTGCTGCTGGAAAACTCCCGCGAACAATTGGAGCGCCTGATCGCCGATCAACAGGCTCAACGCCTGGCTCGCCAACAGAGTGCGGCGCGATTGATTGCCGAGTTGCTGATCGATTGCGCCGCGTGCCGGCGCAGCGTGGTCAGCGACGCGGAGCAGGAACAACAGGCGATCAGCGAACTGCGCAAAGCCGTTCGCCAACGGGAACAGCGCTGCGTCGAAGGTTTGCTCAAACTCTATGCCTTCCGCCCACAGGACGCGGCGGCCAGTGAACTGCCGCTGCTCGATGGCCGCTGGGGCGATGATTTGTTCAACCCGGAAACCCTCAAGCAATTGGGTGTGCGGGTCGGCGGTGGCATCGCGGCCGGCGCGGCGGCCGGTGCCGGGGTTGATTTACTGGTGGGCGGCCTGACCCTCGGCGCGGCGGCACTGGCCGGCGCCATTGCCGGCGGCGCCCTGCAAACCGCCCGCAGTTATGGCAGCCGGTTAATGGGCAAGATCAGAGGTCAGCGAGAACTGACGGTCGACGACAGCGTGTTGAGGCTGTTGGCCTTGCGTCAGCGCCAATTGCTGCAAGCGCTGAATGCCCGTGGGCATGCGGCGATGGACAGCATCCAGGTGGCCACGCCACAGGACAAGACCTGGCGCGAAGGCAAACTGCCCGAAGCCCTGAACAAGGCCCGGGCGCATCCGCAGTGGTCGTCGCTGAATCCGCAGGCGAAGTTGAGTCAGGCGGAACGGCAAGAGCAGGTTGAGGTGTTGGCGCAGCAGTTGTAAACCTTGGTTATTGGGGTGTCCGGGCTGGCCCCTTCGCGAGCAGGCTCGCTCCCACATTGGAATGCGTTCCCCTGTGGGAGCGAGCCTGCTCGCGATGGCAGCGACCCGGTTTCGAGCTATTACGCAGCCAACAGCCGCAACGCCTTATCCTTCAACACACCCAGATCCATCACCGGCACGCCCATGTCCTTGGCCTGTTCATCCCACTGGCGCATCCGCAAACTGGCCTTGCATAACGGATCCTTCTCGAAGGCTTCAGCCTCTTCCGCGGTCATCACCCCACCCTGGTATTCCAGGGTCCGGCGGCTGGCTTCGCTCAATCGCTCGTAGTACCCGGGCTCTTTAAGCGTCAGATAACGCTTGGCCTGAACGTGGTATTCCACCAGCCGCGCCAGGCGCTCGCTGAAACCGGCCCGACGCAAGTAATCGGCGCCCAGACGTTCGTGGCTGACCACACCAAAACCACCCATGTTCTCGGCGCTCCCGCCACAGATATGCCCGATGTCATGGAAGAACGCGGCCAGCACGACTTCATCATCAAAGCCCTCGGCCATGGCCAACTCAGCCGCCTGGGACATGTGTTCGATCTGCGACACCGGCTCGCCGATGTAATCGCTGTCGCCAAAGCGTTCGTACAGCCCAAACACCTCGGCGATCACTTGCTCATTGCTGTCCATCAATGCTCTCCCAATAAGGTGGCGACGTTACGTTCGGCCAGCGCCGGGCCGACGCTCATGCCGACACCGGTGTGCATCAGCGCCACGCTCACACCCGGCATCGGGAGCAGGAACGAGAACGGCCCCGGCCCCCGTGAACCATAGACGCCCTGCCAGCGCTCGACCACCTGCACCTTGCACCCCAGGGTTTGTTCAGCGAGTCCGATCATCCAGTCATCGACCTGCTCGGCATTGAACGGCGATGGATCGCGGCCGTAATGGTGGGAGTCGCCGATGATCAACTCACCGTAAGGCGTCGGGCTGATCAGCAGGTGGATGCCGTTTTCATGCAAGTGTGGCTCCTCGCGCAGAATCTGCGCCTGCACCGCCGCCGCTTCCGGCAGATCGGCGAAGGCGCCGTAATGCACGCAACTCAAACCGGTGAGCAATGCGTGTTGCAGGTTGAGGTTGATCTGCGGCCGGGCGCGGAGCATTTGCAGGCGGCAGATTTGCGGGTTGAGCGCGGCGATCGGCTCGGCCAGCAAGGTCTGATAATCGTGCCCGGAGCAGACGATGATCTGATCGGCGCTGAACGTGCCGGCCGTGCTGCGCAGGCGACCCGGCTCGATATCGCGCACCAGGGTAGAGAAGTGAAACGCGACGCCGAGCTCGCGGCGCAAGTAGTCGATCAACGTCGGAATCGCTTCACGGGAATACAGTTGCTGATCGTCCAGGCCGTGCAACGCCGCGCGGTGATGGCGGAACTGACCGCCGTAGAGATCGCGCAAGGCAGCACCGCGCAGCAGGTCGACGCGGTAACCGTATTCCACGGCGCGGCCAGTGCAGAAGGCTTCGAGCAGGTGTTCTTCGGCTTCGCTGCGAGCGAACAAATACGAGCCGTTGCGCTTGAGTTGCAACCCGGCCAGTTGTGCCCATTGGCCCCAGATCTCGCGGCTGGCCCTGGCCAGTTCGAGCATCGGGCCCGGGGGTTGGCCGGTGACGAGGGCCTGGCCGAAGTTGCGGACCGAGGCGCCCAAGGGGGTTTCGCTGCGTTCGAAAACCGTGACCTTCAGACCGCGTCTGGCGGCGGCGTAGGCGTGGGACAGGCCGAGAATGCCGGCGCCGACGATCAGCACGTCGTTGTGGTGTGTCATCAAGTGATGTCCTGAATTTGAAGCCGCCTTCGCGGGCAAGCCTCGCTCCTGCAGGGTTGCGCGTTATCACAAACGACACCAACCCTGTAGGAGCGAGGCTTGCCCGCGAAGAGGCCCTTCAGCCGATAGAGATCTTACTTGGCAGCCACTTTCTCGGACTTGCCGTCATACCGCTTGCGCCACTCGCTCAGGATTTCGTCGCGATTCTTCGACGCCCAGGCAAAGTCGTTCTTGATCAAACGCTGCTCATAATCCGCCGGCAATTCGGTCTGCGGCTTGGCAATCCCCGGTTGCGCGAGCACCGCGAAGTTCTCTTTATAAAGCTCCATCGCCGCCGGGCTGGCCGAGAAGTCAGCCAGTTTCTTCGCCGCCTCTTCGTGTGGTGTGCCCTTGATCACAGCGGTCGCTTCGATCTCCCAGCCCAGGCCTTCCTTCGGCAGGATGATGTCCAGCGGTGCGCCCTGACGCTTCAGCTGAACCGCCGGGTATTCAAAGGAAATGCCGATCGGGAATTCACCCGAAGCCGCCAGCTTACAAGGCTTGGAACCGGAGTGAACGTACTGGCCGATGTTCTGGTGCAGGTCGTCCATGTACTGCCAGCCCTGCTTCTCGCCGAAGGTTTGCAGCCAGGCGCTGACGTCGAGGAAACCGGTGCCGGACGAGGCCGGGTTGGGCATCACGATCTTGCCTTTGTACTCAGGCTTGGTCAGGTCCTGCCAGCTCACCGGTTTGGTCAAACCCTGCTTTTCGGCTTCAACGGTGTTGAAGCAAATGGTCGCCGCCCAGACGTCCATCCCGACCCACGCGGGCGGATTGGCGGCATCGCGGTAGTTGCCGCCGATCTTGCCCAGGTCCTTCGGCGCGTAGCTTTGCAGCATGCCTTGCTGATCGAGGATCGCCAGGCTCGACGCCGCCAGGCCCCAGACCGCATCAGCCTGTGGGCGGGCTTTTTCGGCCAGCAGTTTGGCAGTGATAATCCCGGTGGAATCGCGTACCCACTTGATCTCGACGTCCGGGTTAGCCTTTTCGAAGGCTTCTTTGTAAGTCTTCAGTTGCTCGGCTTCGAGGGCGGTGTACACCGTCAACTCGGTTGGCGCCGCGAAGGCGTTCAGGCTGAAAGCGGTGAGGACAGCAGCGGCCAGGGCCATAGGCTTGAACATGATCTTTTCCTGTTTGAGTTGAGGGTTGGTCTTTTATGGGGACAGATTTATTTACCAGGAGCGGTCTGCCGCCAGGCCTGGGAACGGCGCAGCAAGCCGCGCGAGGCCCAGGCCAGCAGCATCGACACGCCTGCCGAAGTGAACAGAATCAGGGTCGACATCGCCGCCGCGCCGCCGACGTTGCCGGCGTCGTCCATGTTCAGCACCGCCACCGCCGCGAGGATGGTGTCGGGGCTGTAGAGGAAGATCGCGGCTGAAACGGTGGTCATGGCCGAGACGAACAGGTAGCGCACGATGTCCAGCAGCGCCGGCAGGCAGATCGGCACGGTGACTCGCAGGTAGTGCCGATACAGCGGCGCCTTGAGTGACAACGCGGCGGCCTCGAACTCGGCGTCGAGTTGGCGCAGCGCCGTGGTCGCGGTCATTTGTGCGGTGGTCAAATAGTGAGCAATGGTGCAGACCACCAGCAGCGTCATGGTCCCGTAGAGCACATGCAGCGGGTTGCCGCTGAGGTTGAAGAAGAAAACGTAACCCAGGCCCAGCACCAGACCCGGCACCGCCATCGGCACGAAACTGAGCATGCGCAAGGCCAGGTTCAGTCCGCGCTGGCCTTTGGTTTTCTCCATCAGGTAGGCGCCGGTGAAGATCAGCACGCTGCCGATCAACGCCGTGCTCAAAGCCATTTTTACGCTGTTGCCGTAGGCCAGCCAGCCGCCGCCCGCGGTGTCGCTGAACTGGTAATGGTTGAGCGACAGCGACAGGTTGTACGGCCAGAATTTCACCAGCGAGGAGAACACCGCCATGCCGAACACCAGCAGCAACACCGCGCAGATCAGCAGCACGATGGCCAGATAACAACCGTCCCGCCGCTTCGACGGCGCGGGTTTGAAGACTTGGGCGCGGCCGCTCATGGCGTCGCCGTGACGTCGACGCAACCAGGCATCGACTGCAAAACTGAAGAGTGCCGGCAGCAGCAGGACCATGCCGATCAACGCGCCGCGACCGAATTGCTGCTGGCCGACCACGGCCTTATAGGCTTCCAGCGCCAGCACTTGATAGTCGCCACCGACCACTACGGGCACGCCGAAGTCAGTGATGGTCAAGGTGAACACCAGGCAGAACGCCGCGAACACGGCCTGACGGGTCGCTGGCCAGGTGATGCTGCGAAAGGCTTTGGCCGGACTGGCGCCCATGCTGGAGGCGGCATCGAAGAGTCGCGCATCCGCCAGGGAAAGCGCCGACAGAAGAATCATCAATGCGTGTGGGAAGGTGTAAATGACCTCGCCCAGAACAATGCCCCAGAAACCGTAGATATTGTCCGAGAGCAAGCCGCGCAACATGCCCTGATTGCCGAACAGATAAACCAGCGCAATCCCCGGCAGCATCGACGGCGCCATCAGCGGCAACAACGAAATTGCGCGCCAGATGCCTTTGCCGGGAATCAACGTGCGTTGCAATGCGTAGGCAAACAGGTAGGCCAGCGGTACGACAATCGCCGCCACGCTGAGGGAAACTTTCAGGCTATTGCCGAGCAACCAGTGGAAGTTCGCACTGGTCACCAATTCACGCGCAGCCACCAGGCCTCCGCCCTGCCCGGCCTCCGAACTGAAACCGCGCCAGAAGATCGCCAGCAACGGCATCAACACCGCGAGGCCGAGCAACACCAATAAAAGGACTTTGCCGCCGACCACGAACACCCGGTCGCCGATCTCGGCACGGGAGGTCTGCCGAACCTGCTTGTGCGGTATCGGCAGCGCGATGTTCGCGCTCATCAGGCAAACACCTGCAGGCTGCGCGGGGGCAAGGCGACCATGATCTGCTGCGCACCGAGGCGCGGCATGGCTTCCGGTGCCAGTTCGGCCAACAATGCGTGGCCCGGCAGTTGGTCGAGTTCGAAGCTCATGCGGCAGCGGTTTCCGAGGAAGGTGATCTCGCGAACCTTGGCCGGGAACAGGTTTTCTTCATGCACCGGCGGGTTGACGTTGATCGCTTCCGGTCGGCAAAACAGACGGCCCGACGTGGTTTTAGCGCTGCCATCCGCCAGGCGCATGCTCATCCCGCCGACCTGGGCGTGGCTGTCACTGCTGCGGCTGAATGGCAGCCAGTTGCCCTGGCCGACAAACTCCGCCACAAACGGCGTGGCCGGGCGGTCGTAGATGTCCTGCGGCGTGGCGTACTGCTCGACCTTGCCGTTGTTCATCACGGCGATGCGGTCGGCCATCAGCATGGCCTCGTCCTGATTGTGCGTGACCATCAGGGTGGTGACGCCGAGGTTGCGCTGCAGTTGGCGCAGTTCGGTGCACAAATGCTCGCGGACTCGGGCGTCGAGGGCCGACATCGGTTCGTCCAGCAGCAACAACGATGGCGCCGGCGCCAATGCCCGAGCCAGCGCGACACGTTGCTGTTGGCCGCCGGACAACTGGCCGGGGTACTTTTTCTCGCTGCCGGTCAGGCCGACCAGTTCCAGCATCTGGCCGACACGTTTGCGCACTTCATCGCGACCACTGCCGGCGAGGCCGTAGGCAATGTTCGCTTCGACGGTGAGGTTGGGAAACAGCGCGTAGGACTGAAAGAGAATGCCGTAGTCCCGGGCCTGGGGTGCCAGGTGGGAAACGTCGCGATCGCCGAGGTACAACTCGCCGCTGTCCTGTTTCTCCAGGCCGGCGATGCAACGCAGCAACGTGGTTTTGCCACAGCCGGACGGGCCCAGCAGGCACACCAGTTCACCGGCCGCCACGTCGAGGGAAACATTGTCCAGCGCGGTGAAGGCGCCAAAGCGTTTCTGCACACCGCGCACTTTCATCGGGGCGCCGGGGTTGGTCAGGGCAGTTGCGATCGAGTGGTTCATGGACAGGCCTCATCAAGCAGATGAAGCCCATCCTAGGTTTGTAATGCGTCCGTCATGTGGCAGTGAGGCAAAATCGGCTGATAGTGGTATTCAAGAATTTGGGTTGGATACGTTGGCGCACTGACGGACGCCTTGGCGGGCAAGCCTCGCTCCTACAGGGGAATGCGATCACCTGTAGGAGCGAGGCTGGCCCGCGAAGGGCCCCTCACATTCAACACAAATCTCACGCGGGGGCCATTTCCTGCGCCAAACCCAGGAACGCCGCCGGCAACCGCGCACCTTTGCGCTCCTTGAGGCAGTACAGATACTCCGGAATCTGCGGCGCATTCTCAATCGTCAGCACGCGCAATTGCGGGTCATGCGGCACTTCCTGTCGGGCAATGATGCTGATGCCGATGTTGCGCAGCACCGCCTCGCGAATCGATTCACGGCTGCCAATTTCCAGCAACGGCCCGAAACTCACCCCCGCGCTGGCCAGTAATTCTTCAGTCAATCGTCGAGTGGTCGAGCCTGATTCGCGCATCAACAAGGTATGCCCGGCCAAGGCGCTGAGCGGCACATGATCGTGCGCCGCCAGCGGATGGTTGCGATGCACCGCCAACACCAGCGGATCGCTGCCGAGCACCCGCCGAATCAGCCGCGCATCGTCGAGCAATTGTGACGATGCCGCGACATCCACCCGGTAATCCTCCAGCGCTTCCAGCACCTGCTGGGAGTTGCCGATTTCCACCGACACTTCCACTTGCGGCAAGCGCTCGCGGAAAGTCTTCACCAGGTCGAGGATGTAATACGGCGCAGTAGCAGCAATGCGCAATGTGCCCTGGACCTGGCCGCTGTTGCGCAGGAAAAACTCGATGTCGGCTTCCTGCTGCAACAGCGCCTTGACCATCGGCAACAGCCGCGCGCCTTCATCGCTGACGCTGAGGCGGCGGCCGCCACGGTAGAACAGCTCAACCGAATACTGGCTTTCCAGATGGCGGATCTGCGTGGTCACCGTGGGTTGGCTCAGGCCGAGCTTTTTCGCCGCCAGGGTAATGCTGCCCAGGCGGGCAACCATGTAAAACGCCTTCAGCTCGGCACTCAGCACACCCGTCCCTCATCGCTTACTTGCGCAGCAGGCGCAAACCGTTGAACACCACCAACAGGCTGACACCCATGTCGGCGAACACCGCCATCCACATGGTGGCGATCCCAGCGAAGGTTACCCCAAGAAAGATCACCTTGATGACCAAAGCGAGGGCGATGTTCTGTTTGAGAATGGTCGAGGTTCGACGCGACAGGCGGATGAACGCAGGGATCTTGCGCAGATCGTCGTCCATCAGGGCGACATCGGCGGTCTCGATGGCGGTATCGGTACCGGCGGCGGCCATCGCGAAACCAATCTGGGCGCGGGCCAGCGCCGGCGCATCGTTGATGCCGTCGCCGACCATGCCAACACGATGGCCCTGTGCATAAAGTGCCTCGATGGCTTGCAGCTTGTCGTTGGGCAGCAGATCGCCCTTGGCCTCGTCGATGCCGACTTGCACGGCAATCGCCTGGGCGGTGTGGACATTGTCGCCGGTCAGCATCAGGGTTTTGATGCCCAGATCGTGCAGTTGCTGGATCGCTTCGCGGCTGGACTCTTTCACCGTGTCGGCCACGGCAAACAGCGCCAACGGGCCGGACTTGTCGAGCAACAGCACCACCGATTTGCCCTGTTTTTCCAGGGCAAACAGCTTCTCTTCCAGCGCAGGCGAACACAGGCCCAAGTCTTCCACCAGGCGATGGTTACCCAAGTGGTAGATCTGACCGTTGATTTCCCCGCGTACACCGCGACCGCCCAGGGCTTCGAAGTTATCCACAACGAGCGGCGCGAATTGTTTATCCACCGCCGCATTGGCGATGGCCAACGACACCGGGTGGTCCGAACGACCGGCCAGCGCTGCGGCAAGCGCCGGGGCAGTGGCGTCTGCGGTGGGATCAAGCGACACATAATCGGTCTGCACCGGTTTGCCGTGGGTCAGGGTGCCGGTCTTGTCCAGGGCCAGGTAATCGAGTTTGTGGCCACCCTCCAGATAAACGCCGCCCTTCACCAGGATGCCTTTGCGTGCCGCCGCGGCGAGGCCGCTGACGATGGTCACCGGAGTGGAAATCACCAACGCGCATGGGCAAGCGACCACCAGCAAGACCAACGCGCGGTAGATCCAGTCAAACCAGACGGCGCCCATGAACAGCGGCGGAATCACCGCCACGGCCAAGGCCAGCAGGAACACCGCCGGGGTATAGATTTTCGAGAACTGATCGACGAAGCGCTGGGTCGGCGCCCGTGCGCCTTGGGCCTGTTCCACGGCGTGGATGATCCGCGCCAGTGTGGAATTGTTCGCCGCTGCAGTGACCGAATACTCCAGCGAGCCTGCCTGGTTGATGGTGCCGGCGAAGACCTTATCGCCCACCGTCTTCTCGATCGGCAGACTTTCGCCGGTGATCGGCGCCTGATCGATGGTCGAACTGCCCGACACGACTTCGCCGTCCAGGCCAATCCGCTCGCCGGGACGCACCCGCACTCGCGCTCCCAGTTCGATGGTTTTGACCTCTTGTGTGACCCAGCTGCCGTCGGCTTGCTGCACCGTCGCCTGTTCCGGGGTCATCTGCATCAAGCCGCCAATGGCGTTACGCGCCCGGTCCAGCGACTTGGCCTCGATCAACTCGGCCACGGTGAACAGGAACATCACCATCGCCGCTTCCGGCCATTGCCCGATCAGGATCGCGCCAGTGACTGCGATGCTCATCAACGCGTTGATGTTCAGGTTGAGGTTCTTGAGCGCGATCCAGCCCTTCTTGTAAGTGGTGAGGCCGCCACTGAGGATCGAAATCAGCGCGATGATCGCCACCACCCAGTCCGGCGCGGCGCTAGTGAAGTGGATCACTTCTGCCGCCAGCGCACCCACGCCGGACAGTGCCAGAGGCCACCAGTGCTTTTTCTCGGGGATCGGCGCTGGCGCTTCGGCGCCCTGTTCCATCGGTTCAGCCACCATGCCCAGCGACTTGATCGCCTCGATGATCGGCGCAGTGCTCGGCAGGTCATGGGTCACGCCCAGGACCCGATTGATCAGGTTGAATTCCAGTTGCTGGACCCCCGCAAGCTTGCCCAGTTTGTTCTGGATCAGCGTCTGCTCGGTCGGGCAGTCCATGGCGTCGATGCGGAAGCTGCTCAGCCGCGCGCCGTCGGTCGGCGTGTCGCTCAACTTGATCAGCGAAGGCGCTGCCGCCTTGGAGGAGCAGCAGGAATCGCCGTGCCCGCCATGGGCATGCTTCTGCACAGGCTGCAGCTTGTGGCTGTGATCGTGATCGTGATCGTGATCGTGATCGTGATCAGCCTCGGGTTTGTGGGTGTGAAGGGAATCGCTCATTGGTTGCGTCCATGAAGGTGCCTGTTGCCAAGTAAAGACCCTGTAGCCACTATAGGGTCAAGCACCCTTTTGGAGATTGCTGTCATGAAGATCGGAGAACTAGCGAAACTCACCGACTGCGCCGTCGAAACCATCCGCTACTACGAGCGCGAAAACCTGCTGCCGGAGCCCGCCCGCAGCGACGGCAACTACCGGGTCTACACTCAGGCCCACGCCGAACGCCTGACCTTCATCCGCAACTGCCGCACGCTCGACATGACCCTGGAAGAGATCCGCAGCCTGCTGGCCCTGCGCGACAGTCCGCAGGATCAGTGCGAAAGCGTGAACGCGTTGATCGACGAGCACATTCATCACGTGAAAGCGCGGATCGACGGATTGATGGCGTTACAGACGCAACTGCTCGACCTGCGCCAACGCTGTGGCGAGGGCCCGGACATTGATCAGTGCGGGATTTTGCAGCGGCTGGAAGTGAGTGGCGGGGTGGTGGCGACGGAAGTTGAGCATTCCCATGTCGGCAGGAGTCATGGGCATTAGTCCCATCGCCACATCAGCGACTAGATCAACTTGAATTCCAATATGCCTCGATGCCCCATGCCGTAACCGATGCCCGGGACCATGCCCGAGCCCAGAAAAAGACTGCAGCGCAGTTGAACGGTCTCACCCCGATGCTTTTGATAGACAGAGGGCTCAATCCGAAACTTGAGGGGTGAATCGGGATTGACCGTCAACTTGCGCTGATAGTCTCTCCAGGCTCCGCCCTGCCCGCCATTCGCGCTACTTATCCAGAGCATTTCAATGGCGTTGTTTGTTCGCAGGTTTTCAATCCGCGGAATGGTCAGAACGACGCCATCGGGATGTGGGTCAATCTCCAGAACGCCTTCAGATACACCCTCAATAGAGACCGGGCCGGTTTGAATCAGTGCCGGGGCGAAGGTCATGAGCAACGATGCAGAAGGTGTAGCGCCCCCGCCTCTTTCGATGACAAAAATGACCTCGACCCGGTCTCCTTCAAACTGCCTTGCCGTGTCGTCGGGCACAACAAAATGCAACGGCATAAAACTCTGTACGGACTGCGGCTGCGACTGATAATTGCCCCCCGAACCGCCAAACGCCGCCCATTGCACTCGAACCTGATCGCCGATCTGAAATTCTCTATCGTTTACCGCCACGACCACTCGAAGTGAATCGACGAAGATCGGTGCGCCGGTGAAAACCTCCATGGGCACCACGCATCCCCATGGATCGAGGCCCGGAATGAAATGAAAGAGCCCCGACTGGCTTTCACAGCCAACGAACGGTGCTCCTGTCAATCCGCTCCTTAGAGGATTTGTACCGAAATGTCGCTCCGAAAAGCCGTCCGTTCCACCGGCCGCAGTGTTATTCATGACAAGGCTCCTGAAATAAAAAGAGGGTGTTGCTGACCACGGCCTGATGGCCTCGTGATCAGTCAAACACCCTCTCATTTATTCGCCTACTGGCAGAAATGACAGTCAGGTAGAACCTTTTCTAATAAAACAGCCCTGCCCGTCAAACAATCAGACGGCCATCGGTGCCGTCATCGGCGCGTGATGCTGATACCCCTCAAGCGAGAAATCGCTCGGCTCGATCAACTCCAGCCACTCCGGCTGATACAAGCCGGTCTTGGCAAACTCCGGCACACGGTCACTGATCACCAGTTTCGGCATCGGGAACGGCTCGCGCTTGAGCTGTTCGTTGAGCATGTCCAAATGGTTTTCGTAAACGTGGGCATCACCGATGAAATAGGTGAACCAGCGCGGTGTATAGCCGGTCAGTCGGCCGATCAGGCTCAGCAACGCGGCGCCTTCGGTGAGGTTGAACGGCGTGCCCAGGCCCAGGTCGTTGGAGCGGATGTAGAGCGTCAGGGAGATTTCCCTGGTCTCGACATTCGGGTGGAACTGGTACAGCAGGTGGCACGGCGGCAAAGCCATTTCATCGAGCTGGGCGACGTTCCAGCCGTGGAACAGAATGCGGCGGCTGCCCGGGTCCTTGATGATGGTGTCGACGCACTGGCGGATCTGGTCGATCGCCTTGTACAGAACGACATAGGCCTGACCGTCTTCCTCGCCTTCGGCGATCTGACGATAACCCTGGCTCAGGGTCTGTTCGATAGCGGCCTGATTGCTGACCGGAATCTGCTTGTACGCCGGCCATTTGCGCCATTGCACGCCGTAGATTTCGCCAAGGTCGTCTTCACCCTGACGGAACGGATTGGCCAGCCACTGCGCGTTTTCGTTGGCGTTCTGATCCCAGACCTTGCAGCCCAGCGCGCGGAATTCGGCGGCGTTGTTCACGCCACGCAGGAAACCACACATCTCGCCGATGGCCGATTTGAAGGCCATCTTGCGCGTGGTGATCGCCGGGAAACCTTCTTTCAGGTCATAACGCAGCATCGCGCCCGGAAAGCTGATGGTGTTCACGCCGGTGCGGTTGGCTTGCTTGGTGCCGTTCTTGATGACGTGGGCGACCAGTTCGAGATATTGCTTCATGAATTACCTGTGTCCTTGAACCCGGGGCCGTCACCCCGGGATTCGAATTTATACGGCAGCCGCTGGAGTCGCCGGGGCGCGGTGATACGCCAGCCAGATCAGGAACAGCCCGCCAACGATCATCGGTACGCAGAGCACTTGGCCCATAGTCAGCCAGTTCCAGGCCAGATAGCCCAGTTGCGCGTCCGGTACGCGGACAAACTCCACGATGAAACGGAAGATGCCGTAGAACAGGGCAAACATCCCGGACACCGCCATGGTCGGCCGCGGCTTGCGCGAGAACAGCCAGAGAATGGCAAACAGGGCCACGCCTTCGAGCGCGAACTGGTACAGCTGCGACGGGTGACGCGCCAGTTGCGCCGGATCGGTCGGGAAGATCATTGCCCACGGCACGTCGGTCGCCTTACCCCACAACTCGGCGTTGATGAAGTTACCGATGCGCCCGGCACCCAGGCCGATCGGCACCATCGGCGCGACGAAATCCATCAGCTGGAAGAACGACTTGTTGTTCTTCTTGCCGAACCACAACGCCGCCAGCATCACGCCGATGAAGCCGCCATGGAACGACATGCCGCCCTTCCACACTTCGAAAATCAGTGTCGGGTTGGCCAGATAAGCGTTCAGATCGTAGAACAGCACATAGCCCAGGCGGCCGCCGACGATAACGCCCATCGACATCCAGAAGACCATGTCGGAAAGCTTTTCCTTGGTCCAGGTCGGGTCGAAACGGTTGAGCCGGCGCGATGCCAGCAGCCAGGCGCCGCCGATGCCGATCAGGTACATCAGACCGTACCAGTGGATTTTCAGCGGACCGATGGCCAGGGCCACCGGGTCGATCTGCGGGTAAGGCAGCATTGCGACTCCTTGTTGAAAGTTGAAACCAGAATTCCCGGGCGACGCTGCCACCTCAGGATTAAGCCAGCATTGCGAGCTAGAGCAGGAAGCTCAGGCCTACGCAGAACAGCAAAGCCGCGAACAGCCTTTTCAGCAACTTTGGCGACAGCCTGTGGGCCAGTCGCGCACCGAGACGGGCGAACACCATGCTGGTCAGGGCAATCCCCAGCAGCGCCGGCAAATAGATAAAACCGAGACTATGGGCCGGCAGCAAGGGATCGTGCCAGCCCAGAATCATGAAACTTGATGCACTGGCCAAGGCGATGGGCAGGCCGCAAGCCGACGAAGTCGCCACGGCTTGCTGCATCGGCACGCTGCGCCAGGTCAGGAACGGCACGGTCAACGAGCCGCCGCCAATGCCGAAAATCGCCGAGGCCCAGCCAATCACACTGCCGGCCACGGTGAGACCGAGTTTGCCGGGCACCGTTCGACTGGCCTTGGGTTTGACGTCCAGCGCCAGTTGCGCGGCGATGATCAGCGCAAACACACCGATGATTTTCTGCAGATTCGGGCCGGAGATCGCTTCGGCCGTCAGCGCCCCGAAACCGGCACCCATCAGAATTCCGACGGTCATCCACACGAATATCGGCCAACGCACGGCGCCACGACGATGATGTTCGCGGACGGCATTGACCGACGTAAAGATGATCGTTGCCAGGGACGTGCCGACCGCCAGGTGGGTCAGGATCGAGGCGTCGAAGCCCTGCAAGGTGAAACTGAACACCAGCACCGGGACGATGATGATCCCGCCACCTACCCCGAACAGCCCGGCCAGCACGCCTGCGCAGGCGCCCAGCGCCAGATAGAGCAGAAATTCCATGGACGATCCCAATGCTTAGGCAAAACCGGAGCGGCATGGTAACGGATGCGTGGCCTCGGGCTCCACTGCGGATGGCAATGGAACGACAGGCGACGACTGCGTAGAGTGGGCAAAAAACACACAAGGACCACCTTATGTGCCTGATTGTTTTTGCCTGGCGACCGGGTCACGCCCAGCCGCTGATTGTGGCGGCCAACCGCGACGAGTTCTATGCCCGGCCCAGCCAGCCCCTGGCGCAATGGCCGCACGCACCGCATGTCTACGCCGGTCTCGACCTCGAAGCCGGCGGCACCTGGCTCGGTATTGGTGCCAATGGGCGTTTTGCTGCGCTGACCAATATTCGTGATCCGAATCAGTCGCCATCGCGAAAATCCCGAGGTGAGCTGGTGGCGGGTTTTCTCTTGGGCAATATGCCAATTGATGATTACTTAAGCGACGTTGTCGGACGTTCGCTGGAATATGCCGGATTTAATCTGCTGATCGGCAATGCCAACGAGCTGTGGCACTTCAATGCGCGGGAGTCTGAGGCGGTGATGCTGGCGCCTGGGGTTTATGGGCTGTCGAATGCCGGGCTGGATACGCCGTGGCCGAAATTGCTCAAGGCACGGGCGGCGCTGGAGGAAGTGCTGGAGGATCCGCAGCCAGAGGCGTTACTGGCGTTGCTGAAAGATCCGCAAACCGCACCCTTCGCCGAGTTGCCGGATACCGGGGTGGGGTTGGCGACCGAGACGTTGCTGTCGAGTGTGTTTATTGCCAGTCCGACTTATGGGACGCGTGCGAGTACGGCGTTGATTGTGCAGGCGGATGGGACGCGGCGGATGGTCGAACGGAGTTTCGGGCCGTATGGGGGGCATTTGGGGGAAGTGGAGATCTGGGTTTAGATTTTTGGAGTGTTCGAGGACGTCTTCGCGGGCAAGCCTCGCTCCTACAAGGGTCAGGTAATCCCTGTAGGAGCGAGGCTTGCCCGCGAAGGGGCCATCAGCCTTTTAGAGAGCCTTGACCACAGCCGGATTGACCATTCGCGCCAACCCAAGGTTTTTCAGCGCCAATTGCAGCGAGCTGTGGATCACTTGCGGGTTGTCGATGGTCATCAGTTCGGCCAGCAATTCCTGGGCCTTGCTCAGGTTGATCTGACGCAGCATCCACTTCACTTTCGGCAGGTTGGTGGCGTTCATCGACAGGCTGTCGAAGCCCATCGCCATCAACAGCACCGCCGCCGCCGGGTCACCGGCCATCTCGCCGCAAATGCTCACAGGCTTGCCTTCGGCGTGGGCATCACGCACCACGTTCTGCAACGCTTGCAGCACCGCCGGGTGCAGATAATCGTAAAGGTCGGCTACACGCGGGTTGTTCCGGTCCACCGCGAGCAGATATTGAGTCAGGTCGTTGGAGCCGACCGACAGGAAGTCCACCTGCCGCGCCAGTTCCTTGGTCTGATACACCGCCGCCGGAATCTCGATCATCACGCCAATCGGCGGCATTGGCACGTCGGTGCCTTCGTCGCGGACTTCGCCCCATGCCCGGTGAATCAGGTGCAGGGCTTCTTCGAGTTCGTGGGTGCCGGAGATCATCGGCAGCAGAATCCGCAGGTTGTTCAAGCCTTCGCTGGCCTTGAGCATGGCGCGGGTCTGCACCAAGAAGATTTCCGGGTGGTCGAGGGTAACGCGAATGCCGCGCCAGCCGAGGAACGGGTTGTCTTCCTTGATCGGGAAGTACGACAGCGACTTGTCGCCGCCGATGTCCAGGCTACGCATGGTGACCGGTTGCGGATGGAACGCGGCGAGTTGCTCGCGGTAGATCGCCAGCTGCTCCTTTTCGCTCGGGAACCTCTGGTTGATCATGAACGGCACTTCGGTGCGGTACAGACCGACCCCTTCGGCACCACGCTTCTGCGCTCGCGCCACGTCCGCCAGCAGACCGGTGTTGACCCACAGCGGCATGCGGTGGCCATCGAGGGTCACGCACGGCAAGTCGCGCAAAGAGTCGAGACCCAGCGCCAGCTGTTTCTCTTCTTCCACCACTTCGGCGAACTGCTTGCGCAGCACGTCGCTGGGGTTGGTGTAGACCTCGCCGCGATTACCATCGACGATCAATTCGATGCCGTCGACCTTGGCATAGGGCAGGTCGACCAGGCCCATCACCGTCGGGATGCCCATCGCCCGGGCGAGGATCGCGACGTGGGAGTTACCCGAACCGAGGACCGAGACCAGACCGACCAGCGTGCCTTCCGGCACCTCGCCGAGCATGGCCGGCGTCAGTTCTTCACTGACCAGAATGGTTTTTTCCGGATAGACCAGATTCTGCTGACGCTCTTCCTGCAAGTAGGCGAGCAAACGGCGGCCAAGGTCCTTGACGTCCGAGGCGCGCTCACGCAGGTACGCGTCGTCCATCAATTCGAAACGGTTGACGTGCTCGGTGACCACCTGACGCAACGCACCCTGGGCCCACTGACCGGTCTTGATCACCGTGGTCACTTCGTTACCCAGCGCTTCGTCGGCGAGCATCATCAGGTAGACGTCGAACAAGGCCCGCTCTTCGGGGCGCAGCTGCGACGCCAATTTGGCGGACAAGGCACGCATGTCGGCGCGAACGCCTTCGATGGCGGTCTTGAACAGCCCGAGTTCGGCGGCGATATCGGAGATGGTCTTGTCGGGCACCACGTCCAGGTCGGCCGGCGGCAGCATGACCACCGCGGTCCCGACCGCCGCACCCGGCGAACCCGGTACACCGACGAACTTGGCTTCCTGAATGCCTTTGCCCTGACGACCCAGGCCACGGATCGAACCGGTGGCTTCGGCGTGGGCGATAACGCCGGCGAGTTGCGCGCTCATGGTCACGAGGAAGGCTTCTTCACCTTCATCGAACTGGCGGCGTTCTTTTTGCTGAATGACCAACACGCCGACGACGCGGCGGTGGTGAATGATCGGCGCCCCGAGGAAGGAGGCGTAGCGCTCCTCGCCCGTCTCGGCGAAGTAGCGGTAGCGCGGGTGATCCGCGGCGTTTTCGAGGTTCAGGGGTTCTTCACGCGTGCCGACCAGGCCAACCAGACCTTCGTTGGGTGCCATGCTGACTTTGCCGATCGAGCGCTTGTTCAAGCCCTCGGTCGCCATCAGCACGAAGCGGTTGGTCTCGGGGTCAAGCAGGTAGACCGAGCAGACCTGGCTGCCCATGGCCTCTTTGACGCGCAACACAATAATCCCCAACGCCGCCTTGAGATCCTTGGCGGAGTTAACTTCCTGGACGATCTTGCGCAGCGTATTGAGCATGGCTCGGGGTCGAACTCCGTCGTCAGTCGCGCGTTAAAAGGCGCGGGGCAAGCTCTTTGAGAGCGCGTCGATACACCTCGCGCTTGAATGTCACCACCTGGCCCAACGGATACCAATAACTGACCCAGCGCCAGCCATCGAACTCCGGTTTACCGGTCAAATCCATCCGCACCCGCTGCTCGTTGGAGATCAGGCGCAGGAGAAACCATTTCTGTTTCTGGCCGATGCACAGCGGTTGGCTGTGTGTTCTGACCAGACGTTGCGGCAAACGATAGCGCAACCAGCCCCGGGTGCAGGCGAGAATTTCAACATCTTCGCGCTCAAGACCCACTTCTTCGTTCAACTCGCGGTACAAGGCGTCTTCCGGCGTCTCCTGGGGGTTGATCCCGCCCTGTGGAAACTGCCAGGCATCTTGATTGATACGGCGAGCCCATAGCACCTGTCCGGCATCATTCGTGAGAATGATCCCGACATTGGGGCGGAAACCATCGGGGTCGATCACGGCAACAACCTCGCAAACGCATGTCGCCGCATTGTTCCACAAAGGTTGTGAAGGCAGCAACGAGCCGACCTACCTTATGTGCACTCTTGTGAAAAGTCCGTATTCTGGACGCCTTTCTACAGACTTTTCAGCGAGTAACTGCAATGCGGCTGGCTTTATTCGACTTGGACAACACGCTTTTGGGCGGCGACAGTGACCACGCCTGGGGCGATTACCTGTGCGAGCGCGGCTTCCTCGATGCCGTCGCCTACAAGGCACGCAACGACGAGTTCTATCAGGATTACCTGGCCGGCAAGCTGGATAACGATGCTTATCTGAACTTTTGCCTGGAAGTCCTCGGCCGCACCGAGATGGCCACACTGGATCAATGGCACCTGGATTACATGCGCGATTGCATTGAGCCGATTGTGCTGCCCAAGGCTATCGATTTGCTGGCCAAGCACCGCGAGGCTGGCGACAAATTGGTGATCATCACCGCGACCAACCGCTTCGTCACCGGGCCGATTGCCCAGCGCCTGGGGGTTGAAACCCTGATCGCCACGGAATGCGAGATGGTTGATGGCCGTTATACCGGGCGCAGCACCGATGTTCCGTGCTTCCGCGAAGGCAAGGTCACGCGGTTGAATCGTTGGCTGGAAGAGACCGGGCATTCGCTGGAAGACAGCTATTTCTACAGCGACTCGATGAATGATTTTGCGTTGCTGGAGCAAGTGGCGAATCCGGTGGCGGTCGATCCTGATCCGAATTTGCGCGCCGAGGCCGAGCAGCGTGGCTGGCCGGTAATTTCGTTGCGCGACTGAAATTGCTTTCGCGGGGAAGCCTCGCGCCTACAGGATTTGTGGTGGTAGCCGACTACAGACTCGACACATCACCTGTAGGAGCGAGGCTTGCCCGCGAAGGGATCGCCTCGGTTTCAAGCCTTAAACCGGCTTGGCGCCCATCAACCCCGCGATGGCGATAAAGCAGACAAAGCTGAACAGCGCGAGAGCAAAGGTGAACTTGCCGCTGCCGCCCGGCGCAGTACGCAGCTTGTTCAGCCGCACCAACAACCAGAACCACCCCAATGCTGCCAGGGTGTAAAGCACACTCGACGCGAGCAACCACGTCTGCCCCAACGGCCAGCCCACCAGATGCACCATCCACCAGCCGGTGAATGGCATGCTCAGCAGCGCCAGGCCCATCAACAGCCAAACGAACACCCGAGGCCGTTGCAACGTGCGCGCTGCAGCAGTCGCATCACCACGACGCCGCGTTTGCCAAAACCATATCCCCAAGCCCAGCGCACAGCCCAACAATATTGCCGTCGCCGCGGTGTGCGCCATTTTCAGGGCGGTTAACGTTTCCATTGTTCGACTTCCTTAGAGACTGCCCATCAGCGTAGCCGCTCAGCCGAGAAACAGCTGATAGGCCGGATTGTCGCTTTCATCCCAGTACGGGTAACCGATTTCCTCAAGCGCCGCAGGAACCAGATGACGTTCGTCGTGAGGCACTTGCAGGCCCGCGACCACACGGCCATCCGCCGCGCCGTGGTTGCGGTAGTGGAACATCGAGATGTTCCAGCGCCCGCCGAGCTTGTTGAGGAAGTTGAACAGCGCACCCGGACGTTCCGGGAATTCAAAGCGCAGCACCACTTCATCGACGACCTGGGCCGCGCGGCCACCGACCATGTGACGTATGTGCAACTTGGCCAGTTCGTTATCGGTCAGGTCCAGCACCGGGAAACCCTGCTCACTGAGGCTGGCGATCAGCGCACTGCGCGGGTCGGTTTCCGGATGCGTCTGCACGCCGACGAAGATATGCGCTTCGCTGCCAGTGTTGTAGCGGTAGTTGAATTCGGTGATCTGGCGCTTGCCGATGGCTTCGCAGAACGCCTTGAAGCTGCCCGGTTTCTCGGGAATGGTCACGGCGATGATGGCTTCGCGGCCCTCGCCCAGCTCGGCGCGCTCGGCAACGTGGCGCAAACGGTCGAAGTTGACGTTGGCGCCGGAATCGATGGCGACAAAGGTGTGCCCGGTGACACCGCGTTGCTCGACGTACTTCTTGATCCCGGCCACGCCCAGGGCGCCGGCAGGTTCGGTGATCGAGCGGGTATCGTCGTAGATGTCCTTGATCGCCGCGCAGATTTCGTCGGTGCTGACGGTGATCACTTCATCGACGTAGTCTTTGCAGATATCGAAGGTGTGCTGACCGATCTGCGCCACCGCGACACCATCGGCGAACAGGCCCACGGTCGGCAGTACCACGCGCTCGCCGGCCGCCATGGCCGCTTGCAGGCAGTTGGAGTCGTCCGGTTCGACGCCGATGATTTTGATTTCAGGGCGCAGGTATTTCACATACGCCGCGATCCCGGCGATCAACCCGCCGCCGCCCACCGGAACGAAGATCGCATCCAGACGCCCGGGGTGCTGGCGCAGAATCTCCATCGCCACGGTGCCCTGCCCGGCAATAGTGTGGGGATCGTCGTAAGGATGAATGTAGACGTAGCCTTTTTCGTCGACCAGTTTGAGCGAGTAGGCCAGGGCTTCCGGGAACGAATCGCCGTGCAGCACGACTTTGCCGCCACGGGAGCGCACGCCTTCGACCTTGATTTCCGGGGTGGTCTTGGGCATGACGATGGTGGCTTTCACGCCCAGCACTTTTGCCGCCAGGGCCAGGCCCTGCGCGTGGTTGCCCGCCGAGGCGGTGACCACACCGCGAGCGCGCTCTTCATCGCTCAACTGCGTCAACTTGTTGTAGGCGCCGCGAATCTTGAACGAGAACACCGGCTGCAAGTCTTCACGCTTGAGCCAAATGGAATTGCCCAGCCGCTCGGAGAGCTGGCGAGCAGTCTGCAACGGGGTTTCTACGGCAACGTCATAAACGCGCGAGGTGAGGATCTTTTTGACGTACTGTTCGAGCATCGGAAAGCATCACTGAGCGGGTTGGGCAGGGCCAAGGAGTCTAACCCGGCTTTCGGCCGGACGACCACACTAAACAGGTGGTTTTACCGTCCATGGAAGGGATCATGAACCTGTGGGAGCGAGGCTTGCCCGCGAAGAGGCCGTCACATCCAACATAAATGTTGGCGGTACGATCGCTTTCGCGGGCAAGCCTCGCTCCTACAGGTAAAGGTCGGGGCCCGCCAATCGGGCAATGACCTTCCCTGCCCCGAAGCCTATAATGCTGGCCTTTCGTTCCCTCCTTCGGCACCTCGGAGCCCGCATGACCCAGGATCAACTCAAACAGGCAGTGGCTCAGGCCGCCGTCGACTTCATCCTCCCGAAACTCGACGACAAGAGCATTGTCGGGGTCGGCACCGGCTCCACCGCCAACTGCTTCATCGACGCCCTGGCCAAGCACAAAGGCGCGTTTGACGGCGCGGTCGCCAGCTCCGAAGCCACCGCCGCTCGCCTCAAGGGCCACGGCATTCCGGTGTATGAGCTGAACACCGTCAGCGACCTGGAGTTTTATGTCGACGGCGCCGATGAAAGCGACGAGCACCTGAACTTGATCAAGGGCGGCGGCGCGGCCCTGACCCGCGAGAAAATTGTCGCGGCCGTGGCCAAGACCTTCATCTGCATCGCCGACGCCAGCAAACTGGTGCCGGTGCTCGGCGCGTTCCCGCTGCCGGTCGAAGTGATCCCGATGGCCCGCAGCCATGTGGCCCGCGAGCTGGTGAAGCTCGGCGGTGACCCGGTCTACCGTGAAGGCGTGTTGACCGACAACGGCAACATCATCCTCGACGTGTTCAACATGCAGATCACCAACCCGGTGGAGCTGGAGACGCAGATCAACGCCATTGTGGGCGTGGTCACCAATGGTTTGTTCGCGGCGCGTCCGGCGGATTTGCTGCTGCTGGGCACTAGCGAAGGCGTGAAAACCCTCAAGGCCTGACCCCGTACTCCCAGTAGGAGCGAAGCTTGCTCGCGAAGAGGCCGCAACAATCGACAGCGATGTTGAATGTGACTGCCTCTTCGCGAGCAAGCTTCGCTCCGACAATAGGTTTTGCGGTGTTTGTTAGTTCTGCGCTGGTTTTTTGAAGACGTAGAACAGGTTCGGCTCGCTCACCAGGTACATCGTGCCATCGTCATCCATGGCGATGCCTTCCGCTTGCGGCACGGTCTTCTGCAACCCCTGTCGCCCCTTGCTCAGCGACATGGTGCTCAGCGGTCGCCCGTCCACATCCAGCTCCAGAATCAGCCGCGACTCGTCGGACAGCGCCAGCAAATGGCCGCTGCGCTCGTCGTATTGCAGGCTCGACAGGTCTCGCACGAACATCCCGGCATCGCGCTTGGGGTTGTTGACCACATGCACCGCGTAGGATTTCTCCGGGTTGTAATGTGGGAAGCCCTGCACTTCGTAGATCAGCATCGGGTCGCGCTCCTTGGCGACGAACAGGCGCTTGCCCACCGAATCGTAAGCCAGGCCTTCGAAACCCTTGTTGCCGCTCATGTGCACGCCGAGGGTCATCTGCTCGGCGTCCGCCGCGTCGAGGAACGTCGTGTCCTTATCCAGATGAATCTTGATCAGCCGCTGCTGGCGTTCATCGGTGATCACGTAAGTGTCGGCGCTGATGAACTCCACCGCCTCCGGATCACCGAAGCCGACCAGCGAAATACGTCGGACGATCCGCCCGTCCAGCGACAGTTCGATCAGCTCGGCGTTTTTGTTGGTGACGGTAAACAGGCTTTTGCGCACCGGATCGAAGGTCAGCGCCGACACGTCGTCGTTCAGCCCGTCAATGACCCGGGCTTCGATCTCCACCCGGTATTGATCCAGGCCAATGGACTCGCTGCTTAAAGGTTGCCAGAGGGTGTGCAGGTTGAACCAGGCGCGCTCGAACAGACGCATGTATTGGCCAACCGCAATCAGCGCGACCAGTGCAATGACTGTCAGGATCAAAATAAGGGGTTTGGGACGGGCAAGTCGGCGCATTCAGGCGGGCTCGGAAACAGAAACAGGCGGATGAAATATCACGCCTGTATGAATTCAAGCTTAATGGCCAGTTGCCTTTGACCACAACGCCTGGATTCTGAGCGCCTATTTCTGCTTTTCGAAACGGTAGAACAGGTTCGGCTCACTCACCATGTACAGCGTGCCCGCCTCGTCCATGGTCACGCCTTCGGCACGGGGAATGGTCTTCTTCAAGCCGTTGAAGCCGCCCAGCAAGGTCATGAAGCTGACCTGCTCGCCCTTCTCGTCCAGTTCCAGCAACAAGTGGGAATCGGCGGACAGCACCAGGGTGTGGCCTGTGCGCGGGTCGATGGCCAGTCCCGAGAGGTTGCGGATGTCGAGTTCGTCATTGGCGAGTTTCTGCTTGTCGCCCTTGAGGGTCTGGCTGCCGTCGCTTTTCCAGCTGAACAGCGCCGGCGGGCGTTCCTCACCCAGGAGGATTTGCTGATTGCGCGGGTCATAGACGATGGCTTCGAAGGCCTTGTTCTGGTCTTTCGAAGGGCCAAGGTCGTATTTAGGGAAGTTGGCGATGTTCAGTTCACGCGTTTCGGCATCGACCTTGACGATGGAGAGCATATGCTCACGCTCATCGACGATGGCCAGCAGACCATTGCCCATCATGGTCAGGCCTTCAGGGTTGCTCCAGCCCACCAGCGGCATCTTGCGCAGGACATCGCCTTGCAAGGTCAGCTCAACGAGGATCGGGTTTTTGCCCATGACCGAAAACAGGGTTTTGGTGTGCGGGTTGTAAGCCAGGTCCGACGCTTCGTCCTTCTCCATGCCCGGCAGCAGCTTGGCGTCGATCACTGCGCGGTAATCCGGTAGCCAGATACTTTCCTGACGCTCGGCCGGGCTTTCAAAACGCTCATGCAGCCAGAGCACACCTCGATCGTCCCAATGCATCGCAAAGGCGAGGCCATAAACGGCGACGGCCACCAGCAAAAGCCAGGAATACCAACGCATGACAAAGCGCGAGCGGCGGGCAGTTTTGACAGTGGGCAGCGGTCGGGTGGCCATTCAGGATGCGTTCCAGAAATTCAGGCTACGGGTAATAGCACAATTGGGACCGGCTCAGACGCCGGAATCCGCGGAATTATCCAGACAAGATGTGAAAAAAACGGGAAATGGCGGGATTGCCCTTCTGCGGGCCACCACAAACCGATGTCGGAGCGAGCCTGCTCGCAATACCGGCGTGTCAGTCAACAGAGATGTCGAATGACAGGCCGGTATCACGAGCAGACTCACGCCTACAGGGTTTTGCGGTGTTTGGGTTAACGGACGCTGCTGGTGAAACTGCTCGCGCCGGACAGTTCGATCACCAGTTCATCACCGACATTCAGCGGGCCAACGCCCACTGGCGTGCCGGTCAGGATCACGTCCCCGGCCTGCAGCGAGAAGCAACCGGCCATGTGCTGGATCATCGGCACGATCGGGTTGAGCATGGCGCTGCTGTTGCCATCCTGGCGCACTTCGCCATTGATGGTCAGGCGAATGCCAATGTCAGTCAGGTCGGCAAAGGTGCTGCCGGACACGAACGGCGCAATCACCGCCGCGCCGTCGAAGGACTTGGCGATTTCCCACGGCAGGCCCTTGGATTTCAGCTCGGCCTGCTTGTCGCGCAACGTCAGGTCCAGGGCCGGGGCGAAACCGGAAATCGCATCCAGCACTTCTTCACGGCTTGGCTTGGTCGACAACGGCTTGCCGATCAACACCGCGATTTCCGCTTCGTAATGCACCGAACCGCGCTCGGTCGGAATGCTGAAACCGCCTTCCAGCGGCACCACGCAACTGCCTGGCTTGATGAACAGCAGCGGCTCGGTAGGCACCGGATTGTCCAGTTCCTTGGCGTGTTCGGCGTAGTTGCGGCCGATGCACACCACTTTCCCCAGCGGGAAGTGAATACGCGTACCGTCGACATACTGGTGCTGATAGCTCATTACCGACTCCTGTTCCGTTGATTCAAACAGCGAAGATTTTGCCCGGGTTCATGATGCCGTTCGGGTCGAACACCGCCTTGACGGCTTTCATGTACTCGATCTCGACCGGCGAGCGGCTGTAGGTCAAGTAATCACGCTTGGTCATGCCCACGCCGTGTTCGGCGGAAATCGAGCCGTTGTACTTCTCGACGGTTTCGAACACCCACTTGTTGACGGTGGCGCACTTGGCGAAGAACTCGTCCTTGCTCAGGTTTTCCGGCTTGAGGATGTTCAAGTGCAGGTTGCCGTCGCCGATGTGGCCGAACCAGACGATTTCGAAATCCGGGTAGTGTTCGCCGACAATCGCGTCGATTTCCTTCAGGAATGCCGGGACTTTCGACACGGTGACCGAAATGTCGTTCTTGTATGGCGTCCAGTGGGAAATGGTTTCGGAAATGTATTCGCGTAGTTTCCACAGGTTCTGCAGCTGGGTTTCGCTCTGGCTCATGACGCCGTCCAGCACCCAGCCCTGCTCGACGCAGTGCTCAAAGGTTTCCAGGGCGTGGTTGGCCACTTCTTCGGTGGTCGCTTCGAATTCCAGCAGCGCGTAGAACGGGCAATCGGTTTCAAACGCCGCCGGCACGTCGCCGCGGGCCATGACCTTGGCCAGGGCCTTGTCGGAGAAGAACTCGAAGGCGGTCAGGTCGAGTTTGCTCTGGAACGCGTGCAGCACCGGCATGATCGAGTCGAAATCGGCGGTGCCGAGGACCATCGCGGTGAGGTTTTTCGGCGCGCGGTCCAGGCGCATGGTCGCTTCGACGACAAAACCGAGGGTGCCTTCGGCGCCGATGAACAGCTGACGCAGGTCGTAGCCGGTGGCGTTCTTGATCAGGTCGCGGTTCAGTTCCAGCAGATCGCCCTTGCCGGTGACGACTTTCATGCCGGCTACCCAGTTGCGTGTCATGCC
This sequence comes from Pseudomonas sp. GW823-FHT02C02, assembly GCF_058797635.1. Lineage (NCBI taxonomy): Bacteria > Pseudomonadati > Pseudomonadota > Gammaproteobacteria > Pseudomonadales > Pseudomonadaceae > Pseudomonas > Pseudomonas sp. GW823-FHT02C02. The sequence continues at coordinate 328,313 of NZ_JBXAJV010000003.1, read as the reverse complement.
GTAGCGAATCACCTTGATTCCGCCGGCATTGGTGCCGATATTGCCGCCAATCTGGCTCGAACCCGCCGACGCGAAATCCACCGGGTAATACAGGCCTTTTTCTTCAGCCACGTTCTGCAGATGCTCGGTGACCACGCCTGGCTGGCACACGGCCGTGCGGTCGGTCAGGTTCACGTCGAGAATCTGGTTCATGTAGTCGAACGACACGACCACTTCACCATTGGCTGCCACCGCAGCGGCGGAAAGACCGGTACGACCGCCGGACGGCACCAGCGCCACCTTGTGCGTGTTGGCCCAACGGACAATGGCCTGGACCTGCTCGGTGGTCTTGGGGAACACGATGGCGGTCGGGGCCGGGGCGAAATGCTTGGTCCAATCCTTGCCATAAGTATTCAGGGAGTCGGCGTCGGTCAACACCTTGCCAGGCTCAACCAGGGTCTTCAGCTCATCAATCAGGGCAGGATTGGTCATCGACAGAACTCTCGAACAATTCATGGTCATCCTGAGAACGCTTCACGTCGCAGGAATGAGTGTTTAGCGGGGTGCGTATGCTAGCATACCGACCCCGCAGGGTAGTGCCCAACGGCTATTCTGCGGTGACGGCATTCTTGCCGTCCGGGTCAGCGTTATGTGCCCTGTTTTATACGTACGATCCTCTTTTGACGAGTGGCTGTTGTCGTCAGGCAAGGCGCCGCGACGAGTCATAGCCCGCTATGGCGAGGAGCGGCAACGCAGCATGACGGCAACAGACGCCGTCAAAAAGGATCAGTACGTATAAGACAGGGCACCCTGACTATTTCCTGCCATTTTTCTCCGGGATACAGGTTTACGCAGATGAGCAAGACTTCTCTCGATAAGAGCAAGATCAAGTTCCTTCTTCTCGAAGGCGTCCACCAATCGGCTGTCGACGTCCTCAAGTCGGCGGGCTACACCAGCATCGAGTACCTCACTGGTTCTCTGCCGGAAGCCCAGCTGAAGGAAAAGATCGCTGATGCGCACTTCATCGGCATTCGCTCTCGCACTCAACTGACCGAAGAGATCTTCGATCACGCGAAGAAGCTCGTGGCTGTGGGGTGTTTCTGCATCGGCACCAACCAGGTCGACCTGAACGCGGCGCGCGAACGCGGCATCGCGGTGTTCAACGCCCCGTACTCCAACACTCGCTCCGTTGCCGAGCTGGTGCTGGCCGAAGCGATCCTGTTGCTGCGCGGCATTCCTGAGAAAAACGCATCCTGCCACCGTGGCGGCTGGATCAAGAGCGCGGCCAACTCCTTCGAGATCCGCGGCAAGAAGCTGGGCATCGTCGGCTACGGCTCGATCGGCACTCAACTGTCGGTCCTGGCGGAAGGCCTGGGCATGCAGGTGTACTTCTACGACACCGTGACCAAGCTGCCATTGGGCAATGCAACCCAGGTCGGTAACCTGACCGAGCTTCTGGGCATGTCCGACATCGTTACCCTGCACGTTCCGGAAACCGCGGCGACCCAGTGGATGATCGGCGAGAAGGAAATCCGCGCCATCAAGAAGGGCGGCATTCTGATCAACGCCGCACGCGGCACCGTGGTCGAACTGGACGCCCTGGCGGACGCGATCAAGGACAAGCACCTGATCGGCGCGGCCATCGACGTGTTCCCGGTGGAGCCACGCTCCAACGACGAAGAGTTCGAAAGCCCGCTGCGTGGCCTGGACAACGTGATCCTGACCCCGCACATCGGTGGTTCCACCGCCGAGGCGCAGGCCAACATCGGTCTGGAAGTGGCAGAAAAACTGGTCAAGTACAGCGACAACGGCACCTCGGTGTCGTCGGTGAACTTCCCGGAAGTGGCCCTGCCGGCTCACCCTGGCAAGCACCGCCTGCTGCACATCCACCAGAACATTCCGGGTGTGATGAGCGAGATCAACAAGGTCTTCGCCGAAAACGGCATCAACATCTCCGGTCAGTTCCTGCAGACCAACGAGAAAGTCGGCTACGTGGTCATCGACGTAGACGCCGATTACTCGGAAATCGCCCAGGAGAAACTGCAGCACATCAACGGCACTATTCGTTGCCGCGTGTTGTTCTGACAGTGACTTGAGCGACAAAAAAAGGAGCCCTTCGGGGCTCCTTTTTCATGCGCTACCGTGTCATTTGACGTTGACGGTGATCTTCTTCGACACGATGGGCGGATCGAACGGCATGTGTCCGCTGTCGCCCAGCTCAAGCTGCAAGGTGTGTTTGCCCGGGGCCAGTTTGATTTCGGCCTGGGTCTGCGCCTTGCCGAAGTGCATGTGGTTGGCATCCAGCGGAATCGGTGCGCCGGCGGCCGGCAGTTTGTCGACATCGATCAGCAAGTGGTGGTGACCGGTGTTCTTGGTGACATCCCCGGCCGGTGCCAGGGCGATGTCCTTGACGCCGAATTTGACGGTGAAGGTTTCCGGGACAGTGGCGCCGTCTGCGGGAGATACGATAAACACTTCTGCACCCTTGGGCGCCGGAGTCGCAGCCGTTGCCAGCATCGAAGCACTCAGCAGCAGCCCAGCGAATGCTGCTCGTGACATAAACGTTTTCATTCTCTTCTCCAGTTTTTCCGTAAAATCCGCGTGGCCGAGACAACTTCACGGCCATTTGTTGTCGAAGGACCTCGACAACCATAGCAAAGCGAGCCTGAATCAGAGCATCGCGATAAATGTATTCAAAGGAGTGACCATGCGCTTTTTGCCTGGCCTGATCTGCCTGCTACCCCTTTTGAGCCCTTTGGCCCATGCCGAACTGATTGACGATGTAAACGATCGGGGCGAACTGCGTATTGCCCTTGAGGCTAATACACCCCCCTTCAATTTCAAGGACGAGGGCAAACTCACCGGCTTCGAAGTGGAATTGGGCCAACAGCTGGCCAACGAACTGGACGTGCGGGCCGACTTCGTCGTGACCGATTCCAGCGACCTGTTGTCCGGCGTTGAAACCGGCAAGTACGACATCGCCATCAACCACATAGCAATGACCCCGGATCTCAAGGATCGTTTCGACTTCACCGAGCCTTACATTCAAACCAATGCGCAATTGATCGCGCAGAAAGAAGAGCCGCGTTCGATCCTGTTGGTGCAGTCGCTGACGGAAGAAAAGCCGAAAACCGCCCCGGCTGTGGATTTGGCGATTCCGTTTCAGAAGGGTAACCCGGCGTTTCACGCCAGCCTGGAAGCTGCGTTGAAGCGGATCAAGGCGGATGGTCGACTGGAGGCGCTGGAGCAGAAGTGGTTTGGGGCGGATGCGAGTGTGACGCCCAAACCCTGATCCCGGACTGACGACCAACCCTATAGGAGTGAGCCTGCTCGCGATAGCGGCCTAACATTCAACATCACCGTTGACTGGTATGGCCTCATCGCGAGCAGGCTCACTCCTGCAGGGTGTGTAGGTGGTTAGTCTTGCGCGGTCAATGCAGCGGACGCTTCGGCCAGCTCCAACTCACTGAAGACTTGCACACCATGGCGCTTGAGCAACGCCGCCGTCACCCCCTCGCCGCTGACCTTCACACCGCTGAAGCTCCCGTCATACGTCAGCAAGTTCCCGCACGACGGGCTGTTGGCCTTGAGCACGGCGATGCGGATGCCGTGCTTTCGCACCAACTCCAGCGCCTGATAAGCCCCCGAGAGAAACTCGGCGCTGACGTCCTCACCCTCGGTAGTGATGACGGAGGCGTGGCCATCCAGCACTTCACCGCCCTGCCCGCCCGGAATTTCCGCTGCGGCCCTGGGTGTTGGCAAACCACCGGCAACCTCCGGGCACAACGGCACCACGCGACCTTCATCGAGCCACTGTTGAAGCTGATCGAACGGCCCGCTCGCCCCGCCGTCGTAACGCACGCGATGGCCCAGCAGGCAGCGGCTTACCAGAATCTTCTGCATGATCAGAACGGCTCGTTACCGCGGCGCCGGAACCAGCCCGTCAATGAAAGGCGATCCCGGGTCGCGGGCAGGACTTCGTGAGGCACCTCGCCTGACAGAAACACCACCAGGCATCCGCCAGTGGGCACCACGTCGTGTTCGACGCCGTCCTCCAAATACATGCGCAACTGGCCTCCGTGCTCGGGCAGCCAGCCGTCATTGAGGTAGATCACCGCCGAAACCATGCGCCGGTCGTCATCCCGAAAACGATCGACATGCTTGAGGTAAAACGCACCGGGCGGGTACAGGGCGAAATGGCTTTCGAAATCTTCGAGGCCCAGGTACAACCCGCGATTCATCGCCTCGCGCAGGCTGTCCATCAAGCTCAGGTAACTGTCGCACGCCAACGCCTGGCCGGGCTCGATCCACTGGATGTGGTCGCCGCGGATCCCCTCGCGAATCTCCGACGTCGGCCCTCGCCCCACGGCCGCCGGGGCCAGTTCGCCCTCAGCTGCACGTTTACGGCACTCAGCCGCCAGTTCCAGGGTCAGACCCAGAGGCAGGAAAATATTCTGCTGCGACCAGCCGCGCTCGGCCAGGTCGTCGACGATACGTAACAGCAGCGGGTGATCAGAGGATATTTGCATGGCGCGCATAGTATTCCTGTGCCTGCAAATCCGACAGAGCCGCGCGGCGGAGGATTTGTCGGATTACTGATACGAATTCTCGACAAGTACGAAAGCCGCACGGAGAATAGTCGCCTGCTGACAGGAGTCCCTATGCGCCGTTTGTTTTTTTCATTGCTGATGCTCTGTGTGTTGCCCGCTTGGGCAGACGGCCACGACCAGTTGTACAAGGTCGCCGGTTGGCCAGATCAGCGCGCGCATTTTAACGACGCCCTCTCTGCCGCTCAGCAGCGCTATCAGAACAGCCTGCCACCGGCGGTGTTTCAAGCCTTGGTGAACAACAGCAATCAACGTTTCGCCTCCCAGGCCGTGGACCAGCGCGCCGAAGCTCAATTGCGCAAAAGCCTCGCCGATCCGCAACCTGCGCTGACCTTCTTTCAATCGCCCCTGGGCAAGAAAATCGTCGCCGCCGAATTGCTGGCGACCCGTCGCGATCAACTGGCGAAAAACGCCAAGGGTTTGCCGAAGATTCAGGCCAGTGACAGCCGTCTGCTGATCATCGGCCACCTGGCCCAGGCCCTGCCCGCCCGCGAGGCTGGTGCGGAAGTCAGCCTGGCGATCGCCGGTGTCGCGGCTGACAGCCTGAGTTCGATGATCCCGGGGTTGCTCGGTGGCGGTCAGGCGCAAGGGGTGTTGAACGGACAGCGCCAGCGTTTGATGGAACAGATTGGTGCTGATCTGAACAACACGCTGTTGTATGTGTATCGCGATCTGTCGGATGAAGAACTGGAAGAGTTCGCCACGTTTGCCGAGTCCACCGAGGGCAAGGCGTATTACCAGGCAGCGCTGGCAGCCATTCGGGCGGGGTTGGCGGTGGGGCAGGATCCGGCGAATCTCAGTCAGTAATCTTTAGCGCCTGATACACCGACTTGCCCGCGATGCGGCCCTCACTTGCGCTAAAGATTCCGCCCCTTGATCCGCTTGGTCAAAAACCCGAAATACTCCCGCCGCAACCCAACCGTCTCATTCGCCAGATGATGCCGCGCCTCCGGCAGCATCAATACCTGCGGCCGATCAAACTTGGCCTTCAACACCTCAAGGTTATGCTCCCAATCCACCGTCATGTCCGACTGCCCCTGCACAATCAGCGGTCGCCGTGGACTGTTCGGTGCCGCCTCGATTCGCTTGATCCACCGCGCCAACGCACCGACCCACGCCGTTGGCAGTCGCAGCGCTTGCAACGGATCGGCTTGCAGGAACGACAGGAACTCAGGGTCGTTGGAGTTCTCGCTGAAGCGCCGGGCAATGCCGTTCACGAAAGGCTTGAGCAGGTAATAACTGAGCTGCGACCAGCCCCAGGCGCGCGGCCGAACCAGCGGTGACAGCAGAATCACCTGCCCCTGGGCCGGACTGTCTGCACCGTGGTTAAGTACATGATCGATCACGATCGCCCCGCCAGTACTTTGCCCGCACAGATGCCACGGCTGTGGGAGGTCAAGCGACTGCGCCTCGGCAAGCAACCCTTCCAGGGTGTGCTGATACTCGGCGAAATCCTTGATGCTCGCCCGCTCGCCACTGGACAGACCATGCCCCGGCAAGTCGCAGGCAATCACTGCGAAGCCCTGATCCAGCGCCCACTCGATCACATGTCGGTAGAGCCCGGTGTGATCGTAGAAGCCATGGAACATAAACAGGGTCGCCTTCGCCTGGTCAGGCCACCAGACCTGGCTGACCACTTCATAGCCATCGACCCCGAAACGCCCCAATCCGCGGCGCAGCATTCGCCCCGGAAAATCCAGCCCGTAAAACCGCTGATAGGCCAGCGCTTCCACCGAAAGCGGCTGCCATTCGGCCAATGGCCGCAGGCTGGCGCGCAAATGATCGGGGTCGAAAGTGGCAGACATGAGCTATTTCCAGAGCGTTAAACAGACTTTATGGGCCTGCGATATTCATCTGTCGCGGCAAGCATGGCAAGCTAGCCGACCTTCGAGGATTGAAACCCATGCGCCCGGCCTACCGCACCACACTGCTTGCCAGCCTGCTCGCCCTCGTGTGTGCCGGCGTCTTGTGGGCGGCCTATGACTGGTTTCAGGGGCGCTACCTGCGCGCCTTCAGTTCACACACCGCGTTATTTTCCGGTGATCCGCTGCGCCTGCCCGCCGACCTCGCCGGCCCCGGCGCCATACGCCTGGTGCACTTCTGGGACCCGGCCTGCCCGTGCAATGTCGGCAACCAGCAACACCTGACTGAACTGGTCGATCAATACGTACCGCAGGGCGTGGAGTTTTACGCGGTCCAAAAACCCGGCAGCCACGGTCAGTTGCCCAGCACCTTGAGCCGCCTGAAAACCATCACCGTTCTCCCGGGTTCCGAACAGATCCCCGCCAGCCCGGCGGTGGCGATCTGGGACCGCAGCGGCAAACTGGCCTACTTCGGCCCGTACAGCGAAGGCCTGACCTGCAATTCGAACAACAGCTTTATCGAGCCCATCCTGCAAGCACTCAGCGAAGGTCGTGCGGTGGGCGCCACCCATACGCTGGCGGTCGGTTGCTACTGTCCTTGGCCGGAGGAAGCGAAGTAAGGCAATCCTGACTTTTCCAGGACCGCGATGCCCGGCACAGAAGGTCTGTGCTACATGTTTGCAGCCCGCACGGGCGGCAATCCCGAAGAACAAGGAGTCACCATGAAACGCGTCCTGACCGTACTTGTATTGCTGATCGTCACGCTCGTCATCGGGGTCGGCGGGTACGTGTACATCAAGCAGCCGACGCGCCAGGGCCAGGTGGAGTTGCAGCATCTTCAGGGCTCGGTGACCGTGCGTTACGACGAGCGCGGCGTGCCGCATATCCGCGCCGAAAACGAAACCGACCTCTACCGCACCCTCGGCTACGTGCAGGCTCAGGATCGGTTGTTCCAGATGGAAGCCATGCGCCGCCTCGCCCGGGGTGAGCTGGCCGAAATCCTCGGACCGAAACTGATCGACACCGACAAACTGTTCCGCAGCTTGCGTATCCGGGAGCGCGCCGAGAGTTATGTGGCCGCACTGGATCGTCAGTCACCGGCATGGAAGGCGCTGGAAGCCTATCTGGATGGCATCAACCAGTATCAGGACACTCACGCGGCGCCCATGGAGTTCGACGTGCTGGGCATCCACAAGCGCCCGTTCACCGCCGAAGACAGCATCAGCGTCGCCGGTTACATGGCGTACAGTTTTGCCGCCGCGTTTCGCACCGAGCCTTTACTGACGTTTGTGCGCGACCAACTGGGCGTCGAGTACCTGAGTGTTTTCGAACTCGACTGGCAGCCCAAAGGCGTATTGGCCAAGACGCGCACACCCGGCCCCGCCCTCGCTGCCGGTGACTGGAAAGACCTGAACGCCCTCGCCCGCCTGAGCGAACAGGCCTTGGCCGACAACGGCCTGCCGCAGTTCGAAGGCAGCAACGCCTGGGTGATTGCCGGCAACCGCAGCAAAAGCGGCAAGCCGCTGCTGGCCGGTGACCCGCACATTCGCTTCTCGGTGCCGTCGGTATGGTACGAGGCGCAATTGTCGGCGCCGGGCTTCGAGCTCTACGGTCATCATCAGGCGCTGGTGCCGTTTGCCTTTCTCGGCCACAACCTGGACTTCGGCTGGAGCCTGACGATGTTCCAGAACGACGACCTCGACCTGATCGCCGAGAAGATCAACCCGGACAACCCGAACCAGGTCTGGTATCGCGGCAAATGGGTCGACATGGTCAACACCGAGCAACAGATCGCGGTGAAAGGCCAGGCGCCGGTCACCCTGAAGCTGCGCCAGTCGCCCCACGGCCCGATCATCAACGATGTGCTGGGCAGCGCCGCCGGCAAGACACCGGTGTCCATGTGGTGGGCGTTCCTTGAAACGCCGAACCCGATCCTCGAAGGTTTCTACCAGCTCAACCGCGCCGACACCCTGGCCAAGGCCCGCGCCGCAGCGGCCAAGGTTCAGGCACCGGGATTGAACATCGTCTACGCCAACGCCAAGGGCGACATCGGTTGGTGGGCCTCGGCGCTGCTGCCCAAACGTGCGGCCGGGGTGAAGCCCGGTTTCATCCTCGACGGCAGCACCAATCAGGCGGACAAGGAGGGTTTCTACCCGTTCAGCGCCAACCCGCAGGAAGAAAATCCGGCGCGCGGCTACATCGTCTCGGCGAACTTTCAGCCCGTGTCGCCGACTGGCATGGAGATTCCCGGTTACTACAACCTCGCCGATCGCGGCCAGCAACTCAATCATCAGCTCAGCGACAAGAGCGTGAAATGGGACAACGAGGCCAACCAGAAGCTGCAACTGGGCACCACCACCGCCTACGGCCCGCGTCTGTTGGCGCCGCTGTTGCCGGTACTGCGTGAAGGGGTGAGCGATCCCGCCGAACTGAAACTGGTCGAGCAACTGGCGCAATGGAAAGGCGATTACCCGCTGGATTCCACCAGCGCCACGCTGTTCAACCAGTTCCTGTTCAACCTGGCCGACGCGACGATGCACGATGAGCTGGGGAATGATTTTTTCGAGACCCTGCTCTCGACTCGCGTGATCGACGCTGCGCTACCCCGCCTGGCCGCGACGGCCGATTCGCCGTGGTGGGACAACCGCAACACCCTCGGCAAGGAAACCCGCGCCGATACAGTGAAAGTGGCCTGGCAAGCGAGCATCGCCCACCTCAAGACCACCCTTGGCCCTGACGTCGCGCACTGGCAGTGGGGCAAGGCGCACACCCTGACCCACGATCACCCCTTGGGCGTGCAGAAGCCGCTGGACCGAATCTTCAACGTCGGCCCGTTCGCGGCGCCCGGCACCCATGAAGTGCCGAACAACCTCTCGGCCAAGATCGGCCCGGCGCCGTGGCCGGTGACGTATGGCCCGTCGACGCGGCGCCTGGTCGACTTTGCCGACCCGGCCCACAGCCTGACCATCAACCCGGTCGGCCAGAGCGGCGTGCCGTTCGACAGCCATTACGAAGACCAGGCCGAAGCGTATGTCGAAGGGATTTACTACGAGGCGCACTTCAATAACGAAGAAGTCACGGCCAATACGCGCAGTACGTTGAAGCTGTTGCCGGCGCGAAGTGCTCAATAGTTTTGTATTGCCAGCAGGCTGGCTCCCACAGTGATCCTGTACACGCAGATCCATTGTGGGAGCCAGCCTGCTGGCGATGAGGCCCGCAAGAACAACGCCTGTTCATGGCTCAAACCATCGCCGCAAAATTCAGCCTGAACTGCTGCGGCGTCACTCCCAATCGGCGACTGAACACCGTGCGCATGTGCTGGGCATCGCGAAACCCGCATTGATACGCCACCGTTTTGAGCGGTGAATGGGTGCTTTCAAGCAGCACCCGCGCCGCGTCCACCCTCGCCCGCTCGACGAATTCCGCCGGAGTGATTTTCGCCTCCTTGGCGAACACCCGGGAAAAGTTGCGGGCACTCATGTTGGCCGCGTTCGCCAGATCGGCAATGGTCAGGTCGCCGGTCAGGTTGGCCAGGACGTAGAGTTGCACCAGTGCCACCGCCGACGTCGGTTCGGCGTGGGGTGTGAGGAACGGGCTGAACTGTGATTGCCCGCCCGAGCGTTGGGTGAACACCACCAGCCGCTTGGCCACGCTCAACGCCACTTCCGGCCCATGGTCCCGGGCCAACAGGTACAACGACAAATCAATCCCCGCCGTGACGCCGGCCGAGGTGAAGAGCTCACCGTCCTGAACGTAGAGGCGATCGGCATCGACCTGAGTCGATGGGCACGCTGTCGCCAACGCCGCGGCATCATCCCAATGGGTGGTGACGGTCCGTCCTTCGAGCAATCCGGCCCGGGCCAGCATGAACGCGCCGTTGCAGATCGAACCAAATCGTTGCGCCCGCGCACAGGCATCGCGCAACCAGCCATCGAAGGCCGCGCCAAAATCCAGGAACGGCAATTGCGGCCCGCCGGCCACCAGCAGCAAGTCATAAGCCTCCAGCGCTTCGCTGAAATGCCGATGGGCATTGAGCGACAAACCGTTGGAGCACGCCATCATCCCGTGCTCGACGCCGATAACCTCTAGCCGGTAATGGTCATGCGGTTCGAGGAAGCGATTGGCTTCGCAAAACACATCCATGGGACCGGTGACGTCCAACGACTGGACGCCAGCGAACACTACGATGGCAACGGTTTTACTCATGGTTGGATTGCCTCTACGGGTCACACTTACCTGTGGCGAGGGAGCTTACTCCCGCTGGAGTGCGCAGCACTCCCATTCCTGTCACTACTGTTTGCCTGGTGTAATTGAGTTGCAGGTTTTGGAGCCGCTTCGCAGCCCAGCGGGAGCAAGCTCCCTCGCCACAAAAGCGTATTCGCCGGTACCAAACTTAGCCAACCCGGGCGCAACAAGCGAGGTTGGCGCGATTTGCATGCTCATTGGCCGGGATCGCAGCCATGGATCGATTGTCCGGTTTTGGAGGCCGGAACAGACTTGTTCCATCAGCGCCGCCACGGCGTTCCCCACGAGGAAAGCACCATGAGCAGCATCATTGCCGGTATCAAAATCCCCGACAGCGCGTTGGCCAAGGCCACCACCGAATACATTCGCGACGCCGAGTCCGATTTGCTTTACCACCATTCGCGCCGGGTGTTTCTGTTCGGCGCCTTGAGCGGTGAGCGCAAGCAGTTGGCCTACGATCCAGAGATGCTCTACGTCGGCGCCATGTTCCATGACCTGGGCCTGGTGGACGGTCATCGCACGGACAACGAGCGCTTCGAAGTCGATAGCGCCAACGCCGCCAAAGCGTTCCTCAAGCCGTATGGGTTGTCGGATGGCGATATCGAGCAGGTGTGGCTTTCGATTGCCCTGCACACCACGCCGGGCGTACCGCAACACTTGCGGCCTAACGTGGCATTGGTCACGGCCGGTGTGGAAATGGATGTGCTGGGTATCGATTACGCCGCGTTTCCCACCGTGCAGCGTGAGGAAGTGGTGCATGCGCACCCACGGGGCGAGGGGTTCAAGGAATGCATCCTGTGCGCGTTCGCCAATGGCGTCAAACACAAGCCGGACACTACGTTCGGCACGGTGAACGCAGATGTGCTGGTGGACAGCGAGCCGGGGTTCAAGCCGATGAACTTCGTCGAGATCATCCGCAAGTCTCCCTGGATGTCCTAAAACAACTGTGGGAGCGAGCCTGCTGGGCGCGACGCACGTCCGGTTGTTTCCAGGAGTCGGCCGCGCTTTCTTCGATCGCCTGCTGGATCGCACGCTTGCGCGCTTCTTCGGCACGGCGGCTGAAGAACCAGACCAGGAAGGTCATCAGCGAAACCGCCAGCAGAATCAGGCTGGCCACGGCGTTGATCTCGGGTTTAACCCCAAGGCGCACCGCCGAGAACACTTCCATCGGCAGGGTCGTGGAGCCCGGGCCCGACACGAAGCTCGCCAACACCAGGTCATCCAGGGACAGGGCGAACGACATCATGCCGCCGGCACCCAGGGATGGCGCGATCATCGGGATGGTGATCAAGAAGAACACCTTCCATGGCCGCGCACCGAGGTCCATGGCCGCCTCTTCGATGGACAGGTCCAGCTCACGCAAGCGCGCCGACACCACCACCGCCACATACGCCGCACAGAACGTGGTGTGAGCGATCCAGATGGTGACAATGCCGCGTTCCTGTGGCCAACCGATCATCTGCGCCATGGCCACGAACAGCAGCAACAGCGACAGACCGGTGATCACTTCGGGCATCACCAGCGGCGCGGTGACCAGGCCACCGAACAGCGTGCGACCCTTGAAGTGGGTGATACGGGTCAGCACAAATGCCGCCAACGTACCCAGTGCCACCGCCGCCACCGCCGTGTAGCAGGCGATTTCCAGCGAGCGCACCACCGAGCCCATCAATTGAGTGTTGTCCATCAAACCGACGTACCACTTGATCGACCAGCCGCCCCACACCGTCACCAGTTTCGAGGCGTTGAACGAGTAGATCACCAGGATCAGCATCGGCGCGTAGATGAACAGCAAGCCCGCGATCAGCATGAAACTCGAGAAACGGAAGCGCTTCATTCTTTACCCTCCATTTCCTTGGCCTGACTGCGGTTGAACAGAATAATCGGCACAATCAGGATCGCCAGCATCACAACCGCCAGGGCGGACGCCACCGGCCAGTCGCGGTTGTTGAAGAATTCTTGCCAGAGCACTTTACCGATCATCAGGGTTTCCGGACCGCCCAGCAGTTCCGGGATCACGAACTCGCCCACCACCGGAATGAACACCAGCATGCAGCCGGCGACGATGCCGTTCTTCGACAGCGGAATAGTGATCTTCCAGAAGCTGTTGAACGTGCTCGAACCCAGGTCCGACGCGGCTTCCAGCAGACTGTTGTCGTGCTTCACCAGGTTGGCGTAAAGCGGCAGGATCATGAACGGCAGATACGAATAGACGACGCCGATGTACACGGCGAGGTTGGTGTTGAGGATCTGCAGCGGTTCGTCGATCCAGCCCATGGTCATCAGGAAACCGTTGAGCAGGCCGTTGTTGCTGAGGATGCCCATCCACGCATACACGCGGATCAGGATCGCCGTCCAGGTCGGCATCATGATCAGCAGCACCAGCACCGTTTGCAGCTCTTTACGGGCACTGGCGATGGCATAGGCCATCGGGTAGCCAATCAGCAGGCAGAGGACGGTGCTGATCAGCGCCATCTTCAGCGAGCCAAGGTAGGCAGCGATGTACAACTCGTCGCCGGCCAGCATCGCGTAGTTGCTCAGGTTAAGCAGCAACTGCACCTTCTGGTCGATGTAGCTGTAGATCTCGGTGTACGGAGGAATGGCTACGTCGGCTTCAGCGAAGCTGATCTTCAGGACGATGAAGAACGGCAGCATGAAGAACAGGAACAGCCAAATAAACGGAACCCCGATGACCAGCTGGCGGCCACCGGGAATTATTCGATTGAGGCGGCGTTTGAATTTGCGCATGTTCATGAGCGAAGTACCACGCCGCTGTCGTCTTCCCAGTACACGTAGACCTGGTCACCCCAGGTTGGGCGCTGGCCACGGCGCTCGGCGTTGGCGACGAACGACTGGACGATCTTGCCGCTCGGCAGCTCGACGTAGAACACCGAGTGACCGCCGAGGTAGGCGATGTCGTGCACCTTGCCGCTGGACCAGTTGTATTCGCAGGTCGGCATGGTCGGGGTCACCAGCAGTTTTTCCGGACGGATCGCGTAGGTCACGGATTTGTCCTGCACCGAGGTGCTGATGCCGTGGCCCACGTAGATCTTCCGGTCGAGGTCCTTGCAGGTGATGATCGCGTGCCCCTCGGCGTCATCGATCACTTCACCGTCGAAGATGTTGACGTTGCCGATGAACTCGCAGACCAGGCGGCTGGTCGGGGTTTCGTAGATGTCGATCGGGCTGCCGATCTGAGCGATCCAGCCCAGGTGCATGATCGCAATGCGCTCGGCCATGGTCATGGCCTCTTCCTGATCGTGGGTCACCATGACGCAGGTCACGCCGACGCGCTCGATGATCTCGACCAGTTCCAGCTGCATTTGCGAACGTAGCTTCTTGTCCAGCGCACCCATCGGCTCGTCGAGCAGCAACAGCTTCGGCCGCTTGGCCAACGAGCGCGCCAGGGCCACACGCTGACGCTGGCCACCGGACAACTGATGCGGCTTGCGTTTGGCGTACTGGGTCATCTGAACCAGCTTGAGCATGTCTGCGACACGGGCATCGACTTCAGAGGCGGGCAGCTTGTCCTGCTTGAGGCCGAAGGCGATGTTCTGCGCCACGGTCATGTGCGGGAACAACGCGTAGGACTGGAACATCATGTTGATCGGCCGCTCGTATGGCGGCATGTCAGTGATGTCTACGCCATCGAGGTAAATGCGCCCCTCCGTGGGCCGTTCGAAGCCTGCGAGCATGCGCAGCAACGTGGATTTGCCCGATCCAGAACCGCCGAGCAAGGCGAAAATCTCGCCTTTCTTGATTTCCAGGGACACATCGTCCACGGCAATCGTCTCGTCGAACTTCTTCGTGACCCGGTCGATTTTGACCAGCACCTGTTTAGGTGTCTGGTCGCCCTCGAGGGCTTTCTTATAGGCGCCGGAGGCAACTGCCATTTACGAAACTCCCAGAAAAAAAGAGTGCAGTTCGCTCAAGGTGAGCCAACCTTGGATAGTTTGAGCCTTGTCGCTATTTACCCGACTTGACCTTGGTCCAGCTGCGGGTCATCAAACGTTGAATGTTTGGTGGTAACTCGACGGACACATAGGTCTTGTCGAGAACGGCTTGCGGTGGATAGACCGACTCGTCGGTGCGGATGGACTGTTCCATCAACTTGTCCGAGCCAGGGTTGGGGTTCGCATAGCCAACAGAATCACTGACCTGTGCGATCACCTCGGGTTTCAACAAATAGTTGATGAAGGCGTGGGCCTCTTTGACGTTGCTCGAATCCTTCGGAATCGCAAGCATGTCGAACCACAGCGCACCGCCCTCCTTGGGAATGGTATAGGCCACATTCACGCCTTTGCCGGCCTCGGATGCCCGGGCCTTGGCCTGGAACATGTCACCGGAGAAACCGATGGCGATGCAGATGTCGCCGTTGGCGAGGTCCGCGATGTATTTGGAGGAGTGGAAGTACGTCACGTAAGGGCGCACCGCCAGCAACTTGGCTTCGGCCTTTTTGTAGTCTTCGGGGTTGGTGCTGTTAGCGTTGAGGCCCATGTAGTTGAGGACGGTGGGCATCATTTCATCAGCGGAATCGAGGAACGCGACGCCGCAAGCGTGCAGCTTCTTGATGTTCTGCGGTTCGAATACCGCGCTCCAGGAGTCGATCTTGTCGACGCCCAGTACCGCCTTGATCTTGTCGACGTTGTAACCGATGCCGTTGGTGCCCCACAGGTAAGGCACGGCGTACAAGTTGCCCGGATCGTTTTGCTCAAGACGCTTGAGCAGTACCGGATCGAGGTTGGCATAGTTAGGCAGCTTCGACTTGTCGAGCTTCTGGAAGGCGCCCGCCTTGATCTGTTTGCCCAGGAAGTGGTTGGACGGTACGACCACGTCGTAACCGGTGCGCCCGGCCAGCAACTTGCCTTCCAGGGTTTCGTTGGAATCGAAGACGTCATAAACCGGTTTGATGCCGGTCTCTTTCTGGAAGTCGGCCAGCGTCGTCGGGCCGATGTAGTCCGACCAGTTATAAATATGCACAGTGCCGGCGGCCTGGACACTGACAGCGAGTGTCAGCCCGGCGCCGACCAGCATGGCATTGCGCAACAAAGAAAAAATAGGCAAGTGGAGGTCCTCTAAAATTAGTTGGGCCCAAGTTGCCCCGCGTTACATGACAGGCATGGCTGCCCAGCAACAAAACCGGCGCGCAACTTACCCTCGAAAAACCGTTCCAGCAAAACTTTCTGTCATTTAATTACACCTGTTGCCGTCACCGCGCAGGCGACGGCAACAGGTTGTTGCCTCAAAACGGCTTATTTACCCGATTTGATCTTGGTCCAGCTGCGCGTCATGATCCGCTGGGTCGCGGCCGGCAAGTCGGCAATCGCGTACAACTTGGCCAGCACTTCTGCCGGCGGGTAGATGCCCGGGTCGGCGGTGATTTCTTTATCAACCAAGGCGGTGGCGGCCGCGTTACCGTTCGGGAAGCGCACGGCGTTGGTGATTTCAGCCATGATTTCCGGCTTCTGCAGGAAGGTCATGAACTTGTAGGCGCCTTCGACGTTTTCGGCATCTTTAGGGATGGCGACCATGTCGTAGAAGCTACCGGCACCTTCTTTCGGAATGTTGTAGCTGACTTTCACCTTGTCACCGGCTTCAGCCGCGCGGGACTTGGCCTGGTAGATGTCACCCGAGTAACCCACGGCCACGCAGATGTTGCCGTTGGCCAGGTCGGAGATGTACTTGGACGAGTGGAAGTAGCCCACCGAAGGACGAATCTTCAGGAACAGCGCTTCGGCTTCGGCCAGTTGTTTTTTGTCCTGGCTGTCGGTTGGATAGCCCAGGTAGTGCAACGCCACCGGAATCATCTCGGTTGGCGAATCGAGGAAACTGATACCGCACGACTTCAACTTCGCGGCGTTTTCAGGTTTGAACAGCAGGTCCCAGGAATTGGTTGGTGCATCCGCACCCAGTGCAGCCTTGACCTTCTCGGCGTTGAAGCCAATGCCGATCGAACCCCACATGTACGGGAAAGCGTGTTCGTTGCCCGGGTCGCTCACCGACACAGCCTTGAGCAGGTCAGTGTTCAGGTTTTTCCAGTTAGGCAGCTTGGACTTGTCCAGCTTCTGGTAAACGCCGGCCTTGATCTGCTTGGCCAGGAAGTTGTTCGACGGTACGACAATGTCGTAACCGGACTTGCCTGCCAGCAACTTGGCTTCCAGGGTTTCGTTACTGTCGAATACGTCGTAGACAACCTTGATGCCGGACTCGGTTTCGAACTTCTTGATGGTGTCCGGCGCGATGTAGTCGGACCAGTTATAGACGTGCAACACCTTGTCGTCCGCCTGAACCGCACCCGCCATTATGCCCATCAGGGACATGGCGAGAAGTGTCTTGCCAGCAAGCTTTTTTCCTAATGCCTTCATGCGTAATGCTCCAAATTTTTTCTTTTTTGAACCACTTTGTTCAGCGGCCGAATCCGGACAACTGGAACCGCGGCTAGTCTGGCAAGATCCGAGGCGGTCTTTCAAGGAAAGGCCTCCTTTAGAGCTGCTCTGAGCGAAAGTTTCATGACTCCCGCCCAGAGCCTAGCACTTAGCCCTGCAACGCACTCAGGGTCAGGTCCAGGCACTTGCGTGCCTTGGTTACCAGCTCATCGATTTCAGCCTTGGTAATCACCAGCGGCGGAGCAATGATCATGGTGTCCCCCACGGCGCGCATGATCAGGCCGTTGTCGAAGCAGAACTGGCGGCAGATCATGCCGACGCCCTTGCCTTCGTAACGCTTGCGAGTGGCCTTGTCCTGCACCAGCTCGATTGCCCCCAGCAGACCGACCCCACGCACTTCCCCCACCAACGGGTGATCGTTCAGTTCCCGTAGACGCTTTTGCAAATAGGGTGCCGTTTCGGCATGAACACGCTCGATAATTTTTTCTTCGCGCAGGATGCGGATGTTTTCCAGTGCCACCGCCGCGGCCACCGGGTGTCCGGAATAAGTGAAACCGTGGTTGAAATCACCACCTTCGTTGAGCACGGCGACCACTTCGTCACGCACGATCAGGCCACCCATCGGAATGTAGCCGGAGGTCAGGCCCTTGGCGATGGTCATCATGTCGGGCTTGAGGTCGTAGAAATCGGTACCGAACCACTCACCGGTGCGGCCGAAACCACAGATCACTTCGTCTGCCACGAACAGGATGTCGTACTTGGCGAGGATTTCCTTGATGCGCGGCCAGTAGGTGTCTGGCGGAATGATCACGCCGCCAGCGCCCTGGATCGGCTCGGCAATAAAGGCGCCGACGTTGTCCACGCCGAGTTCCAGAATCTTTTCTTCCAGCTGATTGGCCGCCCACACACCGAACTCTTCCGGTGTCATGTCGCCGCCTTCGCCGAACCAGTACGGCTGGGCGATGTGGACGATGCCCGGGATCGGCAAGTCGCCTTGTTCGTGCATGTAGGTCATGCCGCCCAGGCTCGCGCCGGCCACGGTGGAACCGTGATAGCCATTCTTGCGGCTGATGATGACTTTCTTCTTCGGCTGGCCCTTGATCGCCCAATAGTGGCGGACCATCCGCAGCATGGTGTCGTTGCCTTCGGACCCGGAACCGGTGAAGAACACGTGGTTCATGCCTTGCGGTGCGATGTCGGCGATGGCCTTGGCCAGTTCCAGCACCGGCGGGTGGGCCGTCTGGAAGAACAGGTTGTAGTAAGGCAGTTCGCGCATCTGTTTGCTGGCGGCATCGGCCAGTTCATCGCGACCGTAGCCAATCGCAACGCACCACAGGCCGGCCATGCCGTCGAGGATCTTGTTGCCTTCGCTGTCCCAGAGGTAAACGCCTTTGGCGCTGGTGATGATCCGCGGGCCTTTCTCTTTCAGCTGCTTGAAGTCGCTGAACGGGGCCAGGTGGTGATCGTTGCTCAGGGTTTGCCATTCACGGGTTTGCGGATTGTTGCTAGTCATACCAATCTCCAAAAAAAATCAGGTGAAAGCGCCGCCCGACAACGACGGCGCCCGGCGTATCAGACGGCGAAGAGCAGGAATTCCCGCTCCCATGAGCTGATGACGCGCTTGAAGTTTTCATGCTCGGCCCGCTTGACCGCGACGTAGCCAGTGATGAATTTCTTGCCCAGGTATTTCTCGATAGTCGCGCTGTTTTCCATGCGTTCCAGCGCGTCTTCGATGGTCAGTGGCAGGCGCAGGTTGCGGCGTTCATAGCCACGACCCACCACCGGCGCACTCGGGTTCAAGCCTTCGACCATGCCGATGTAACCGCAGAGCAGGCTAGCGGCAATCGCCAGGTACGGGTTGGCGTCGGCGCCCGGCAGGCGGTTTTCCACCCGACGGTTTTGCGGCCCGGCATCCGGAACCCGCAGGCCCACGGTGCGGTTCTCTTCGCCCCACTCCACGTTCACCGGTGCCGATGTGTCCGGCAGGAAGCGGCGGAACGAGTTGACGTTGGGTGCGAACAGCGGCAACAGCTCGGGGATCAGCTTCTGCAAGCCACCGATGTGGTGCAGGAACAGCTGACTCATGGTCCCGTCTTCATTAGAGAAGACGTTCTTGCCGGTTTCGAGGTCGATGATGCTTTGGTGCAAGTGCATGGCACTGCCGGGCTCGCCGGTCATGGGTTTGGCCATGAAGGTGGCCGCCACGTCGTGCTTGAGCGCGGCTTCGCGCATGGTGCGTTTGAACACCAGGATCTGGTCGGCCAGGGACAGGGCATCGCCGTGACGGAAATTGATTTCCATCTGCGCCGTGCCGTCCTCGTGGATCAGCGTGTCGAGGTCCAGCTCCTGCAATTCGCACCAGTCGTAGACGTCCTCGAACAGCGGATCGAATTCGTTCGCGGCTTCAATGGAGAACGACTGACGACCGATTTCCGGGCGCCCGGAACGGCCGATAGGCGGTTGCAACGGGTAGTCCGGATCGTCACTGCGCTTGGTCAGGTAAAACTCCATTTCTGGCGCAACGATCGGCTGCCAGCCCTTCTCGGAATAGAGTTTGAGCACTTTCTTGAGTACGTTGCGAGGCGACAGCTCAATCGGGTTGCCTTGCTTGTCATAGGTGTCATGGATCACCTGCGCGGTGGGCTCGACGGCCCAAGGCACCAGGAACACCGCGTTCTGATCGGGGCGGCAGATCATGTCGATGTCGGCCGGGTCGAGCAGTTCGTAATAGATGTCGTCTTCGACATAGTCGCCCGTCACGGTCTGCAGCAGAACGCTCTCGGGCAGGCGCATGCCTTTTTCAGCAATGAACTTGTTGGTCGGCGAAATCTTGCCCCGGGTGATCCCGGTCAAGTCGGCGATCATGCATTCGACTTCTGTGATCTTGTGGTCTTTCAACCAATCGGTGAGCTGGTCGAGGTTGTTACTCATAAATGCCTCTTAGGCTGAGTTTCCTGACTCTTATAAGTCAGGCGTTGTTTGACGCACGGGCGTCGCGTGATACAGATTGCCACTGCAATAGCCGCGCACAAGTACCCACACGGGTAATGGCGTGGGTCAGTGAGAGCGTAGTGGAGCGTGCAGAATCATGAGCAGAAGCCGACGCGTTGGTCGGGCTGCCAGGGCGAAACGGAACTATATTGGATAAAGAGGCAGTCAAGAGAATGTCGTGCAGACCGTCCAGAATATCGGACGGTGCCAGCAGGTTCGCCGGGGAAGTAAGAGTCGACGGCACGCCTTGGGCAACGCTTGCCTTGGCGTGGACGCTACGATCGCCACTGATGTGATAAGCATACAGACCGATCTGCCTTGAGCAGATGGCGACGCCGATTAACGGCAGGCGAGACATGAAGCACCCCGGTATTATTGCTGTTATGGGTTTGAATCGAGCTTAGCCTTGTTCATTTTTTTACACAACACCCCCGTAAAAAATACAACACGGCCCGCTCAAGCTCGCGGGCGCTAAAGCGCTCAAAGGCATAAAAACGCCCCAAACTGCCTCAAAAAAGCCCTACGAGCGCTTTTTTAGGGCAAAAAAGGCCTCGCTTGACTTCGGCATGCCGTTCGGGTTGACTGAAACCCGAAGAGATCAATGATTGATATTTTTAACAACAAAGGTGTTGCATCATGTCGGTACCCCCGCGTGCCGTTCAGCTTAACGAAGCGAACGCGTTCCTTAAGGAACATCCTGAGGTTCTGTACGTTGACCTTCTGATTGCGGATATGAATGGTGTGGTGCGCGGCAAGCGCATTGAACGCACCAGTCTCCACAAGGTTTACGAGAAAGGCATCAACCTGCCGGCCTCTCTATTTGCTCTGGATATCAATGGCTCGACGGTGGAAAGCACCGGCCTGGGCCTGGACATCGGTGATGCTGACCGAATCTGCTATCCAATCCCCGACACCCTGTGCAATGAACCCTGGCAGAAGCGCCCGACTGCGCAACTGTTAATGACCATGCACGAACTCGAAGGTGAACCTTTCTTCGCGGATCCCCGTGAAGTCTTGCGTCAAGTTGTTACCAAGTTTGACGAGATGGGTTTGACCATCTGCGCCGCGTTCGAACTTGAGTTCTACCTGATCGACCAGGAGAACGTGAACGGTCGCCCACAACCTCCGCGCTCGCCGATTTCCGGCAAACGCCCGCATTCGACCCAGGTTTACCTGATCGACGACCTCGACGAATACGTCGACTGCCTCCAGGACATTCTGGAAGGTGCGAAAGAGCAAGGCATCCCTGCCGACGCGATCGTCAAGGAAAGTGCTCCGGCGCAGTTCGAAGTGAACCTGCACCACGTGGCTGACCCGATCAAGGCCTGCGACTATGCGGTCCTGCTCAAGCGTCTGATCAAGAACATCGCCTACGACCATGAGATGGACACCACCTTCATGGCCAAGCCTTATCCAGGCCAGGCGGGTAACGGTCTGCACGTCCACATCTCGATTCTTGATAAAGATGGCAAGAATATTTTTGCCAGCGAGGATCCCGAGCAGAACGCCGCACTGCGTCACGCGATCGGCGGTGTGCTCGAGACCCTACCGGCGCAGATGGCTTTCCTCTGCCCGAACGTCAACTCCTACCGTCGTTTCGGCGCACAGTTCTACGTGCCGAACTCGCCGTGCTGGGGCCTGGACAACCGTACTGTGGCGATCCGCGTACCGACCGGTTCCTCCGATGCCGTGCGCATCGAACACCGTGTGGCCGGTGCCGACGCCAACCCGTATCTGTTGATGGCTTCGGTCCTGGCAGGCGTGCATCACGGCCTGACCAACAAGATCGAGCCGGGCGCCCCCGTGGAAGGCAACTCCTACGAGCAGAACGAGCAGAGCCTGCCGAACAACCTGCGCGATGCATTGCGCGAGCTGGACGACAGCGAAGTCATGGCCAAGTACATCGATCCGAAATACATCGATATCTTCGTCGCGTGCAAAGAGAGCGAGCTGGAGGAGTTTGAACACTCCATCTCCGACCTTGAGTACAACTGGTACCTGCATACCGTGTAAGCGGTTGCCGTAAAAACAACGCCGCCGGCTATTGAAGCCTGCGGCGTTTTTTTATGGCCAACATCAAACCTGTGGCGAGGGCGCTTGCTCCCGCTGGGTTGCGAAGCGGCCCCAAAACAGTCAATGAGGTGTGTCTGACAGAACCGTATCGCTGTTACAGGGAGTCCTTCGGCCTCCAACGGGAGCAAGCTCCCTCGCCACAGGGGATATGGAACATGTGCCCGCTCTGCGTACAATGCCCGCTGCCCCGCAGGAGGACTCCAATGACGCGCACCGCCACCGTTCGCAAACCCCGCGCCCGCAGCCAGGCCCGGATCGATTCGATACTCGATGCCGCCCGCACGCTGCTGGCGGCCGAAGGCGTGGCCAGTCTGTCGATCTACAGCGTCGCCGAACGCGCGGAGATCCCGCCCTCCTCCGTCTACCATTTCTTCGCCAGCGTCCCGGCGCTGCTTGAAGCCTTGACGGCCGACGTCCACGCCGCGTTCCGGGCCTGTCTGCAAGCGCCCATCGACCACGAAGCCCTCAACGGTTGGCGCGACCTGTCGCGAATCGTCGAGCAGCGCATGCTCGACATCTACGACGAAGACGCTGCCGCCCGGCAACTGATCCTCGCCCAGCACGGACTCACCGAAGTCACCCAGGCCGACCGTCAGCACGACATCGAACTCGGCGACCTGATGCACAAGCTGTTCGATCATCACTTCGAGTTGCCTAGATTGCCGAGCGATGTCGATGTGTTTGCCCTGGCGATGGAGCTCGGCGACCGCGTCTACGCCCGTTCAGTGCAGCAGCATGGGCAGATCACGCCGCGCATGGCAGAGGAAGGGATGCGGGTGTTTGATGCATACCTGGGGCTTTATCTGCCGCCGTACCTGCCGAAGCGCCCCATTTACGCCTGATTTCTGCGGTGCCTGCGATGGCTTCTTCGCGAGCAGGCTCGCTCCCACATTGGATCTTCAGCGGGCATAGCGTCTGTGTACGGTACAACTCCCTGTGGGAGCGAGCCTGCTCGCGAAGGCCGCACCGCTAAACTCACTGATCCAAACACATAAAAAACCCCGAAGGGTTCACACCCTCCGGGGTTGTCTGCACGGCATGCCCTTACAACTTGGCGATCGACACCTCGGTGGATTTCACAAACGCGATCACTTCACTGCCGACCACCAGTTCCAGCTCCTTCACTGAACGCGTGGTGATCACCGAAGTGACGATGCCGGAAGCGGTCTGTACGTCGATTTCCGACAGCACGTCGCCCAATACGATTTCCTTGATCGAGCCTTTGAACTGGTTGCGAACGTTGATGGCTTTGATAGTCATACGATTTCTCCTGAGGTCGAAATGAGCTGCAGGTGGCAAGCTACAAGTGGCAAGTAAAAGCGCCCTGCTTCTTCTTGCAGCTTGAAGCTTGCAACTCGCCGCTGCGTCTATTGCGCCCAGCGCAATTGCGTGGGCAAGGGTGAAACAGGTTCCGGTTCCGGCGGTTGGCCGGGCAGCGCCAGCACGCGATTGAGCACTT
This sequence comes from Pseudomonas sp. GW823-FHT02C02, assembly GCF_058797635.1. Classification (NCBI taxonomy): domain Bacteria; kingdom Pseudomonadati; phylum Pseudomonadota; class Gammaproteobacteria; order Pseudomonadales; family Pseudomonadaceae; genus Pseudomonas; species Pseudomonas sp. GW823-FHT02C02. The sequence goes on along the minus strand of NZ_JBXAJV010000003.1, from coordinate 304,714 downwards.
CGGTTTCCAGCGCCGCCAGCCGATGGGAGCCGCGCACGCGTGGGCGGGGCAATTCAACGGGCAGGTCGAGGCCGACTTCGCCCTCTTCGATCAGGATCACCCGGTCGGCAATCGCCACGGCTTCGCTGACGTCGTGGGTTACCAGCAACACGGTGAAGCCGTGCGTCTGCCAGAGCCGTTCGATCAACTGCTGCATTTCAATTCGGGTCAGGGCGTCCAGCGCACCCAGGGGTTCGTCGAGCAACAGCAAGCGCGGTTGATGGATCAGCGCGCGGGCCAGGGCCACCCGTTGTTTCTGGCCACCGGACAATGCGGCGGGCCATTCATTGGCGCGATCCGCCAGGCCGACCGATTCCAAGGCTTCCAGCGCTTGTGGCCGCCAGTTGCCCTTGAGCCCGAGGCCGACGTTGTCGATGACCTTTTTCCACGGCAGCAGACGCGCTTCCTGGAACATCAATCGGGTGTCTTCCCGGGCATCGTTCAGCGGCGCGGAGCCGGCGAGCAATTCACCCCCGGTGGGTTTGTCGAGACCGGCGAGCAACCGTAGCAAGGTACTTTTGCCGCAACCGCTACGACCCACCACGGCAACGAACTGACCCGCTGGAATGTGCAGGTCAATCTCACGCAACACCTGCCGAGAGCCGTAGGTTTTTTGCAGCTTACGCACCACCAGCGGGATCCCGCGCTGCAACCGTGGAGGTTGTTGAGCCGTCATGCCGCACCTCCTTTAACAACTTGATAGGCTGGGTGCCAGCGCAACCACACGCGCTCAAGCCCGCGGGCCGCGAGGTCGGCGAGTTTGCCGAGCACGGCGTACAGAAGAATCGCCAGCACCACCACGTCGGTCTGCAAAAACTCCCGGGCATTCATCGCCAGGTAGCCAATGCCGGCGCTCGCGGAAATGGTTTCCGCGACGATCAGCGTCAGCCACATGAAGCCCAGCGCGAAGCGCACACCCACCAGAATCGAAGGCAGCGCCCCCGGCAGAATCACCTGGCGAAACAGGCTGAAACCGGACAAGCCATAACTGCGCGACATTTCCACCAACGCCGGATCGACGTTGCGGATACCGTGATAGGTGTTGAGGTAAATCGGGAACAACGTGCCCAACGCCACCAGGAAAATCTTCGCCGACTCGTCGATGCCGAACCACAGGATCACCAAGGGAATCAGCGCCAAGTGCGGCACGTTGCGGATCATCTGCACCGAACTGTCGAGCAGGCGTTCGCCCCATTTCGACAGACCGGTGATGAAACCCAAGGCCAGGCCGATGCCGCCGCCAATGGTGAAGCCCAGCGCAGCACGCCAGCCGCTGATTGCCAGGTGCGTCCAGATTTCGCCGCTGCGCACCAGGCTCACGCCGGCCTCGATGACCGCGACCGGCGCCGGCAGAATCCGTGTCGACAACCAGCCCGCCGACACTGACAACTGCCACACCGCGAGCAGCAACACCGGCAACGCCCAGGGCGCGAGGTTGTGGATAAGTCTCTTCATGCGCGCCTCAGCTCTGGGACGCGGCTTTGGGAAGAATGTCGTTGGCGACCATCTCACCGAACGGGCTGACGTAATTGGCGCCTTGGGGCAGTTCCGGACGTTCGATGTCGAGGTGCGGGAACAGCAATTCCGCAACCCGGTACGACTCTTCCAGGTGTGGATAACCGGAGAAGATGAAGGTATCGATGCCCAGGTCCGCGTATTCCTTCACGCGGGCAGCCACGGTCGGACCATCGCCCACCAACGCCGTACCGGCGCCGCCACGTACCAGGCCGACACCGGCCCACAGGTTGGGGCTGACTTCCAGGTTGTCGCGGCTGCCGCCATGCAGCGCGGCCATGCGTTGCTGGCCGACCGAATCGAACCGGGCCAGAGAAGCCTGGGCTCGGGCGATGATTTCATCGTCGAGATGGGAGATCAGCCGATCCGCCGCTTGCCAGGCTTCGGCATTGGTTTCTCGGACGATCACGTGCAAGCGAATGCCGAAACGCACGGTGCGACCCAGCTTCGCGGCTTTGGCTCGCACTTGTTCAATCTTCTCGGCGACGGCGGCCGGTGGCTCGCCCCAGGTCAGGACCATTTCCACCTGCTCGGCCGCGAGGTCTTGCGCCGCTTCCGACGAACCGCCGAAGTACAGCGGCGGACGCGGTTGCTGGATCGGTGGATAGAGCAACTTGGCGCCTTTCACGCTGATGTGCTGACCGTCGTAATCAACGGTTTCGCCTTCCAGTACGCGACGCCAGATGCGGGTGAATTCCACCGAGGCTTGATAGCGCTCTTCGTGAGTCAGGAACAAACCGTCGCCGGCCAATTCTTCCGGATCACCGCCGGTGACCAGGTTGAACAACGCACGACCGCCGGACAGGCGATCCAGGGTCGCCGCCTGACGCGCGGCCACCGTCGGGGAAATGATCCCGGGGCGCAGCGCGACAAGGAATTTCAAACGCTGAGTCACTGGAATCAGCGACGCCGCCACCAGCCACGAGTCTTCGCAGGAGCGACCGGTGGGAATCAACACCCCACCGAAGCCCAGGCGATCCGCCGCCTGGGCGATTTGTTGCAGGTAACCGTGGTCGACGGCGCGGGCGCCTTCGGCGGTGCCAAGGTAATGGCCATCGCCGTGGGTAGGCAGGAACCAGAAAATATTGAGGCTCATGGAGTGGTCTCCTTGGGGAATCGAATTACTGCGTTTTGGCAACGGCTGCCGGTGGCGTCCAGATCACGTCTTTGATGCTCAACGGTTTCGGGATCAGCTTGAGCTGGTAGAAGCTGTCGGCGATTTTCTGTTGGGCGGCGACCACTTCAGGCGTGAGGAACAACGCGCCGTAACCCTGACGTTTCATCGAGGTCAGGGTGATGTCCGCCGGCAAGCCGAGCAGTGGCGAAACCTGTTGGGTCACCTCGACTGGATTGGCCTTGGACCACTCGCCGACGGCGCGCACTTCTTCCACGAGGGTCTTGATCACCTCAGGGTTTTTCTGTGCGTAAGGCTTGGTCGCCAGATAGAACTGGTGGTTGTCGACGATGCCCTGGCCATCGCGCAGGGTGCGCGCTTGCAGTTGCTGTTCGGCGGCAGCCTGATACGGGTCCCAGATCACCCACGCATCGACGCTGCCACGCTCGAACGCAGCGCGGGCATCGGCCGGCGGCAGGAATACGGTCTGGATGTCGGTGTATTTGAGACCGGCGTCTTCCAGTGCGCGGACCAGCAAGTAGTGGACGTTGGAGCCTTTGTTCAGGACGACTTTCTTGCCCTTGAGGTCCTGCACCGATTTGATCGGTGAATCCTTCGGCACCAGGATCGCTTCGCTGTGTGGCGCTGGCGGTTCGTAGGCGACGTAGAGCAGATCGGCGCCGGCGGCTTGAGCAAAGACTGGTGGGGTTTCGCCGGTGACGCCGAAGTCGATCGAGCCGACGTTCAGGCCTTCAAGCAATTGCGGGCCGCCGGGGAATTCAGTCCATTGCACGTCCACGCCTTGGGCGGCGAGGCGTTTTTCCAACGTGCCTTTGGCTTTGAGCAGCACCAGGGTGCCGTACTTTTGATAACCGATTCGCAACGTCTCGGCTTGAGCTTGAGTAATGGCGCCGAAGGTGACAGCCGCTGCAAACAGAGCGACCAGACCACGACGCAAAATGACAGTGCGCATGGCGCTCTCCTTTTTGCAGTTGGGTTTTGGCTGCACCTGCTTGCCCGTTAGCGGGCGAGTAAGGCCAGTACATCAATTTCAGGTGTGGCTTTAGTGCTGACTTAAATGCTCCAGCGAGCACTCAACAAACGTTCATTCAACAGCTTCGGATCGATCGGCTTGGGCCGTCGGGCCATGGCGCTGAAAAACAGCTCCAGCGATTCCTTCAGTCGTTGTTCCAGCTCTGGCGCCAACTGCGCCTGGGCGCTGCCTTCGCCGTAAGCGATCTGGCTGTCTACCGCGAAAACCCCATGGAGCATTTCCTGGGCTTTCAACGCCGACAGCACCGGCTTGAGCGCGTAATCCACCGCCAGCATGTGGGCGATACTGCCGCCGGTCGCCATGGGCAAAACCACTTTGTGGTCCAACGCGCGCTCGGGCAGCAAATCCAGCACGGTTTTCAGTGCGCCGGAGAACGACGCCTTGTAGACCGGAGTGGCGATCAACAGGCCATCGGCATTTTCAATCTGTTGCAGCAGGTCGATCACCTTCGGGCTGTCGAAGCGTGCATGAAGCAAGTCTTCGGCCGGGAAGTCCCGCACCTGGTAACTCATCACTTCCACACCCTGCTCCTGCAACCAGCGTTGGGAGCGCTCCAGCAGCACCCCGGAGCGGGAACGTTGGCTGGGACTGCCACCGAGTGAGACGACCAGCATTCAAATGATTCCTTGCACGGTGTTGGCGATTCGCGGTTTGCGATCTCGCTGTAATGGAGGTGACCTTAACAGGTGATTGTTATATCCATAAATCATATTTGTTCATTTGGTTATGCACATAAGATATATAAGAAGACACTTCCTGCGGGCGAAAAAAAGGCCGTCGAAACGGCCTGAAATCCCCTGCTTTATGGATATGGTCAATCTTTCTGCGGTGCCTGCAATTCTGTCATCGCGAGCAGGCTCGCTCCCACAGTGGATAGCGTTTTACCTGCTCATGATGGCGATACCAGCCACACCGAAAATGCTGATGGCTTACCTGTTGGGCTGCGGCGTCAGACGCAGGTACGGCTTTACCGCGCGGTAACCCTTGGGAAAGCGCTGCTTGATTTCGTCTTCGTCCTTGAGCGACGGCACGATCACCACTTCATCACCGTCCTGCCAGTTGGCCGGGGTGGCCACCTTGTAGTTGTCGGTAAGTTGCAGCGAGTCGATCACCCTCAGGATCTCGTGAAAATTGCGCCCGGTACTCGCCGGGTAGGTGATGGTCAGCCGAATCTTTTTGTTCGGGTCGATCACGAATAGCGAGCGCACGGTCAGGGTGTCATTGGCGTTCGGGTGGATCAGGTCATAGAGGTCGGAGACCTTGCGGTCCGCGTCGGCCAGGATCGGGAAATTGACGACCGTGTTCTGGGTTTCATTGATGTCCTCGATCCACTTGTGATGCGAGTCCACCGGGTCCACGGACAGGGCGATGGCTTTGACGCCGCGATTGGAAAACTCATCCTTGAGCTTGGCAGTGAAGCCCAGTTCGGTGGTGCACACCGGCGTGAAGTCCGCCGGATGGGAAAACAGCACGCCCCAGCTATCGCCCAGCCATTCGTGGAAACGGAGGGTGCCGGCGCTGGAATCCTGTTCGAAGTCGGGGGCGATATCGCCCAGTCTGAGGCTCATGGTGCTGCTCCTGATGAGTGCTTGTCGGGCTCAACTTTGCCTGTGTTCCTTATGAATTAAAAAGAATAAATATCGATGAATTTAGATCATAAATGAATATTAAATATCTATTCACTGGACCTCCAGGAACATCAGGACGAACATCGCCGACAAGGTTCGAGAAGGCCTTGAGTTGCTGCAAAGAGGGAGTTTTCACGGCGGGATTACGGGGGTGACCCCGCCTTGAAAACGCAAAAGCCCCGCCCGGCGAGATGCCGGGCGGGGCTTTTTTTTCAGCGGTTACGCGAGCGCTGTTACAACAGCGGAATCGAGTAGCTGACGATCAGACGGTTTTCGTCCTGGGAGCGAACGCCCGGGATGTTGGTGCGCCAGGTGGCGTTTTTCCACATCAAGCCAACGTTCTTCAACGGGCCTTCCGGTACGACGTAACCGACAGTCAGGTCGCGTTCCCACTCGGTGCTGTTATTACCGGCTGCAGCAGTAGAGGTGCGATTGGTGTCGATATCGTCGCCACGCAGATAAACCATACCAGCGGTCAAGCCAGGCACACCGACTTTGGCGAAGTCAAACGAGTAGCGAGCTTGCCAGGTGCGCTCGCCGGCACGGCCGAACTTCTGGATTTGCATGTCGGTGATGGTGTAGTTCGACGAACCGTCGCCCTGGTTCAGCCAAGGGAAGTCGCTGCTGCCGTTGCTGACCTGATAGCCACCACCGAAGGTGTGACCGGCAACGGTGTACAGGAACAAGCCGCTGTACAGATTGTTGTCGACCTTGCCTTTGCCATTGGAGGTGCTGCTGTAGTTGCCGGAGCTGTAGTACAGCGGGTCGTGACCGTTTGCGCCGTCATCCGAGCTGTTGAAGTAGCGCAAGTCAGACTTCAACACGCCAGGGCCGATAGCCCAGTTGTGTACCAGACCCAGGAAGTGCTGCTTGTAGAAGTCTTCCAGATTGCCGTAGTAGTACTGGGCAGTCAGGTCTTTGGTGATTTTGTAATCACCACCGGCATAGATGAACTTGTTGCTGTCGCGGCCGCTGGCGGTACGAGCGTTGGCGCCGCCGATGCTCAGCTGCTCATTGTTGCTGGAGTTACGTCCTTTCACGGCTTCGATCTGACCGCCAACCAGCGTCAGGTCCTTGATCTCGCCAGAAGTGATCTGACCACCCTGCCAGGTTTGTGGCAGCAGACGACCGTCGTTGGTCACGATAACCGGGTTCTTTGGCTGCAACGTGCCCAGCTTCAGTTCGGTCTGGGAGATCTTGGCTTTTGCAGTCAGGCCCAGGCTGGAGAAGTTATCAACTGCTTCGCCGTTGGACTCGCTTGGGAATACCGTGCCGCCATACGAGTTATTGCTGGCACCGTTGGTACCACCGCCCGAATCCAGACGCACGCCCAACAGGCCGATCGCATCGATACCGAAGCCGACAGTGCCTTGGGTGTAACCGGAGATGAAACGCAGGTCGAAGCCTTGGCCCCACTCTTCGTTTTTGTTCGCGCCCGAACCATCACGGTTATCGGTGTTGATGTAGAAGTTACGCAGACCCAGAGTGGCCTTGCTGTCTTCGATGAAACCGGCGGCGCTTGCCTGCTGCGCCAAAACCCCTACGGCCACGGCCAGGGCCAAGGTGGACTTGTTCATTTGTTTCGCTCCTATCGTTTCTAATTTTTTATGCTTCTGGTCCTGGGTCGGATGCCCTGGATCCTGAAAAGCGCGGTTAGCGCCAGACCGCATGTCATCGTGACAACGCGCATCTACGGTCGCGGCCTACCCGCTGTGATTTTTTGGGGGGCGCATGGTAAAACCGGAAAACATTTATTTCATTATTTTTAATGCCATTTCGGAATATAGCTATGCGCGCCGAACACAGGGTATCGGCTCCTTGGCTTGCCACTTTAGGCGCCCGGATAAAAATCCAAAAAGAATAATAAATTACTATTTAAGGTCTATTTGGAATATCAAATAAAACGCGAAAAAAAGCCCCGCCCTGAGGCGAGGCTATTTCTGGTGGGTGTTACAGGAAGCTGTAGGTGTAGTTGAAGATCAGACGGGTCTGGTCTTGCGCAGAGATGTTGGTATCGCCGCGGTAGGTACCGTGACGCAACGTCGTGCCGAAGCCTTTAAGCGCACCTGTCTGGATCACGTAATCCACACGCAGGTCGCGTTCCCACTCGGTCTGGTCTTTACCCACGCCGTTGGTAGCCTTGATGTTATCGCCACGCAGGTAGGCGGCCGAGGCTTTCAGGCCAGGAACACCCAGAGAAGCGAAGTCGTAGGTGTACTGACCGAAAGTGGTGTTCTCACCAGCACGGACGAAGCCGTTAACCATGGCGTCGGTGAACAGGTAGAAGCTCGTACCTCCCGCGCCTTCGTTGCGACCGTTGCTGTCGACCACGTTGCCCTGGTTCAGGTAAACGAAGCCACCGTCATCGCTGACACGCTGATGGCCGAGCAGGAAGGCGTTGGCACCCAGGGTGTAGGTGAACATGGCGCTCCAGGTCTTGTTATCGACCTCGCCCGGGTTCTTGGCGAAACCACCGTTGTTATTGAACCGATAGCCCGCATCGCCGTTCTTGCCGTCGGAGCTGCTGTCGAAATAGCGCAGGTCTGTCTTGAACGACTGGTTGGGTGCGATCGTGTAGACGTGCACCAGACCGAGGAAGTTCTGCTTGTAGTAGTCTTCCAGGTTCGCGTAGTAGTACTGCAGGGTGAGGTCTTTGGTGACCTTCCAGTCCGCACCGGCATACCGGAACTTGTTGCTTTCTTCGGTACCGCCTGCCACGGCCAGGCCGGTGGTGTTCGACGAGGCGCGACCCGCTGCGTGCTCAAACTGGCCGACGTTAAAGGTGAAGTTGTCGATTTCCTTCGAGGTGATGGTGCCACCTTCAAAGCTCTGTGGTAGCAGACGACTGTCGTTCGCGACCAGAATCGGCATGTTCGGTTGCAGAGCGCCGCCCAGGTGAGCCTCGGTCTTCGAGAAACGCGCCTTGACGTTGGCGGCTGCGCGACTCCATGGGTCCGACGCCGAACCGTCGGAATCGCTTGGGAAGAAGGAGTTGTTATCCGGGTGGTGACCACGGCCACCGTCCAGATGAATGCCAACGACCGCCTGGGCATCGATACCGAATCCAACAACACCCTGAGTGAAACCAGACTGGTAATCGAACTTGAGACCTTCAGCGGTCTCTCTTTGATCGTTCGCAGTCCCTTCGCGGGTGTCCGCGTTGTAATACATGGTGCGGGAACTGACGGATGCCTTGCTGTCTTCGATAAAACCCGCGGCGCCTGCCTGCTGCGCCAAAACCCCTACGGCCACGGCCAAGGCCAAGGTGGACTTGTTCATTGTTTTAGCTCCTCTCGTTTCTAATTCTTGTATTCCTGGCCCTGAGTCGAATGCCCGGGATCCTAAGATGCGCGATTAGCGCCAGACCGTGACTCACAAGTCAATCGTAACTATGTGTGTCTACGACCATGGTCTAATCCCCGTTTTTTTTGGTCCTTGCAGGGTCGTGCGTTCGTCACAAACCCAAAAAGAATTGGTCTGTTCTTTTTAATACCTTTTAGGAATGAAGCTCCGCTCCATTCTTCGTCCCGGGCCAGAGCGGCTGGCTCGAAAGTTAATTCCTAAAAGGTATTTTTTAGCTGTTTTTTAGATCGATCAGCTTTGACGCCATTCGGAAAAAATCCCCTCCCGAACGGCCACGCCATGGCGACCAAACGCGCACTATCCAGACCAATTGTTACAGTTTGTGTATCGCTATTATTTTTCACTCAGCGCTCAAACGGCGAACCTCACGGTCGGCTATCAAACCGGTATCGACCCCAGCAAAGCCCCCCAAGCGGACGGTGTTTACGAAAAGACCGTCGGTGAAAAATCGACTGGCGTCGTTTCAGGGCCTGGATGCCTCGAAGGTCAAAGTGGTGAACTGCAACCGGCGGAAATCGCTGCCGCCTGCAAGCGTGGCGCTGCTGGACGGCGGCACGGCCAAGGCCATTGGCGAGACGGCGAAGTTCTTGAAGGAGGAAGGGAAGGGTCGAGACGGTGCTGCCGGATTATTCGGCGTATGTCAGCGCGAAGTTCGTGCAGGAGTAACACAAACCCTGTGGCGAGGGAGCTTGCTCCCGCTGGGCTGCGGAGCGCCCCCAAACCCGGTAAACGCGTTATGTCTGATAGACCGAGTTGCCGGGTTTGGGAGTCCTTCGGCCTCCAGCGGGAGCAAGCTCCATCGCCACAAAAGCCCGCAGTTACAGGGCTTTTTCGAAGATCTTCGAATTACGCTGATAGTTGTACAGCGACGCTCGCGCCGACGGCAGGCGTTCGACGCTGCTCGGCACGAACCCACGTTCGCGGAACCAGTGAGCGGTCCGGGTCGTCAGCACGAACAGGGTTTTCAAGCCCTGGGCCCGGGCGCGGGTTTCGATGCGCTCCAGCAACTCATCACCGCGACCGCCATGGCGGTATTCCGGGTTCACCGCCAGACACGCCAACTCGCCAGCGTCCGAATCGGCAATCTGATACAACGCCGCACAAGCGATGATCATGCCTTCGCGCTCAACCACGCTGAACTGCTCAATCTCGCGTTCCAGCACCTCGCGGGAACGACGCACCAGAATCCCTTGCTCTTCCAGCGGGCTGATCAGGTCCAGCAAACCACCGACATCTTCGATGGCCGCTTCGCGCACGATCTCGAATTGCTCTTGGGCCACTAGCGTACCGCCACCGTCGCGGGTGAACAGCTCGGTCAGCAGCGCACCGTCTTCGGCATAGCTGACGATATGGCTGCGGGCAACGCCGCCCCGGCACGCTTCAGCCGCGGCATCCAGCAGTTCCGCCTGATAGTTGCTGCCCAGACGCTGCAAATGCGCCGGGACTTGTTGCGGACGCAGCTCACGCACCAGCCGACCGTTTTCATCGATCAAGCCAAGGTCAGCACCAAACAGCAGCAGTTTGTCCGCACCCAGGTCGATGGCCGCGCGCGTGGCAACGTCTTCGCAGGCGAGGTTGAAAATCTCCCCGGTCGGCGAGTAGCCCAATGGCGACAGCAGCACGATGGAGCGCTCGTCCAGCAGGCGATTGATGCCCTTGCGGTCAACCCGGCGCACTTCGCCGGTGTGGTGATAGTCGACGCCTTCCAGCACGCCGATCGGCCGTGCCGTCACCAGGTTGCCGCTGGCCACCCGCAGGCGCGAGCCCTGCATCGGCGACGAGGCCATGTCCATCGACAGCCGCGCTTCGATGGCGATGCGCAACTGGCCGACCGCATCGATCACACACTCCAGGGTCGCGGCATCAGTGATGCGCATCCCGTGGTGGTAATGCGGGGTCAGGCCGCGTGCGGCGAGCCGGGTTTCGATTTGCGGACGGGAACCGTGAACCAGCACCAGGCGCACGCCGAGGCTATGCAGCAGCACCAGGTCGTGGACGATGTTGCCGAAATTCGGATGCTCAACGCCGTCGCCGGGCAGCATGACGACGAAGGTGCAATCGCGGTGAGCGTTGATGTAAGGCGAAGCGTGACGAAGCCAATTAACGTATTCGGGCATGAACCTGGGCCTGTAATAAATAGCAGCCAAAAAATGGGCGAAACTGAAAACGCACAGCGGGCTGATGGTTATCGTCGGAACAGGCTTGGCGACACGCGCGCTCTCCTCATGAATACGGGTTGGGACACTGGCAATTTACACCTGTGGGAGCCGGCTTGCTGGCGATGCAGGCGCCGTGGTTCATCAGGTGAACCGCGTCATCGTTCATCGCCAGCAAGCCGGCTCCTACAGGTTCAACCACCTGACATTGGCGTTTGGGCCGGTGTCAGGCAGTAATGTTCAATCAATTGACGTAATAGATGCACGGTAGGCTGCAAACGTGACATTTCGAGGTATTCACCCGGTTGGTGCGCACAGGCGATATCACCCGGGCCGAGTACCAGTGTTTCGCAGCCAAGACGCTGAAGATAAGGCGCTTCGGTGCCGAACGCCACTGCTTCGGCGCGATGGCCGGTGAGCTTTTCGGCGACCCGGACCAATTCGGCGTCCTCGGCCTGCTCGAACGGCGGCACTTCGGGGAACAGCGGCGCGTAATTGATCTTCACCTGATGGCGTTCGGCAATCGGGTTGAGCCGCTGCAGAATGGCCGCGCGCAGGGCTTTGGGGTCCATGCCCGGCAACGGCCGCAAGTCGAATTCCAGTGAACACTGGCCGCAGATGCGGTTGGGATTGTCGCCGCCATGGATACAGCCGAAGTTCATGGTCGGTGTCGGCACGCCGAATTGCGGATTGCGGAATTCACGCTGCCACAACAGGCGCAGGCCACGCAGCTCGCCGATGGCATCGTGCATGGCCTCAAGGGCGCTATGTCCCAGGCGCGGGTCCGAGGAATGGCCGCTCTGCCCGAGGATGTCGATGCGCTCCATCATGATGCCTTTGTGCATGCGGATCGGCTTCAGTCCGGTCGGCTCGCCAATCACCGCCGCACGCCCCAGCGGACGGCCGGCTTCGGCCAGGGCACGAGCGCCGGACATCGAGCTTTCTTCATCGCACGTGGCGAGGATCAGCAGCGGTTGCTTGAAAGGCTGATCGAGCAGCGGAATCACCGCCTCGATGGCCAGGGCAAAAAAGCCTTTCATGTCGCAACTGCCAAGGCCCACCCAGCGGCCGTCGACTTCGGTCAGTTTCAGCGGATCGGTCTGCCACAGTGCGCCATCGAACGGCACCGTATCGCTATGCCCGGCCAGCACCAGGCCACCGGGGCCGGAGCCGAAACTGGCCAGCAAGTTGAACTTGCCGGGGCTGACCTGCTGGATGTCGCAGGCGAAACCAAGGTCACCGAGCCACGTCGCCAGCAAGTCGATGACCGGACGGTTGGATTGATCAAGGCTGGGCTGGGTACAGCTGACCGTCGGCGCGGCAATCAGCGCAGCGAACTGATCTTTCATGGGCGGCAAAGGCATCGCTGACTCCAACTCGCGAATTGAAGTCCATCATAGAACCATCTGGCGACAGGAATAAACCGCCGCGGCACGTAGGACTAAGGAGTCCTGTACACTGCACGGCCTTGGCAGCCACACATTTCCCCCGGCTGCGCTCCCGATCCTGGATTTTCCGGCCATGCAGAAAGAAACCGAAATCAAACTCCGCGTCAGCCGCGAAACCCTCGCAGCCCTGCGCGAGCACCCGCTCCTGAAAAAACGCAACAAAAGTGGCTGGGAACGCCGTGAGTTGATGAACCAATACTTCGACACGCCTGAGCGCGACCTGGCCCGCGCCAAGGTTGCCCTGCGCCTGCGCAAGGACGGCGAAGAAGTGATTCAGACCCTCAAGACCCGAGGCCAGAGCGTCGCCGGTCTGTCCGAGCGAAACGAATACGACTGGAACCTGCCCAAAGCCAAGCTCGACATCAAGAAACTCGACGGTGAATGCTGGCCCGAAGAACTTGCCGAACTGGACAAGAAAACCCTGAAACCGATCTTCACCACCGATTTCGTTCGCGAACGCGCTGAAATCGCTTGGGGCCGCGGCAAGACCAAAGTGGTCATCGAAGCCGCACTGGACCTGGGCCACGTGGTGGTCGGCAAGCAGAAAGAAGAAATCTGCGAGCTGGAACTGGAACTGCGCGAAGGCGAGCCGGCTGCCCTGCTGGAACTGGCCGCCGAACTGGCCGCGACCCTGGCCCTGATGCCGTGTGACATCAGCAAGGCCGAGCGCGGTTATCGCTTGTACGACGCCAACAGCTATTCGTTGAGCCTGCCGGCACCGCAAATCACCGCTGAAACGCCGCTGGACGATGCATTCGCCGCGCTGAGCTGGCATTTGCTGAGCAGCAGCCAGCGTCTGGCCGAGCAGTATCGCTTCAATGGCCACTGGCGCTTGTTGCAGGACTGGGTCGAGAACCTGGCCGAATTGCGTGCCTTGCTGAGCAGCCTGGGCCAGGCCGCACCGCGTCAGTCGACCCACGATCTGCGCGTTGCTCTGGATGCCTTGCTCGAAGACTGGCGCCCTCTGGTGCAAGCCGGTATCGACGACGAAGACGTGCGCAAAGCCGCGCCGGAGCAATTCCTCGAAGAACTGGAAGACCCGCGCTGGGGCTTGTTCTCGCTGAACACGTCGCGTTGGTTGCTGGCCCGCACCTGGGCAGCTGATCGCAACGTCCGTGGCAATCGCCAGGGTGCTGCGCAATTGGGTAGCTGGTTGCCGCGTTTGCTGGGTGAAGAAGCGACCTCCCTGCAATTGCAGCGTTATCAGCAACAGCCGGAAGACCTGGCCGAGCAGCTGCCGCGCATCGAGCGCATCCAGGCCTGGCTGCACCATGCCCGTGGCGTGCTGGACATCCCGGAAATGGACCGCCTGTACGGCGAGCTGAAGCAGCTTGCCCAATTGGCGAACGAGCCGATCACCGATGAATCGCTGGATGCGCGCAAGCAGCAGGCCATTGCGGTTTATCAGAATCGTGCCTGGAAAATGCTGCTGCGCATGTAACACCGCCTTCGCGGGCAAGCCTCGCTCCTACAGTATTTTCGTTGACCCCAATTCGGCGGCCGACTCAAACCTGTAGGAGCGAGGCTTGCCCGCGAAGAGGCCAGCACATTCACCGCATACCCTAGACAGGCAAACTCGTCGTCGACTTGATCTCCGACAACGCCACAATCGAGTTCACTTCCTGAATCCCCGGCACCATCGACAGCTTTTCAAAGAAAAACCGCTCATACGCCTCGATGTCCGCCGTGACGATCCGCAGCAAAAAATCCACCGACCCCATCAGCACATAACACTCCAGCACTTCGGGAAAGCCGCGAATCGCCTCGGTAAACTCAGTGAAGTTCGAACGCCCATGCGCGTTGAGTTTGATCTCGGCAAAGATCTGCGTGTTAAGCCCGATCTTCTTCCGGTCGAGCAAGGTCACCTGCCCGCGAATGATCCCCTCCTCCTTCATCCGCTGAATCCGCCGCCAGCACGGCGACTGCGAGAGCCCTACCTGCTCGGCAATCTGCGCGCTGGACAGCGAAGCGTCCTCTTGCAGCAACGCGAGAATCTTGCGGTCGTAGCCATCCAGCTCGCTGTGCATAAATAAACCCGTAATTGATAGCTGACCGAATCAAACAATTCGAAAAATAGCCAATAAGCCCCATCATAGATAAGAAATGCCCGGCGCCGAATGTAAAAATTTCTCCATAGATTTGGAGACCGACCATGCCGCACCTGGAAGCTGTGAACACCTCGCCTATCCGCGCCGATGTCTGGCACGCCGGCAACGCGCACTGCCGCGTTCATTACCAACTGCTGGCCGAAGCCGAGCCGGACCTGCTGTGCCGGGCGCTCAACCTGTTCGCTTTGCAGTTTCTGACGCCGCAACAGGTCAGCGCGCAGCGGATGGACGATCTGATGTCGATCGACATCGTCATGGACGGGTTGAGCTGGCATCGCGCCGAAGTGATTGCGGAAAAATTACGTAACCTGATCAACGTGTGTTCGGTGGAGCTGCAAGCGGCTGATTCCCTGCGGGAAGCGCCTGTTCAGGCGGCGGGCTGACAAACCTCGACACGGCTTCGTCGGGTAGTGGCCCAACGGTCGGCGGGTCCGCGACTATCCTTTGCGAACTGTTGTTCATGAGGAGCCCGCATGTCCGTTCAACTTGCCATTCAGGACCGCTGGCTGGATCTCAATGATTTGCTGCGTGAACTGGTCGCCCAGGGCTTTATCAGCCAGGACTCGGCCGAACACGCGCTCAATGCCCGCCGCCGCCACGCCACCCATGGCCAGATGCATCCCCTGGAATTCATCGCCAGCCAGCACCTGGACGACCTCAGCCGTCCCGGTAAACACCTCGACCTGGAAAGCCTGACCCTGTGGCTGTCGCAGCAAGCGGGCCAGCCTTACTTGCGCATCGATCCGCTGAAAATCAACGTGGCGGCGATTACGCCGCTGATGTCCTACGCCTTCGCCCAGCGTCACAAGATTCTGGCGGTGTCCATCGACCGCGACGCGGTGACCGTGGCCAGCGCCCAGCCTTACGTCAACGGCTGGGAAGCTGACCTGACTCATGTGCTGAAACTGCCGATCAAACGCGTAGTGGCCAACCCGGTGGACATCCAGCGCTTCAGCGTCGAGTTTTTCCGGCTGGCCAAATCGGTCAGCGGTGCGACCAACAACGATCAGCAGGCCAGCAACCTGGGCAATTTCGAACAATTGCTCAACCTCGGCGCCAGCGACCAGGAACCGGACGCCAACGACGCGCACATCGTCAACATCGTCGACTGGCTGTTCCAGTACGCCTTCCAGCAGCGCGCCAGTGATATCCACATCGAACCTCGACGCGAGCAAGGCACGGTGCGCTTTCGCATCGACGGCGTGCTGCACAACGTCTATCAATTCCCCCCGCAAGTGACCATGGCCATCGTCAGCCGCCTGAAAAGCCTCGGGCGGATGAACGTGGCGGAAAAGCGCAAACCCCAGGACGGCCGGGTGAAGACCAAAACCCCGGACGGCGGTGAGGTCGAGCTGCGGCTGTCGACCTTGCCGACGGCATTCGGCGAAAAAATGGTCATGCGGATCTTCGACCCGGAGGTGCTGCTCAAGGACTTCGATCAGTTGGGCTTCTCCGCCGAAGACCTGCGCCGCTGGCAGGACATGACCCGCCAGCCCAACGGCATCATTCTGGTGACCGGGCCGACGGGTTCGGGCAAAACCACCACGCTTTACACCACGCTGAAGAAACTGGCGACGCCGGAGGTCAACCTCTGCACCATCGAAGACCCGATCGAAATGGTCGAGCCGGCCTTCAATCAGATGCAGGTCCAGCACAACATCGACCTGACCTTCGCCGCCGGTGTTCGCGCACTGATGCGGCAGGATCCGGACATCATCATGATCGGCGAGATTCGCGACCTCGAAACCGCAGAAATGGCGATCCAGGCTGCGCTCACGGGTCACCTGGTGCTCTCGACCTTGCACACCAATGACGCGCCCAGCGCGATCAGCCGCTTGCTGGAACTCGGCGTGCCGCATTACCTGATCAAAGCCACGGTGCTCGGCGTCATGGCCCAGCGCCTGGTGCGAACCTTGTGCTCGCACTGCAAGGCACCGCTGACGTTGGGTGAAGAAGACTGGCAAACCCTGACCAAACCCTGGCAAGCGCCACTGCCCACCAACGCCCAGCGCGCCATCGGCTGCCTGGAATGCCGCGACACCGGCTACCGCGGCCGCGCCGGGGTCTACGAAATCATGCAACTGACGGATGGTGTTAAGGCGCTGATCAATCCCGACACCGATCTGCTGGCGGTACGGCGCCAGGCGTTCAAGGAAGGCATGCGCAGCCTGCGGCTGTCGGGGGCGCAGAAAGTGGCGGCCGGCCTGACGACCATCGAGGAAGTCTTGCGCGTGACGCCGCAGAGCGAACAAAAGTAGGCACGGCCGTCACGGAACTGGATGGGGGGAAAGGCATCCAACGCCGTAGTTAACCAGTGGAGTCACCCCATCATGCGTCTCAAACTTGCTGTCGCTACCATCGCGTTGTTGTCCCTTCCAGTCGGTTCGGCGATGGCCGATAGCTTTTGGCGTAACGTCATTTCGTCCGGTGCCACCACCGGTTCGACCTACCTGACCTTCAAGGATCACAAGCTGATCGTTGCCGCGCAGGACGATGCCGGCAGCTTCGTCGCCAGTGACGGCGGCATCCGCGGTCCTTATCTGGAAGCCGCAATGCAGAAAGTCCGCGCCGACAATCCGGGCCTGCAGGCGACGGACATGGAGCTGGCGAATGCGATCCTGGCAAAGAATGCCGTGGCTTCGGAATAAGCTGTTCAGCTGAATAAAAATGCCGCTCCCATGAGCGGCATTTTTTTGCCCGACACAAAACCCTGCAGGAGCGAGCCTGCTCGCGACAGCGGTGGATCAGTCAACATTTCAGCGACTGTTGCACCGCTGTCGCGAGCAGGCTCGCTCCTACATTGGATTTGCGTAGTCCGGGTGATCAGCGGTAATCATCGACGGGCACGCAGGCACAGAACAGATTCCTGTCGCCATAGACGTTGTCCACCCGATTCACCACCGGCCAATACTTGTGCGCCTTGGTGTGCGCATCCGGCGTCACCGCTTGCTCGATGCTGTAAGGCCGCTCCCAGACCCCGGTGATATCGGCCAGGGTGTGCGGCGCTCGCTTCAGCGGATTGTCTTCGGCGGGCCAGTTACCGTTCTGCACCTCGGTGATTTCCGCGCGAATGCTCAGCATCGCCCCGATAAACCGATCCAGTTCGGCCTTTGATTCGCTCTCGGTCGGCTCGACCATCAGTGTCCCTGGCACCGGAAACGACATGGTCGGCGCATGGAAGCCGTAATCCATCAGACGCTTGGCCACGTCCTCTTCACTGATCCCGGTCAGCGCCTTCAATGGCCGCAAATCGAGGATGCATTCGTGCGCCACCCGTTCATTGCGCCCGGTGAAGAGCACTGGAAACGCCCCGGACAAATGTTGCGCCAGATAATTCGCAGCGAGGATCGCCACCTCGCTGGCATCCGCCAATTGCGGGCCCATCATCGCAATGTACATCCAGCTGATCGGCAAAATGCTCGCGCTGCCCCAGGGCGCTGCGCTGACCGCACCGTTCTGCGCCAGCGGTCCCTCAATCGGCACCACCGGGTGATTGGCGACGAACGGCGCCAAATGCGCGCGCACGCCTATCGGCCCCATGCCCGGCCCGCCGCCGCCATGGGGAATGCAGAACGTCTTGTGCAAGTTCATGTGGGAGACATCGGCGCCAATGTCCGCCGGCCGCGCCAATCCCACCTGCGCGTTGAGGTTGGCGCCGTCCATGTACACCTGGCCGCCGTGGCTGTGGATAACTTCACAGATTTCGCTGATGCCTTCCTCGTACACGCCATGGGTCGACGGATACGTCGCCATCAGGCAGGCGAGTTTGTCGCCTGCGTCCGCGGCCTTGCCTTTCAGGTCATCCAGATCGACGTTGCCGGCCTCGTCGCACTCGACGATCACCACGCGCATCCCGGCCATCTGCGCCGAGGCGGGGTTGGTGCCGTGGGCCGAGGACGGAATCAGGCAAATCTCTCGCGCCCCCTGATGACGGCTCTCGTGATATTTGCGGATCGCCAGCAGCCCGGCGTACTCGCCTTGAGCGCCGGAATTGGGTTGCATGCAGATCGCGTCGAAACCGGTGATTGCGCAGAGCCAGCGTTCCAGCTCTTCGATCATCAGCGAATAACCCACCGCCTGCTCTTTCGGTACAAACGGATGCAGGTTGGCGAATTGCGGCCAGGTGATGGGGATCATCTCGCTGGTGGCATTGAGTTTCATGGTGCAGGAGCCCAGCGGGATCATTGATTGGTTGAGCGCCAGGTCTTTGTTTTCCAGTTGCTTGAGGTAACGCAGCATCTCGGTTTCGCTGTGATGGGCGCTGAATACCGGATGACGCAGATAAGGCGAGGTGCGCAGCAGACCTGCCGGAATACCGGAAGCAAGGGTTTGAGCGTCCAGTTCGTCGACGTTCAGCCCATGATCGGAACCGAGGAACACATCAAACAGTTTCGCTACCGTGGATTCGTCAGAGGTTTCGTCGAGGCTCAGCCCCAACTGCCCGCGCCCGAGAATGCGCAAGTTGATCTGTGCTGCCTGGGCGCTTTCGATAATTGCGGTCTGAGTACCACCAACCTCCAGCGTCAGCGTGTCGAAAAAGTGGGTGTTGAGGCGAGTGATGCCGTGACGCTCCAGGCCAGCGGCGAGGATGCAGGTCAACCGATGGACGCGCTGGGCAATGCGTTTGAGTCCTTCCGGACCATGGTAGACCGCATAGAAACTGGCGATGTTGGCCAGCAGCACCTGAGCGGTGCAGATGTTCGAGTTGGCTTTCTCCCGGCGGATATGTTGCTCACGGGTTTGCAGGGCCATGCGCAGCGCGACATTGCCGCGAGCATCTTTCGACACGCCGATGATCCGCCCGGGAATCGCCCGTTTGTACTCATCGCGACTGGCAAAAAACGCCGCGTGCGGCCCGCCGTACCCCATCGGCACACCGAAGCGCTGGGACGAGCCGAACACCACGTCGGCGCCCAACTCCCCAGGCGGGGTCAGCAACAGCAGGCTCAGCAGATCCGTCGCGACACAGGCCAGCGCCTGTTGGGCATGCAGATGATCGATCAACGGACGCAGGTCGCGGATCTCGCCGTGGGTGTCGGGATATTGCAGCAACGCGCCAAACACCTCGTGCTGTTTCAAGTTATCCACAGCGTCGATGATCAGCTCGAAACCGAACCCTTCGGCCCGGGTCTGCACCACGGAAATGGTTTGCGGATGGCAGTTCTCATCGACGAAGAACAGATTGCTCCGGGACTTGGCGACCCGCTTGGCCAACGCCATGGCTTCCGCCGCCGCCGTGGCTTCATCGAGCAGCGAAGCGTTGGCCAGTTCGAGGCCCGTGAGGTCGATGGTCAATTGCTGGAAATTCAGCAGCGCTTCGAGCCGCCCCTGGGCAATCTCCGGCTGATAAGGGGTGTAGGCGGTGTACCAACCGGGATTTTCCAACACGTTGCGCAGAATGACGGCCGGCGTGATGGTGCCGTGGTAACCCATACCGATCAGGCTGGTCCAGACCTGGTTTTGCTCGGCGTACCCGCGCAGCTTCACCAGCGCAGCCTCTTCGTCGAGGGCCGGCGGCAAATCGAGCTCGCGGTTCAGGCGGATTCCCGGCGGTACCGTCTGTTCGATCAGTTCGACCCGGCTGCCGAGGCCGAGGCTGTCGAGCATCGCCTGTTGCTCGGCAGCATCGGGGCCAAGGTGGCGGCGAAGGAAGGCATTGGGATCGCGTAACTGGCTCAAGGACGGCAACTGGGACATGACGGGCTCTCTCTAGGCTGGCGCTCAACGTCGATGCAACACGGTCAAACCAGCATAGCAGCCGCTGCCAACAGCGAACCCGTGCAGGAGCGAGGCTTGCCCGCTCCCACAGGGAAATCCGTCAGGCGAAAAAAAGCCCCGACACGTCGGGGCTTTGGGATGACGCTGAAGGCTTACTCGCCGATGGCGGCCTTGTAGCCGGCTGCATCGAGCAGCTTGTCCAGCTCAGCCTTGTCGCTCGGCTTGAGTTTGAAGATCCACGCGCTGTATGGGTCAGAGTTGAGGCTTTCCGGAGAGTCACCCAGAGCGTCGTTGACAGCGGTCACTTCACCACCGATAGGAGAATAGATATCGGAAGCGGCTTTGACCGACTCGACCACACCGGCAACATCACCGGCAGCGAAAACTTTTCCAACTTCAGTCAGCTCAACGAACACCACATCGCCCAAGGCTTCCTGAGCGTGATCGCTGATGCCCACGGTAACGGTTCCATCGGCTTCCAGACGGGCCCATTCGTGACTTTCGGCAAAACGCAGGTCGGCAGGGATATCGCTCATGTTCTGTGTCCTCAAGAGAATTGTCAGCGGTCGTTGCCCGCCAAAAAGGTTAGATCAAGGTTTTGCCATGGCGGACGAAGGTCGGTTTGACCACCCGGACCGGGTACCACTTGCCACGGATTTCCACTTCTGCGCGGTCGGCAGTTGCCATCGGCACGCGCGCCAGTGCTATCGACTTGCTAAGCGTAGGAGAGAAACTACCACTGGTGATCTCTCCTTCGCCAACATTGGCGATACGGACCACTTGATGAGCGCGCAAAACCCCACGTTCCTCAAGGACCAGACCGACCAGTTTGTGCTGCACACCACCCGCCCGCTCGGCTTCCAGGGCGCTGCGACCAATGAACTGGCGAGTGGCCGGTTCCCAGGCAATGCTCCAGGCCATGTTCGAGGCCAGCGGTGAAACGTCTTGATGAATGTCCTGGCCGTACAGGTTCATGCCGGCTTCGACACGCAAGGTATCCCGGGCACCCAGGCCGATAGGAGAAATGCCCGCGCCCACCAGGTCGTTGAAAAACCCTGGCGCCTGATTGGCGGGTAGAACGATCTCCAGGCCATCTTCACCGGTATATCCGGTGCGCGCGATGAACCAGTCGCCGTCAGGCTGGCCTTCAAAAGGCTTGAGCATCTGGATCAGGTTGCCGCGGGACTGGGTCACCAGTTCGGAAATCTTGTGCCGGGCATGGGGGCCTTGAATCGCCAGCATCGCCAGTTCGGAGCGCTCGTTGAGCTGCACATCGAAACCATCGAGATGGGCCTGCATCCAGGCGAGGTCCTGATTGCGGGTGGAGGCGTTGACCACCAGCCGATAACCGTCCTCGAGACGGTAGACGATCATGTCGTCGACGATGCCGCCGCGCTCGTTGAGCATGGTGCTGTACAAGGCACGGCCAGGGCTGTGCAGGCGCTCGACGTCATTGGCCAGCAAATGCTGGAGCCAGGCCTTGGCCTGGGGGCCGGTGACATCAATCACGGTCATGTGGGATACATCGAAAACCCCGCAATCGCGGCGCACCTGATGGTGTTCCTCGACCTGCGATCCGTAATGCAGAGGCATATCCCAACCGCCAAAATCGACCATCTTCGCGCCAAGGGCGAGATGAAGGTCATACAGAGGCGTGCGCTGTCCCATGGGTTTCTCCTTCCGGGCGTGGCGAAGGTGCGGGCCGGTGCTTTACGGGCGAAAGCCTTGAAATAGAAGGCTTTGAGCCGATGTCAGCTACCAGGTCCGTAGGACGGACCGCACCGAATGCCGCGCATTGTAGCCTCAAGGTGTAGGACTGACACCTAGGCGTTTCGATGCGCCGAACGTCGAATCAATCCGATGACCGGTAACAGCCCGACCAAAACCAGAGTCAAGGCCGGCAACGAAGCTCTCGCCCACTCCCCTTCGCTGGTCATTTCAAAGATCCGAACCGCCAGCGTGTCCCAGCCAAACGGGCGCATCAGCAGGGTCGCGGGCATTTCCTTGAGCACATCGACGAACACCAGCAACGCGGCGCTCAAGGTGCCGGGCAGCAATAACGGCAGATACACTTTGAAAAACAGTCGTGGCCCACTGACCCCAAGGCTACGTGCCGCTTCGGGCAAAGATGGCCGTATTCGCGCCAGGCTGCTTTCCAACGGCCCGTAAGCCACTGCAATGAAACGCACCAGATAGGCCAGCAACAACGCCGACAGACTGCCCAGCAGCAATGGCTTGCCCG
Organism: Pseudomonas sp. GW823-FHT02C02; assembly: GCF_058797635.1. NCBI lineage: Bacteria > Pseudomonadati > Pseudomonadota > Gammaproteobacteria > Pseudomonadales > Pseudomonadaceae > Pseudomonas > Pseudomonas sp. GW823-FHT02C02. The sequence goes on along the minus strand of NZ_JBXAJV010000003.1, from coordinate 282,329 downwards.
CGCCACCGAGCCAGCCCGACAGCGGGATGACCAGCTCGCGATCCAGATAACTGAACGCCAGCATGATCGACACCGCCAGCACCGAACCCGGCAGGGCGTAGCCGAGATTGGCCAGGCTGATACCGGAGCGGATCGCCCGGGTCGGTGCCAGGCGCCGGGCAAATGCCAGCACCAGGGCAACGCTGACGGTGATCAGCGCGGCCATGCCGCCCAGGTACAAGGTGTGGACGATCAGACCGGCGTAACGCTCATCCAGGTCGAAGCGTCCACGCTGCCAGAACCACACCACCAGTTGCAGCATCGGAATGACGAAGGCACAGGCGAACACCAGGCCACACCAAGTCATGGCCGCCAACGCCTTGAAACCCCGCAGGTGATACAGCGCCTTGATGCGAGGTCGTTCATTGCTGGTGCGGTTGGCCCCGCGAGCACGCCGTTCGCCGTACAACACGACCATCACCACCAGCAGTAACAGGCTGGCCAGTTGCGCGGCGGTGGAGAGGCTGAAAAACCCGTACCAGGTTTTGTAGATGGCCGTGGTGAACGTGTCGAAGTTGAACACTGACACCGCACCGAAGTCCGCCAGGGTTTCCATCAGCGCCAAGGCCACACCGGCACCAATCGCCGGCCGCGCCATGGGCAAGGCCACTCGCCAGAACGCCTGCCACGGTGATTGCCCCAGCACCCGCGCCGCTTCCATCAGGCCTTTGCCTTGGGCCAGGAACGCAGTGCGCGCCAGCAGGTAAACGTAGGGATAAAACACCAGCACCAGAACAAGGATGACGCCGCCGGTGGAACGCACTCTCGGCAATCGCAGCTCGGTGCCGAACCATTCGCGCAGCAAGGTTTGCACGGGGCCGGCGAAATCCAGCAGGCCGACGAAGACGAAGGCCAGCACGTAAGCAGGAATGGCAAATGGCAGCATCAGCGCCCAGTCCAGCCAACGCCGGCCGGGAAATTCGCAGAGGCTGGTGAGCCAGGCGAGGCTCACACCCAGGAGCGTGACGCCGATACCGACGCCGAACACCAGGGTCAGGGTATTGCCCAGCAGGCGCGGCATCTGGGTGTCCCAGAGGTGGGACCAGATTTGCTGATCGATGGTTTGCCAGGAGAAGAACAGGACGCTCAGGGGCAGCAGGACCAGCGCGGCGATGGCGAAGACCAGGGGATACCAGCGGCGTTGGGCGGGGTGGGCCAAGGGGATTCTCTAGAAAATATGGGCCGACTCTAACCTGAAGTCGGCTCCATTTTGTGGCGAGGGAGCTTGCTCCCGCTCGGGTGCGAAGCAGCCGCAGGAGGTTATCAGATCATCTCGATCCTGACCTGTCGACGCCAACAGGGCCGCTTCGCAGCCCAGCGGGAGCAAGCTCCCTCGCCACAGGTAGCCGCTCGCCACAATAACGGTGAAGTCAGTTCCAGCCAGCCCGATCCATCATGCGAATCGCTTCAGCCTGACGCTTGCCGGCAATTTCCACCGGTAGCGTATCCGCCACAAACTTGCCCCAGCTCGCCACTTCCGCAGACGGTTGAACCGCAGGGTTAGCCGGGAATTCCTGGTTCACGTCAGCGAAGATCTTCTGCGCTTCAGGGGTGGTCATCCATTCAACCAAGGCTTTGGCGGCTTCTGGATGCGGTGCATGCTTGGTCAGGCCGATGCCCGACAGGTTCACGTGTACGCCGCGATCGCCCTGGTTCGGCCAGAACAGCTTCACGGCCAGGTCAGGCTTCTGTTTGTGCAGGCGGCCATAGTAGTAAGTGTTGACGATGCCGACGTCGCATTGGCCAGCGTTGATCGCTTCCAGCACCGCGATGTCATCGGAGAACACATCGGTGGACAGGTTGTTGACCCAACCTTTGAGGATCTTCTCGGTTTTTTCGGCGCCGTGCACTTCGATCATGGTAGCGGTCAAGGACTGGTTGTAGACCTTCTTCGCCGTGCGCAGGCACAGGCGACCTTCCCAGTTTTTATCGGCCAGCGCTTCGTAAGTGGTCAGCTCGCCCGGTTTCACCCGCGCGGTGGAGTAGGCGATGGTCCGGGCCCGCAGGCTCAAGCCAGTCCAGGCGTGAGCCGAGGAGCGGTATTGCAGCGGGATGTTGGCGTCGATCACCTTGGAGGTGAACGGTTGCAGGATGCCCATCTGCTCCGCCTGCCAGAGGTTGCCGGCATCGACGGTCAGCAGCAGGTCGGCGGTGGCGTTCTCGCCCTCGGCCTTGATCCGCTGCATCAACGGCGCTTCCTTGTCGGTGATGAACTTCACCTGCACACCGGTTTTCGCGGTGTAGGCATCGAAGACCGGCTTGATCAGCTCGTCGATACGCGAGGAGTAAACCACCACCTCGTCGGCGGCCTGGGCAGTGGTGCTACCGATCAGGGTCAGGGCGAGTGCAGTCAGTAGACGCTTCGGTGCCAACATGGGAGCGATCTCTCGATTGGAAAATTGAGGGCAAATGATAAGGACTCACATTTAGCTTCTCAATCGAACAGTTCGCGGAGGCGTTACCAAATGTTGCATGGTCGACATGGGGGGTGAATGTACCAACGCCATCGCGAGCAGGCTCGCTCCCACAGGGGAATGCATTTCAATTGTGGGAGCGAGCCTGCTCGCGATGAGGCCGTCTGCCGCAATGAAGATGTCAGGCCTTGGCCAGCGCCGGCAAATCCCCGATCAACCCCAGCGCTTCGCGCACGAACAACGCCTTGGCTTCCGGCATCTGGTCAACCATCTTCAACCCGGCATTACGCAACCAGCGAACCGGCAACGGATCCGCCTGGAACAAGCGTTCAAAGCCTTCCATCGCCGCCATCAACGCCAGGTTGTGCGGCATGCGCCGACGCTCGTAACGACTCAGCACCTTCACATCCGCCAATCGCTCGCCGCGCTCTGCCGCTTGCAGCAGCACTTCGGCCAGCACAGCGGCGTCGAGGAAACCGAGGTTGACGCCCTGCCCGGCCAGCGGGTGAATGGTATGCGCCGCATCACCGATCAACGCCAAACCTTCAGCCACATATCGCTTGGCATGCCGCTGACGCAGCGGCACGCACAAACGCGGGTCGGCGCTGAGCACCGTGCCGAGCCGGCCTTCAAAGGCGCGTTCCAATTCGAGACAGAAAGCGCCGTCGTCCAGCGCCATCAGGCGTTCGGCTTCGCTCGGCGTGGTCGACCAGACGATCGAACACCAATCCTGCTGACCGTCCCGCTCCAACGGCAGAAACGCCAATGGACCGTTGTCGGTGAAGCGCTGCCACGCGGTCATTTGATGAGGTTTGGAGTTGCGCACGCTGGTGACGATCGCATGGTGCAGATAGTCCCACTCGCGCGTGGCCACGCCGGTCAGGCGCCGCACCGCCGAATTGGCGCCATCCGCCGCTATCACCAGGGGCGCGCGCAAGGTGCGACCATCGGCCAGGGTCAGCAGCCAGTCATCGCCGGAGCGGCGCATCTGCTCCAGACGCGCATTGGCCAGCATCCCGAGGTCGCAGTCGTGCAGACGATCCAGCAAGGCATCCTGAACCACGCGGTTCTCGACGATATGGCCCAGCACGTCGGCATGCACACTGGCGGCCGAGAAACGAATCTGCCCGGTGCCGCTGCCATCCCAGACCTGCATGTCGGTGTAAGGGCTGCTGCGGCGATTGGCGATGCCGTCCCACACGCCCAGGCGCTCGAGAATGCGCTGGCTGGCCGCCGACAAGGCACTCACCCTCGGTTCGAACGGCGCCTGGGCATCAAAGGGTTTGACGCTCATCGGGCTGCCGTCCAGCAACAGGACTTCCAGCCCGCTGTCCTGCAACGCCAGCGCCAGGGCGCTGCCGACCATTCCGGCCCCGACAATCAGCAGATCTGCGCGCATTTCCATGCTTTAAGCCTGTCTCGCTTGCGGTTTGAGCCGCACGTAAAGGGTTTTCTGCACCCGCGCCACCAGGGCGCCAGCACCGTCATGAATATCAACCTGCAGCTGCGGCAGGTATTTTTCGCCGTTCGCTGTCTGTCGACGGATCTCGTCGAGCAAGGTCTCGTCGATGCTGAAGCGGGCGAACACCGGGCCTTTGCCCGGCGCGATGAAATCGATGTCGGCAGCCTTGTCCCAGACAATGAACTGACGACCGAGGTTTTCCATCAGCATCAGCATGTAGAACGGGTCGACCATCGAATACAGGCTGCCGCCAAACTGGGTACCGACGTAATTGCGGTTGTACCAACTCAGTCCCATGGACACTTGAATGTCCCGGAAGTCATCGCTGATGTGCTGCACCCGCACCCCGGCACCGAGGTACGGCGGGTAGAAGGTCATGAACCACCGCATCAACCGCGCTTTACCGAACGTATCAGTCAGCCACTTAAGCATCGGGACGCGTACCCAGGCCCATGGCTTGCCGGGCGAACCAGCGCTTGGCCGGCGGCAGCAGATCGAGCCCGAGCAGGCCGATGTTGCGGCCCAGCGAAACCAGTGGCTGGGTGCTGCCGAACAAACGGGTCACCTGATCGGAGAAACCCACAGTCAGGTTCTGATCCATGCGCTGACGCTCGCGATAAGCCTGCAAGGTCGCGAAGTCGCCGGGGGACGTGTCGCTCGCCAGCAGCGCATCGGCCAGGGCTTGAGCATCACGCAACGACAGATTGAAGCCCTGGCCGGCAATCGGGTGCAGGCTGTGGGCGGCGTTGCCGAGGATGGCCAGATGCGGACGCACTTGCTCTTCGGCTTCGATCAGCGTCAATGGGTACAGATGCCGCGCGCCCACCTGCTTCAGGGTGCCAAGGCGATAACCGAACACGCCCTGCAACTCGCTGAGGAAACTGCGCTCATCCAGCGCCGCCAGTCGTTGCGCGTCCATCCCCAAGCGGGTCCAGACCAGGGCGCAGCGGTTGTCCGGCAGCGGCAACAACGCCATCGGGCCGTCATCGGTGAAGCGCTCGAAGGCCACGCCGTTATGCGCTTCGCTCGGGGTGATGTTGGCAATCAGTGCGCTCTGGTTGTACGGACGCTTTTTGATGCCGATGCCCAATTGCTCGCGCAGGCCCGAACGGCCGCCATCAGCGAGCACCGCAAGGTCGCATTCCAGGGTGGTTTCATCGTTGAGGGTCAGGCGATAGCCATCGGTCAGCGGTTCCATGCGCGTGACTTCCGCCGGGCAACGCCAAGTGACCACATCCTTGTCCAGGCCCTGCCAGAGGCATTGGCCGAGCCAGGCGTTTTCCACCACATAACCCAGCGCCGGCACGCCCTCTTCCATCGCCGACAAACGTGCGGTGGAAAAACGTCCACGGTCGGAGACATGAATCTGCTTGATCGGCTCGGCGCGGCGGGAGATTTCCTGCCACACGCCCAACCGTTGATAAATCTGTTTGGCCCCGTAGGACAGCGCCGAAGAGCGGGCGTCGTAGCTCGGTTGATAGGTGTCGCCCGGGGCGAATGGCTCGATCAGCACGATCTTCCAGCCACGGGCCTTGGCCCCGGCCTGCAACGCCAATGCAAGGCTGGCGCCCACCAGGCCGCCACCGATAATTGCCAGATTGACTCGACTCATGCCGCTTGTGTCCGCGCAGCAGCCATCAAGGCCTCGATCTCGGCGACTGTTTTCGGCACGCCTTGGGTCAGGATTTCACAACCGTTTTTGGTGACCACCACGTCGTCCTCGATGCGCACGCCAATGCCGCGCCATTTCTTCGCTACGTTCTGGTTGTCCGGGGCAATGTAAATGCCCGGTTCCACAGTGAGCGCCATGCCGACTTCCAGCACCCGCCATTCGCCGCCGACCTTGTATTCGCCGACGTCATGCACATCCATGCCCAACCAATGGCCGGCACGATGCATGTAAAACGCTTTATAGGCTTCGCTGGCGATCAACTCGTCGACGTCGCCCTGCAACAGGCCCAACTTCACCAGACCGGAGGTAATCACCCGGACCGTGGCTTCGTGCGCCTGATTCCAGTGTTTGTTCGGGGCGATTTCGGCGAATGCGGCTTCTTGCGACGCCAGCACCAACTCGTAAATCGCTTTCTGCTCCGCTGAATACTTGCCGTTGATTGGCCAGGTGCGGGTGATGTCGCTGGCGTAGCAGTCGATCTCGCAACCGGCATCGATCAACACCAGGTCGCCATCCTTGAGCACGGCATCATTCTGCTGGTAATGCAGGATGCAGCTGTTGCGCCCCGCGGCAACGATCGAACCGTAGGCCGGCATCTTCGCCCCGCCCTTGCGGAACTCGTAATCGAGTTCGGCTTCGAGGCTGAACTCGTGCAGCCCGGCCCGGCTGGCCTGCATCGCCCGGATATGCGCCTGGGCGGAAATCCGTGCGGCTTCGCGCATCACCTTCACTTCTGCCGCCGATTTATACAGGCGCATGTCGTGCAGCAGATGATCCAGGGCAACGTATTCGTTCGGCGGCTGGGCGCCGAGGTGCGCTTTAGAGCGGATCACGTTGATCCACTCCATCAGGTGCCGGTCGAATTCCGGGTTGCTGCCCATGGCCGAATACACCCGGTCGCGTCCTTCGATCAGGCCCGGCAGGATGTCGTCGATGTCGGTGATGGGAAACGCATCGTCGGCGCCGAAGTCGCGGATCGCGCCTTCCTGGCCGGCGCGCAGGCCGTCCCACAGTTCTCGCTCGGCGTTGCGTTCACGGCAGAACAGAATGTACTCGCCATGTTCGCGACCGGGCATCAGTACGATGACGGCCTGAGGCTCGGGGAAGCCGCTGAGGTACTGGAAGTCGCTGTCCTGCCGGTAGACGTGCTCGACGTCGCGGTTGCGTATGGCTACTGCGGCGGCGGGCAGGATGGCGATGCTGTTGGGTTCCATCTGCGCCATCAGGGCCTTGCGGCGACGGCTGTATTCCGATTTCGGGATATGAATCATGGGCAGATGGCGTTCCCTGGCAACAATTAATGCAGCGACGGCTTGGCCGCAGCCGGCTCTTCCGCTTTTTTGGTTTCGGAGAACAGCAGCAGCGGCGCAACGCGCAGGTATTCCATCACTTCCATGTAGTCGCTTTCGCCGTCTTCGGACTCTTCCAGGGCGTCTTGCACCTGGGAAATAGCCGCCAGATCCTGCAACACTTCGGTGGCTTCGGTGCTCAGCATGCTGCTGTCACGGCAGTTCAGGCCGAAACCGCTGAGAAAGCCCTGGCACCATTGGCCCAGTGCCGCGGCACGGTCAGCCAGTGGCGCGTCATCGGTCGGCAGCAGCAGAACGACAGTGACGTCGTCGCCGGTGAGCTCGCCCTTGACCATCTCCTGCAAGCCGATCAAGGCATTGCGGACATTATCCTGGGGCTCAGTTTCGAGCAGTTCGGCGGCATCGACCAGCCAGCCTTCGGCATCGAAACCGGCACCGGCGCAGCTGCGGCCGAGCAGCAGGCCGTGCAGTTCGGCAGGCGAGACGTTATGACCGCTGGAAGTCAGCAGGGTGGCGAAGGCTTGATACGGGGAATTCTGAATGGGCATGGGCAGCTAGGCGCCAGACGGCGCTATGTCTAGAATGAAGGCCTTGTATCCTACATCGACAGACTCGCCAAGACTATTAAAGGCTGTCCGCCCGTTACCCCCATCAGACTATTCAGTGGACACAATGGAAGACACCGACCTGCAAGCGCTGATGGCCAGACTCGAACTGCTAATTAATCGGGTCGAGCAACTTAAGAGTCAAAACGGACTCCTATTAGCTCAGGAAAAAACCTGGCGCGAGGAACGCGCTCACCTCATTGAAAAGAACGAAATCGCCCGGCGTAAGGTCGAATCAATGATTTCGCGCCTCAAGGCCCTGGAGCAAGACTCATGAGTTCAAGCAATAGCGTTACCGTGCAGATCCTCGATAAAGAATATTCGATCATCTGCCCCCAGGAAGAGCGCAGCAACCTGGTGAGCGCCGCCCGTTACCTGGACGGGAAGATGCGTGAAATCCGCAGCAGCGGCAAAGTCATCGGCGCCGACCGCATTGCCGTGATGGCCGCGCTGAACATCACGCACGATCTTCTGCACAAGGAAGAACGCCCGGATGTGCAGGCCAGTGGCTCGACTCGCGAGCAGGTTCGCGACCTGCTGGATCGCGTCGATCTGGTGCTCGCCACCGATCCGGACGTCACCAAGGGCTGAAACACGAAACCGCTTGGGGTATACTCGCATCACTCCCTGGGGTGCTTGCCAGTTGACCACGTCCCTGAGCCGATTCGCACTACCCTGGAGGCTGCACGTTGGGCTGGTGTGCATGTCCGCTAGACGGAAAGCCTTAAAGCCTACTGCATCTTCCACCTTGAACTTTCGGGTTCAAGGGCTAAGTCAGCAGCGGTTCATCCGGGGAGCCTGATTCCAGTCCGATGCCGGTTTAAATACCGGCATCGGCTTTTTTACGGGTACGCTTTACGTATCCGTCCTGTCGAAGCCTGAATCCATGACCGAACCTGCGCTGCTGCCCCGCCCGCAACTTCGACGCATGCTGCGCAAGGCCCGCCGCGCACTGACCCCCAGTCAGCAACGCCAGGCTGCTCGCGGGCTGTACAAGCAATTGGCTCAGCAGCCGTTGTTTCGCCGGGCCAAACACATCTCCCTCTACCTGCCCACCGACGGTGAAATCGACCCGCGCCTGTTGCTGCGCGCGGCGCAACGTCGGGGCAAGGCGACTTATCTACCGGTACTCAGTGCCTGGCCGCGGACCAAAATGGTGTTCCAGCGGATTCGTCCCGGTGAAAAACTCAAACCCAACCGCTTTCGTATTCTCGAACCCCGGCACAACCTCGCCCGCCAGCGCAAAGTCTGGGCGCTGGACCTGGTACTGTTGCCATTGGTGGGATTTGACGACGTCGGCGGCCGCCTGGGAATGGGCGGCGGTTTCTACGATCGAAGCCTCGCCTACCTGGCGCGGCGAAAAAACTGGCGCAAGCCGACGCTGCTGGGCCTGGCCCATGAATGTCAGAAGGTAGAACGATTGGCTCAGGCGAGCTGGGATGTGCCGTTGCAAGGAACGGTTACCGACAAGGCGTGGTATTTCGCAGGCTAGACGCCACTGGAATCAGCGGCGCCCGAAAAACAGGCTCAGCGCTTGAAGGCCGACGGCTGTTGTTGCTGTGCGATTTCGATTGGCGCGTCAGTCTTGTTGTTCCACAGGCTTTGGGCATAGCCGGTGGTCACGACGCCGAGGCCGAACAAAATAACCAAAATCCATAGTAAATCCGGTTTGCGTTTCATCGATTGCCCCCCAAAGGCACATCAACACGATGACAGCAGCGGTTTCCGTTGTAGGTGTAGGCCGTGCAGCAGCGTCAAGCTTAGAAGGCCGGCATTTTGCGGCAACGTGAACTGACACGCAAACGCTGGCGTCAACCGACTGTCGGTTTGTCATAAAATTGCCCGACAACTTGCCCAATCACCTCGCAAGGAGCAAAAACCATGGCCTATTGGCTGATGAAATCCGAGCCCGATGAACTCTCGATCAAAGACCTGGCGAAGCTTGGCAAAGCGCGCTGGGATGGGGTTCGCAACTATCAGGCGCGTAACTTTTTGCGGACGATGGCGGTGGGCGACGAGTTTTTCTTCTATCACTCCAGCTGCCCGGAGCCCGGGATTGCCGGGATCGGAAAGATTATTCAAGCGGCGTATCCGGACCCAACGGCGCTGGAGCCGGAAAGTCATTACTACGATCCAAAGGCCACGCCAGAGAAAAACGCCTGGAGCGCGATTGATGTTGCGCATGTCGAGACGTTTTCCAAGGTGTTGAAGCTGGATTACTTGAAGCAGCAGACGGCGTTGGCCGAGATGCCATTGGTGCAGAAAGGCTCAAGGTTGTCGGTGATGCCGGTTACCGCCGAGCAATGGACAGCGGTGCTCGGCCTGCGCTAAACAAGCTGAACCGCCCGACGCTCTGGCCTGGATCGGTCAGACGTGACACCCCGTTGACGGATATCAAGTCGCCCCGCCGCTTGCCTGTCAGACTACGACGCTACAGACGCAGGATGCCGACATGTCGATTCACCGCCGCTCTTCACTTTTTTTCGCCTTTTTACTGGGGGCAGTGTTACTGGCCGCTGGGGGTTTTGGTTATTGGAAGTCGACCCTTAGCCGACTGCCCGAAGGGTTGTATGTCGGTAATGGCCGACTTGAAGCCACTGAAGTACAGATCGCCAGCAAAACAGCCGGCCGGCTGGCCGAAGTCCTGGTCGATGAAGGCGACAAGGTGACCAAGGGTCAACTGCTGGCACGCATGGACACCCGGACCCTCGAAGCCCAGCGCAACCAGGCCGAAGCCGAAGTGATACGCGCCCGGGAAAACCTCAATGCCGCCCAGGCCAATGTGCAACTTCGCCAGAGCGAGCAACGGCTTGCCCACCAAGAGCTCAGCCGTTCTCAGGAATTGTTCAAGCGTGGCTTCTCCAGTGGCCAGACCATCGATCAGCAACAATCTCGCTTCGAAACGAGCAACGCGGCCGTCACCGCGGCCCGTGCGCAGGTGTCCGCCGTCGGCGCCGCCATTGGCGCGGCGCAGGCACAAGTCGCTCAGCTGACCAGCGAGATTGACGACAGCAGCCTGCGGGCGCCCATTGACGGGGTGATTCAGCTGCGCATGGCCGAACCCGGTGAAGTCCTCGGTGCCGGTGGGCGAGTGTTGTTGCTGATTGATCCGAACGATCAGTACATGAACCTCTATCTCGCCACATCCGTAGTGGGACGCCTGGCGGTCGGTGATGAAGCGCGGATCCTGCTGGACGCCCTGCCCGGCCAGCCGTTGCCGGCGAAAATCAGCTTCGTGGCAGCCAAATCGCAATTCACCCCCAAAGAAGTCGAGACCCGCGACGAACGTCAGAAACTGGTGTTTCGGGTCAAGCTGCGCCTGACCCAACCCAGCAGCGTGCCCCAGGCCAAACCGGGGATGCCCGGTAACGGCTACGTGCGCACCGCGCCCATTGGCTGGCCGGCCAATCTTCAATGACCGGCCTGGCGCTGCAAGCCACCGGCCTTCAGCACCGATACGGCCAACAGCAGGTGCTGACCGACATCACGTTCAGCCTGCCCGCCGGCACCCGGTGCGGCTTGATCGGTCCGGACGGCGCCGGGAAATCCAGCCTGCTGGGATTGATTGCCGGTGTGAAGACGCTGCAAGACGGCCAACTGGACGTGCTCAGCGGCTCGATCCAGGACCGGCGCCACCGTATCAGCCTCTATTCGCGAATTGCGTTCATGCCTCAAGGCCTGGGCGGCAACCTGTATCCCGAGCTTTCGATCAGCGAAAACATTCACTTCTTCGCCACTTTGTTCGGCCTGTCCGGAGCCGAATGCGATCAGCGCATGCAAAGTCTGTTGCTGGCCACCGACCTGCAGCGGTTTGCCGAGCGCCCGGCGGGCAAGTTATCGGGCGGCATGAAACAGAAGCTGGGCCTCTGTTGTGCGCTGATTCATGAACCCGACCTGTTGATCCTCGATGAACCGACCACCGGCGTCGATCCGCTGTCCCGGCGGCGCTTCTGGGAATTGATTGATGACGTCCGGCGTCAACGTCCGCAATTGACGCTGTTGGTTGCCACCGCGTACATGGAAGAGGCCGAGCAATTCGAACACTGCCTGATGCTCGATGGCGGCAAACTGATTGCCGCCGGCTTGACCCGCGACCTCGGGGCAGCGACCCCCAGCGGCAAGCTCGATGAGGCCTTTACTCACTTTCAGGGCGACAGCGGCCGTGACAACCAGCCGCTGGTGATCCCTGCCCGAACCAACGCCACGGCCGACATCGCCATCGAAGCCCATGACCTGACCCTGCGCTTCGGCGATTTCACGGCGGTGGACAAGGTCAGCTTCGCCATCGGCCGCGGCGAGATTTTCGGGTTTCTGGGCTCCAATGGCTGCGGCAAAACCACCACCATGAAAGTCCTCACCGGGCTGATCCCGGCCAGCGAAGGCCGCGCCACGCTGCTGGGCAATCCAGTGAATGCCAAGGATCTGGCTACCCGCAAGCGCGTCGGCTTCATGTCCCAGAGCTTCTCGCTCTATGGCGAACTCAGCGTGCGGCAGAATCTGGACTTGCACGCCCGACTGTTCGATTTGCCCAAGGCCGAGAGCGCACAGCGCATCGATGAGCTGATCCAGCGCTTCAACCTGGGCAGCGTCGCTCATCAGCCGTCCGGAGGACTGCCACTGGGCCTGCGCCAACGCTTATCCCTGGCGGTGGCGGTGCTACATCGCCCCGAAGTGCTGATCCTCGACGAACCGACGTCCGGCGTCGACCCGGCCGCACGGGATGATTTCTGGCGGCTGCTGATCGAACTGTCTCGCGAACAGGGCGTGACGATTTTCCTCTCCACGCATTTCATGAACGAAGCCCAGCGCTGTGACCGCATCTCGTTGATGCACGCCGGCAAGGTCCTGGCCTGCGACACCCCGGCGGCTCTGCAACTGCAGTTCAAGGGCCAGACTCTGGAGGCGGCGTTCGTCACCTGCCTGGAGCAGGCCCAGGGCCCGATCGCAACGGCGGCGCCACCAACGCCCATCGACACGACGCTCGCCCCCGTCGCCCCGATGCAAGACAGCCGCTTCAGTTTTGGACGGTTGCGGGCGCTGGCGAGTCGTGAAGGCAAGGAGTTGCTGCGCGATAAAGTGCGCATGGCCTTTGCCCTGCTCGGGGCGATGTTCATGATGGTGATTTTCGGCTACGGCATTTCCCTGGATGTGGAAAAACTCGCCTTCGCGGTCTACGACCAGGACCAGACGCCACAAAGCCGGGCGTATCTGGAGGCTTTCCGCAGCTCCCGTTACTTCGACGAACAACCGCCCATCAGCGATCCGGCGCAATTGCATCGACGATTACAGCGCTCGGAAATCAAACTGGCGCTGGAAATCCCGCCGGGATTCGGCCGGGACTTGTTCGCCGGTCGCCAACCCGCTGTCGCGGCCTGGCTCGATGGCGGCATGCCGTTCCGCGCCGAAACCAGCCGCAATTACGTGGAAGCGGTACACCAGGGCAACCTGGTGCAATTGGCCGAGCAGTCCAGCCCCGCACTGAACCGGCAAGCGGCAGCCCAACTGGAAACCCGCTTCCGCTACAACCAGGATGTCGTCAGCGTCAACGCCATCGGTCCCGGGGTGATGGCGCTGATCCTGGCGTTCATCCCGGCCATGCTGACGGCGCTGGGCATCGTGCGGGAGAAAGAACTGGGTTCGATCACCAACTTCTATGCCACACCGCTGACGCGACTGGAGTTCCTGCTAGGTAAACAAGCGCCGTATCTGGCCATCAGCCTGATCAACCTCGCCGTCCTGACGGCCATGAATCGCTGGCTGTTCGGCGTGCCTTTCAAGGGCAGCGGCCTGACCCTGGCCTTCGGCGGGCTGCTCTACGTGCTGGCGACCACCAGCATGGGCCTGTTGATTTCGGCGTTCACCCGAACCCAGATTGCCGCCATTCTCGGCACCATGATCATTACCAGTCTGCCGACCATTCAGTTCTCCGGCTTGATCGTGCCGCGCTCGTCACTCGATGGCGCGGCCGCTGTCATGGGGATGCTGTTCCCGGCGGGTTACTTCCTCGATATTGCCGTTGGCACGTTTACCAAGGCCCTGGATATCCGGCAGTTGTGGCCGCAATGCCTGGCACTGTTCGGGTTTTTCCTGGGGTTTACCGGCCTTAGCCTGGCCATGCTGAAAAAGCAGGAGGCCTGATGCACAAGCTTGCGCACATCCTGCGACTTGGCCTCAAGGAACTCACCAGCCTGCGACACGACAGCGTGTTGCTACTGTTCCTGTTCTATGCCTTCACCGTCGCGATCTACATGCCGGCCGCGGGCTCGGTGATTGGCGTGCACAACGCCAGCGTGGCCATGGTCGATGAAGATCACAGCCACCTGTCACGACAATTGGCGCAAGCCCTGCAGCCGCCGGAATTCCAGGCGCCGGTGTCGTTGCCCTATGAACAACTGGACGATGTGCTGGACAGCGGTCGATTCACCTTCGTCATCAATATTCCGGCCAATTTCCAGGCAGATCTGTTGGCTGGCCGCCAGCCAGCCGTGCAGGTCAACGTCGACGCCACAGCCATGAGCCAGGCGTTCATGGGGGCGGGCTACATCGGACGGATTTTCCAGCGCGAACTGCAGACCTACAGTGAACAAGGCGATGCAGCGAGCAAAGCCCCCGTGCTGCTGACCACCCGAGCGCTGTTCAATACCAATCTGGAGGGCGGCTGGTTCCTGGCGGTGATTCAAATCGTCAACAACATCACCATCCTCGCCATCATCCTGACCGGCACAGCGTTGTTGCGTGAGCGCGAACACGGCACCCTCGACCATTTGCTGGTGCTGCCCCTCACGGCGCTTGAAATCATGCTGGCGAAAATCTGGAGCAACATGCTGGTGGTGGTGCTGTGCACCTGGATCTCGCTGGAGGTGATCGTCAAAGGTGCACTCGGCGTGCCGCTGGCCGGTTCCATGACCCTGTTCCTGATGGTGACGGCCGTTTATCTGTTCGCCAGCACAGCGCTGGGGATATTCCTTGCGACCCTCGCCCGCTCGACACCGCAATTCGGCCTGCTGGCGATTCCGGTGATCATCCCGATGTTGCTGCTCTCCGGCGGCAGTACGCCGCTCGACAGCATGCCGCAATGGCTGCAATGGGTCATGCAGGGCTCGCCATCGACCCACTTCGTCAGCCTCAGCGCCGCGATACTGTTTCGCGACGCGGGGATCAATGTGGTGTGGCCGGACTTGCTGGCATTGAGCGCCATTGGCCTGCTGTTTTTTAGCGTGGCGCTGATGCGGTTTCGCAAGAGCCTGGCGTCCTGAATCGCGGGCAAGCCGGCGCCCACAGGGTTCTGCTCAGGTCCTGTGGGAGCGGGATTGCTCGCGAAGAAGCCGGGCCGGGCAGCGAGAGACTTACTGAATGATGAGGTTGTTGAACAACAAATCCTCAACCATCGGCTTGCCGGTCTCATCGTTCATCACTTGCTGAGTCTGCTTCAAGGCTTCCTGACGCAGCTTTTCCTTGGCTTCAACGTTGCTCATCGCTTCGGTCGTCTGCTGGGCAAACAACGCCACCAACTGATTGCGGATCAACGGCTCGTTGGCCTTCACTGCCTTGGTCGCCTCCTCACCGGTCACGCGCAATGCCACATCGGCCTTGTAGACCTTGAGCTTCGGCGTACCGTCCAGCCCATAGTTGCCCACGAACGGCGGGCTCAGGGTGATGTAATTGACCTTCGGAGCTTCACCTTCTTTGGCTTCTTCGGCCATCGCTGCCACAGGCAGAGACAGGGCCAGCAACAACATGATCCACGCTTTCACAATTCGCTCCTTATCCGGTTTGCGGCCTAGCATAACGACCCGCCGCTCAAGCACAAGCTTATGGATGACTATCAGGGTCGGGCATGCTCGTTGACCCATCGACTCACACACCTACACTTATCGGCCATCACTCCCAAAGGAATAGCCCTGATGAAAGCCGTGCTGTGCAAAGCCTTCGGCCCTGCCGAATCGCTGGTGCTGGAAGACGTCGCCAGCCCTGTCGCGAAGAAGAATGAAATCCTGCTGGACGTGCATGCCGCCGGGGTGAATTTCCCGGACACGCTGATCATCGAGGGCAAATACCAGTTCAAGCCGCCCTTCCCGTTTTCCCCGGGTGGCGAAGCGGCCGGTGTGGTCAGTGCAGTGGGCGAAAAAGTCAGCCACCTCAAGGTCGGTGACCGGGTCATGGCCCTGACCGGCTGGGGCAGTTTCGCCGAGCAGGTCGCCGTGCCGGGCTACAACGTGCTGCCGATCCCGCCCTCGATGGACTTCAACACCGCCGCCGCGTTCAGCATGACTTACGGCACCTCGATGCACGCACTCAAGCAACGGGCCAACCTGCAACCGGGTGAAACCCTGCTGGTGCTCGGCGCTTCCGGCGGTGTTGGCCTGGCCGCCGTGGAAATCGGCAAAGCCATGGGCGCCCGCGTGATTGCCGCCGCCAGCAGCGCCGAAAAACTTGCGGTGGCCAAGGCAGCCGGCGCCGATGAACTGATCAACTACAGCGAAACCAGCCTCAAGGACGAAATCAAACGCCTGACCGACGGCCAGGGTGCCGACGTGATTTACGACCCGGTCGGCGGCGATCTGTTCGACCAGGCCATCCGCGCCATCGCCTGGAATGGCCGCTTGCTGGTGGTCGGTTTCGCCAGCGGACGCATTCCAGAACTACCGGTGAACCTGGCGCTGCTCAAGGGCGCGGCCGTAGTCGGCGTGTTCTGGGGTTCGTTTGCCCAACGCCAGCCGCAGGACAACGCGGCGAACTTCCAGCAGTTATTTGGCTGGTTTGCCGAGGGCAAACTGAGGCCGTTGGTTTCGCAGGTGTATCCGCTGAGCAATGCGGCGCAGGCGATCAATGATCTTGGCCAGCGCAAGGCGGTCGGGAAAGTGGTGGTACAGGTTCGCTGAACCTTAAAAAGCGGGCCGGATTGTTCGGGCCGCTTTTTCAGGACGCTTGAAATGCCTCATCAACCGCCGCCCAGGACCATTCCCATAACGCCCTTCACTTATACCTGTGCGACATGTTCATAAAGGAACACGCGACTGCCCACATTTCCGCTGTTTGGTCGATGCGAACCGGTGCTATTTTCGGTAACGAAACTGTAACATTCGCATCCGCAGTCAAAACAAGAAATCTGGAGCTCTTGAATGTTTGCTTTCTTTCGTCCTGCCGCACATCAGGCTCCATTGCCTGAAGAAAAAATAGACGACACCTATAAACGCCTCCGCTGGCAGATCTTCGCCGGGATTTTCATCGGGTATGCGGGTTACTACCTGCTGCGCAAGAACTTCACCCTGGCGTTCCCTGATCTGATCGCCCAAGGCTATACGAAGGGTCAACTGGGTGTGGCCATGTCGGCGATTGCCATCGCCTACGGTCTGTCCAAGTTTTTGATGGGCATCGTGTCCGACCGCTCCAACCCGCGTTACTTCCTGCCCTTCGGCCTGGTGGTCTCCGCCGGGGTGATGTTCGTTTTCGGTTTCGCACCGTGGGCGACGTCCAGCGTGACCATGATGTTCATCCTGTTGTTCATCAACGGCTGGGCGCAAGGCATGGGCTGGCCGCCAAGTGGCCGCACCATGGTGCACTGGTGGTCGCAGAAAGAACGTGGCCAAGTGGTGTCGATCTGGAACACCGCGCATAACGTCGGCGGTGGCTTGATCGGCCCGCTGGCGATTCTCGGCATGGGCTGGTTCAACGACTGGCACAGCAAGTTCTACGTCCCGGCCGCCGTGGCGCTGCTGGTTGCGGTCTTTGCGTTCATTGCGATGCGCGACACGCCGCAATCGACAGGCCTGCCGCCGATCGAGAAGTACAAGAACGATTACCCGGAAGGCTACGACGCCAGCCACGAAGAAGAATTCAGCGCCAAGGACATCTTCGTCAAATACGTGCTGCGCAACAAAATGCTCTGGTTCATTGCCCTGGCTAACGTCTTCGTCTACCTGCTGCGCTACGGCATCCTGGACTGGGCACCGACTTACCTCAAAGAGGTCAAGCACTTCGACTTCGACAAGAGTTCGTGGGCGTATTTCCTCTATGAGTGGGCAGGCATTCCGGGCACGTTGCTGTGCGGCTGGATGTCGGACAAGGTTTTCCGTGGCAACCGTGGCCTGACCGGCATGGTGTTCATGGCGTTGGTGACCGTTGCGACGATCGTGTACTGGCTAAATCCGCCGGGTAACCCGATGGTCGACATGATCTCGCTGTTCGCGATCGGCTTCCTGATCTACGGCCCGGTGATGCTGGTGGGCTTGCAAGCGCTGGAACTGGTACCGAAAAAGGCCGCCGGTACCGCCGCGGGCTTTACCGGTCTGTTCGGTTACTTGGGCGGGTCAGTCGCGGCCAGTGCGCTGATGGGCTACACCGTGGACTACTTCGGCTGGGATGGCGGCTTCATCCTGTTGGTCGCCGCCTGCTTGCTGGCAATGGCGTTCCTGGCGCCCACGCTGGGGCACAAGCAAATCGCCAGTCAGACCCGCGAAGAAGCGATCGCCTGATCGGCTTTTGATTGGCAGCGCTTGAGCCGCGCCTCCAGATTCCGGTCTGGCATGGCGTGGCTACGCAGGGCGTTAGCGGTCTGCTCGACATAATCGCGAGTGGTGCCGTAACGCCCGCAAGCGTTTTCGAACACATGGCTCAGCACATGATCCGGTAAGTTGCCGGCATAGCTGGGCAAGTGTCGCTCCAACACAAATCCCAAGGCCTGAACCTGGCTTCCGTCTTCGAGACGGCAGTTGAGCCAGTGTGGGCGATAGGACGGGAACGGCATTTCGCGCTGCCAAAGCGCATAAAGCGAGGCTTCCAGTTGTTCTTCGGGCAAACGGTAAGCGAAACCGCTGCAAGAGCCGCCACGATCCAGGCCAAAGACCAGACCAGGGACTTCCGGCGTGCCGCGATGTTCGTGGGACCACAGGTATAACCCGCGATGGTAGCCATGCACTCGGCCGCGCACTCGCTCCACCGCCGCACATTCAGGGCGCCAGATCAGCGAACCATAAGCGAATAACCAGACGGGCCCGCCCTTGTGTCGAGCCATGGTCGACTGCATCGAGCTGAGTAATTGTTCGTGCGTAAGCTGCGGCCCCAGATCGAGCCGCGGAGGGTAAGCCAGATTCAAAAATGAAGATTCAATGGCGCTCATGGCGAATAGCGTTCAGCTCCCCGCGGATAAAGAATTACTAAATAGAACGCACCGCTGTAACAATAAGGCACATATGTTTTCAGGCAATTTAAGTGCCATGGCACAGTTCTTAAATAATTGCCTTCCTTGGATATAACCTACCGGCATTTATATAAATTTATAAATACCGATCGGCTATATAGGGAGTTATAACGATTAGAATCGCGGATCAAGATCGTGGATCAAGATCGCGGCGCGTACGCAAAGACGTCGGCACGCATTTGATGGGCATCCATCCCCGCTTCAACCAACGCATCCAGCGTGCCGTAGACCATGGCCGGTGAGCCGCTGGCATATACGTGCAGCGCTTTCAGATCAGGGAAGTCCTCACACACTGCCTCATGCAACATGCCGCAACGCCCCTGCCAGCCGCATTGATCGCTGACGACTTTATGCAGGAACAGATTGGGCAGTTTCAGCCACTCATCCCAATGTTCGATTTCATAAAAGTCTTCAGGCCGACGAACCCCCCAATACAGATGCACCGGATGTTTAAAACCCGCGGCCCGGCAATGTTCGATCAGGCTGTGGATCTGGCCCATGCCGGTGCCGGCGGCAATCAGCACCAGCGGACCGTCCGGCAATTCCGCCAGATGGGTATCGCCGAACGGCATCTCGATCCGCACCATCGGGTTGCGTTGCAGTTGTTCGATCAGGCTCAGCGCACTGCTTTCGCGCGCCAACACATGAATTTCCAGGTCGCGGCCGGAATGCGGTGCCGAGGCCAGGGAGAAGGCGGATTTCTCGCCGTTTTCACGTTCGATCATCAAATACTGGCCGGCGTGATAACGCGGTGGCTTGCCGGCTGGCGCCCGCAGATGCACGCGAAAGGTATCGCCGCCGACGTCCCTGCATTCAATGACCTGACACGAAAAGCTGCGCACCGGCAGTTCTCCCAGCGCGAGCACGCCATCCCACAGCACGATGCAGTCTTCCAGCGGCTCTGCTATGCAAGTGTAGAACTCGCCATGGTCACGCACACCGCCGTCCTGTTCGACCCGGCCTTCCACCAGCAACGCCGCGCACACGTGGCAATTGCCGTTACGACAGCTTTGCGGGCATTCATAGCCCAGGCGCCGCGCGCCATCGAGAATACGCTCGCCGGGCAGAATCTCTAGCACTGCTCCGGAAGGCTGCAAGGTTACACGCATCAATCTATTCCTAACTGATTCCAGATGGCATCGATCCGTTGGGTCACGGCGTCGTCCTTGACGATCACCCGGCCCCACTCGCGAGTGGTTTCGCCCGGCCATTTATGCGTGGCATCGAGCCCCATCTTCGAACCCAGCCCGGAGACCGGCGAGGCGAAGTCGAGGTAGTCGATCGGCGTGTTGTCGATCATCACCGTGTCGCGCTTGGGGTCCATGCGCGTGGTGATGGCCCAGATCACGTCGTTCCAGTCTCGCGCATTGATATCGTCGTCTGTGACGATAACGAACTTGGTGTACATGAACTGTCGCAAAAACGACCAGACACCGAGCATTACCCGCTTGGCGTGGCCCGGATACGACTTCTTCATGGTCACGATGGCCATGCGGTACGAGCAACCTTCCGGCGGCAAGTAGAAGTCGGTGATTTCCGGGAACTGCTTCTGCAGGATCGGCACGAACACTTCGTTCAGCGCCACGCCGAGAATCGCCGGCTCATCCGGCGGACGGCCGGTGTAGGTGCTGTGGTAGATCGGTTTGATCCGATGGGTAATGCGCTCGACGGTGAACACCGGAAAGCTGTCGACTTCGTTGTAGTAGCCAGTGTGATCGCCGTAAGGGCCCTCGTTGGCCATCTCGCCCGGATGGATCACGCCTTCAAGGATGATCTCGGCGGTGGCCGGCACTTGCAGGTCGTTGCCGCGGCACTTCACCAGTTCGGTGCGGTTGCCGCGCAGCAGACCGGCGAAGGCGTATTCGGAGAGGCTGTCCGGTACCGGCGTCACGGCGCCAAGGATGGTCGCCGGGTCAGCGCCCAGGGCCACGGAGACCGGGAACGGCTGGCCGGGATGCTTTTCGCACCACTCACGGTAATCCAGCGCGCCGCCCCGGTGGCTCAGCCAGCGCATGATGACCTTGTTGCGGCCAATCACTTGCTGACGGTAGATGCCGAGGTTCTGGCGGTCTTTGTTCGGACCTTTGGTGACGGTCAGGCCCCAGGTGATCAGCGGGCCGACGTCGCCGGGCCAGCAGGTCTGCACCGGCAGCATCGCCAGATCGACGTCGTCGCCTTCGATGACCACTTCCTGGCACACCGCGTCTTTCACGACTTTCGGCGCCATCGCAATGATCTTGCGGAAGATCGGCAGCTTGGACCAGGCGTCTTTCAAGCCCTTCGGCGGCTCGGGCTCTTTGAGGAAGGCCAGCAGCTTGCCGATCTCGCGCAGCTCGCTGACCGCCTCGGCGCCCATGCCCATCGCCACCCGCTCGGGGGTGCCGAACAGGTTGCCGAGCACCGGAATGTCGTAGCCGGTCGGGTTTTCGAACAACAGCGCCGGGCCTTTTGCCCGAAGCGTGCGATCACAGACTTCGGTCATCTCCAGCACTGGAGAGACGGGGATCTGGATGCGTTTCAACTCTCCGCGCTGCTCAAGCTGCTGCACGAAATCCCGAAGATCCTTGAATTTCATTGACGATGGCACCCCTAAAATAGGCGTACATCCTACCTGCTCTGCCGCCCGCTGGCAGCTTATCGCTGCTTACTTGGCCGCATTTGCGTTGCCATTGCCCAGTGTCGTGCGGGCTTGCAAGCGCTTGAACAGCGGCTCAAGCACCGGCGCGATAAAGCGCGCACCGACTTCCGACAGGTGATTGTCGTCGGTATACAGCGAATGACCGTCGAGTTCGGCGCGGCACAGGCCCGCGTGATCGCACAGCAATGGCGCCGGATCAACCACGGTCACGCCGGGGTTCGCCGCCGCTATCTGCGCGAACAGTTGGCTGATGAACGCCTGGCGCTTGAAGTGCTCAGCCACTGCTAACCCGACGTCATCGGTCGGACGATGCAGCATGGCCAGGCGGCTGAGGCGGTAAGGCGGGCTGAAGGGTTGCAACGGCGCTTCCTTGATCAGCCAGACGCGATGCCCGCCATTGCGCAATTGCCGGATGGTCGCCTGCAACCCTTCCGCCAGTTGCTGCTCGGCATTGGCCCTTTCGTAACGACCATGGGCATCTTTCAGTGCATGCCCGAGATCGCCTTTCGCATCACCATAGAGATACAGGCTCCAGCGCGCGACAAGGACCACATCGCCCACCGACTGCGGCTTCAACTCCTGCTCGACCCGGCGATTGAAACGGGCGCACCGTTGATCGTGCTCAAGCCCTTCCACCGGGAGGCAGCCCGTTGAACTGGCGAGAATCACGCTGACGCCATGCTTCTGCGCCCCCTCATCGAATACCGGAATCAGCGCGGTGGCGTGACTGTCGCCCCAGACCAGCACCCGTGACGACAACGCCGGCGCCCCGTAGTGACAGAAGAGCTTGTCGTCAGGGGTTTGGTCGTCGGCCAAACAGCGCATCAGTTCCGGACGCCATTCCTTCGCCTTGGCGTACTGCAACGCTTGATCGGACAGGCGCGAAGGCAAGCCATGGGTCCAGCGCAACGTTTGCCCGGCCAGCCCCAGCACCAGTACACCGACGCCCGCCGCCAGCAGCATCTGCCGACGCCCCGCCAGCAGCCGTCGTTCACGGAACGGCGTCTCGACAAATTTCCACGACAAGTAGCCCAGCACCAGGGTGAGCAGAATCAAGCCGGCAATATCAAACGGGCCGGGCTCCTCGACACTGGCGTAACTGGCGAAGACAAACACCGGCCAATGCCACAGGTACCAGGAATAGGAAATCAGCCCGACGCCGACCAGTACGCGACTGGCCAGCAGCCCACCCACCAGGGTCTGCCGGTGTCCATTGGCCCAGATCAGTGCAACCACGCCCAGGGTCGGCAACAACGCCGCGACACCGGGAAATGGCGTGCTTTTGTCGTAACCCACTATCGCCAGCAGAATCAACCCGAACCCGGCCAGGCTGACCACTTGAGCCCCGGCGGTGGTCAGGCGCCATTGGCTTCTGGGCGCCACGGCCAGCATGGCGCCGGCCAACAACTCCCAGGCGCGCATCGGCAACAGGAAAAACGCTTTCTCAGGGTGATGCGCAACGGCCCAGACACTGAGCCCGAAAGACACCAGCAATACGGCGAACAGCGCCAGACGCCAGGCTTTCAGGCGACTCGACAACAGCGTCAGCAACAGCGGGAAAACGATATAGAACTGCTCTTCAACCGCCAGCGACCAGGTATGCAGCAACGGCTTGAGGTCGGAAGCAACGTCAAAGTAGCCGTCCTGACGCATGAACAGGATGTTGGAGACAAACATCACCTGGTAACGCACCGAGCGCCCCAGTTCTTCATAGTCCTTGGGCGCTAACAGAAACCAGCCCACCGCCAGCACGGCAATGATCATGGCAAACAGCGCGGGGAGGATTCGCCGGGCACGGCGGGCCCAGAAGTCGACAAAGCTGAAACGCCCAGCCTGACGCTGGTTCCAGATGATCGAGGTGATCAGGTAGCCGGAAATCACAAAGAAGATGTCGACGCCGACGAACCCGCCGGTAAACCCTGGAACGCCAAAATGGAACAGCACCACGGCAATCACGGCGATTGCGCGTAAACCGTCGATATCCCTTCGATAAGCAAGCGTGCTCATAAACAGTAAGGCCAGTCAGTTGATTGTTTTTACGATCGTTTTTTTGTTTTCTAACTGACCGGAGTTAATCACAAACCTCCCATTTTTCTGGCAAAAAAAATGGCGCCCCGAAGGACGCCATTTTAAGCGGATGTAAAAACCGCCTTACTTACGCTTCATCGACAAGAAGAACTCGTCGTTGGTCTTGGTCGTTTTCAGCTTGTCGACCAGGAACTCGATGGCCGCAATTTCGTCCATCGGGTGCAGCAGCTTGCGCAGAATCCACATGCGCTGCAACTCGTCGTCGGCCGTCAGCAACTCTTCGCGGCGGGTGCCGGAACGGTTGATATTGATGGCCGGGAAGACGCGTTTTTCAGCGATACGACGGTCCAGAGGCAGTTCCATGTTGCCGGTGCCTTTGAATTCTTCGTAGATCACTTCGTCCATCTTCGAGCCGGTTTCAACCAGCGCGGTGGCGATGATGGTCAGCGAACCGCCTTCCTCGATGTTCCGCGCGGCGCCGAAGAAACGTTTCGGTTTCTCCAGTGCGTGGGCATCGACACCACCGGTGAGTACTTTGCCGGAGCTCGGGATCACGGTGTTGTAGGCACGAGCCAGACGGGTGATGGAATCGAGCAGGATCACCACGTCTTTCTTGTGTTCGACCAGGCGCTTGGCCTTCTCGATCACCATTTCTGCAACCTGCACGTGGCGGGTTGGCGGCTCATCGAACGTCGAGGCAACCACTTCGCCGCGCACGGTGCGCTGCATTTCGGTCACTTCTTCCGGACGTTCATCGATCAGCAATACGATCAGGTGAACTTCAGGGTTGTTACGGGCGATGTTGGCGGCGATGTTCTGCAGCATGATCGTTTTACCGGCTTTCGGCGGTGCAACGATCAGACCGCGCTGGCCTTTGCCGATCGGGGCGCACAGGTCGATGACACGACCGGTCAAGTCTTCGGTGGAACCGTTGCCGGCTTCCATCTTCATGCGCACGGTCGGGAACAGCGGGGTCAGGTTCTCGAAGAGAATCTTGTTTTTCGCGTTCTCGGGACGATCGTAGTTGATCGTGTCGACCTTGAGCAGCGCGAAATAACGCTCGCCTTCCTTCGGAGGGCGGATCTTGCCAACGATGGTGTCACCGGTGCGCAAGTTGAAGCGACGGATCTGGCTCGGCGAGACGTAGATATCGTCTGGGCCGGCGAGATAGGAAGCGTCAGCGGAGCGCAGGAAGCCGAAGCCGTCCTGGAGAATCTCCAGCACGCCATCACCGGAGATTTCCTCGCCGCTTTTCGCGTGCTTTTTGAGCAGGGAGAAAATCACGTCCTGCTTGCGCGAACGGGCCATATTTTCTATGCCCATCTGTTCGGCCAATTCGAGCAGTTCGGTAATCGGCTTTTGCTTGAGTTCAGTCAGATTCATATAGGAATGACGTAATCATTTATGGAGGGGGGGAAATTAAGCTTTTGGCTTAATGAGGCCGCGCCGCAGAGAAGGCGACAGGATCGCGTACTTATTCGAAAAGGAGTGCGTCGGCGACGGCTAGCAGGGGGCAATGGAGAAACCAGTGCGGGGCCGAATGTACCACCTGAGTTTCGGAGCGTCTAGCCCTCAATAACGAAAAGGCCCCGCAATATGCGGGGCCTTTTCCTGACGCTTTATAACAACGCTTAAATGTTGGCGTCGAGGAAGGCCGCCAGTTGCGACTTCGACAGTGCGCCGACCTTGGTCGCTTCAACGTTGCCGTTCTTGAACAGCATCAGAGTCGGGATACCACGCACGCCATGCTTGGCCGGGGTTTCCTGGTTCTCGTCGATGTTCAGCTTGGCAACGGTCAGTTTGCCTTTGTAGGTTTCAGCAATTTCGTCCAGGACAGGAGCGATCATTTTGCAAGGGCCGCACCATTCAGCCCAGTAGTCGACCAGTACAGCGCCTTCGGCCTTGAGGACGTCGACGTCGAAGCTAGCGTCGGTGACGTGTTTGATAAGATCGCTGCTCATGGAAGTCTCCAGGTTGTAAGCAAAAAAACGTGGCCCATCATAGCCGCCCTTCCCTCGTTCAGGAAGGTGCAGTTGATTGAGTCTCGCTATGGTGGCGCATGACTTTGGGTATAGCTCAAGTCACGGGGTGGCGGGAGCGACGAAGGCAATTCCGGTACGCAGGGCTGCATTGCGTACATGTTCCTGCATGGCTTTCTGCGCCGCGCCGGACGAACGCCGGGCTAGCGCACGGAGGATTTTGCGGTGTTCCTGCCAGGTTTCCATGGCGCGTTCGGCCCGGATGAACGGTAGCTTCTGGCTCTCCAGAAAGATGTCGGCGCTGGCCGTGAGGATGCTCAGCATTGCCTGATTACCGCTGGCCAGCAGGATGCGTCGGTG
This sequence comes from Pseudomonas sp. GW823-FHT02C02, assembly GCF_058797635.1. Taxonomy (NCBI): domain Bacteria; kingdom Pseudomonadati; phylum Pseudomonadota; class Gammaproteobacteria; order Pseudomonadales; family Pseudomonadaceae; genus Pseudomonas; species Pseudomonas sp. GW823-FHT02C02. Next base: position 256,622 of record NZ_JBXAJV010000003.1, on the reverse strand, counting down.
AAAATCGAAATCCAGTCGTGCCGCCGCCTCGAAGTCACCTGCCTTCAATTCGTTGCGCATGGCGGCCACGTTGTCTTCCAGCGTATCGAGCTCGTGAGTGCTCAGAGTCACCGCGGCCAAACCGGCGGCAAAACCTTCCAGGGCATAACGCAACTGGAAAATATCCAACGGCGATGCCTGGGCTGCGAAGGGCCAGCTCAGTGCCGCATCGCCGCGCGGCAAATCCACCGGCGACTGCACGAATACGCCCTTGCCCGGCTGGATGCTGATCACGCCCAACGCACTCAACGACGACAGCGCCTCACGCAGGGACGCCCGACTCACCCCCAATTGCACCGCCAGATCTCGCTGCGAAGGCAAGGCATCGCCCGGCGCGAAACCCTGTTCGGTGATCAGTTTACGGATGGCTTGCAGCGCCACTTCAGGTACGGCTCTGGAAATCGAATTCATGGTTTTTTCAGACGAACCAGGACAATGAGCGGCTAGTTGTAAAGCTATTCGCAGCCCTCGGCAAGTCGTGCCCCATGGGGGTTCGGCACGTTTCACGGATGCGCCATGAGGGTGCGAAATGCCCATCCACTGTTCAGACCAGTAAGACCGAAAGAATCCAGTAAAACCGTGGCCTGCGGCCCCCAAATCCGCTTCTTGGCATGGCCCGTGCTCTGTCGATCCGCAGAATTCATTCCTCGTCGATTCGGAGATTCGCCATGACCCTGCGTTACAGCGCCCTTCTCACTGCCCTGTTTGCCAGCCTGATGTTGAGCCAGGCACCCGCTCACGCCGACGGCCTGGAGGATGTAGTCAAACGCGGCGTCCTCAAGGTCGCCGTGCCTCAGGACTTTCCGCCGTTCGGCTCGGTCGGCCCGGACATGAAACCCCGCGGCCTCGACATCGACACCGCCAAACTGCTGGCCGAGCAACTCAAGGTCAAACTTGAACTGACCCCGGTCAACAGCACCAACCGCATTCCGTTCCTGACCACCGGCAAGGTCGACCTGGTGATCTCCAGCCTGGGCAAGAACCCCGAGCGCGAGAAAGTCATCGACTTCTCCAGCGCCTATGCGCCGTTCTACCTCGCCGTGTTCGGTCCGCCGGATGCCGACATCAAAGGCCTGGACGACCTCAAGGGTAAAACCGTCAGCGTCACCCGGGGCGCCATCGAAGACATCGAGCTGACCAAAGTCGCTCCCGAAGGTGTGACCATCAAACGCTTCGAAGACAACAACTCGACCATTGCCGCCTACATCGCCGGGCAAGTCGACCTCATCGCCAGCGGCAACGTGGTGATGGTCGCGATCAGCGAGAAGAACTCTAAACGCATTCCAGCGTTGAAAGTGAAGCTCAAGGACTCGCCGGTCTATGTCGGCGTGAACAAGAACGAGCCGGCGCTGTTGAGCAAGGTCAATCAGATCCTCGCCACCGCCAAAACCGACGGCGCACTGGAGAAAAACTCCCAGACCTGGCTGAAAGAGCCATTGCCGGCCGACCTCTGATCGTCGCTCGGGAGATTTGATATGGCCTATCAGTTCGACTTTCTGCCGGTGGTGCAAAACACCGATCTGCTACTGCGCGGTGCCTTGTTCACCCTTGAACTGACGGCCATCGGCGCGGTGCTGGGTGTGGGGCTGGGCATCGTCGGGGCGCTGGTGCGGGCGTGGAACATTCGCCCGTTCTCGGCGATCTTCGGGGTCTACGTCGAGTTGATTCGCAATACGCCGTTTCTGGTGCAGCTGTTTTTCATTTTCTTCGGCTTGCCGTCGCTGGGAGTACAGATTTCCGAATGGCAGGCGGCGGTGCTGGCGATGGTGATCAACCTCGGTGCCTACTCGACCGAAATCATTCGCGCCGGTATCCAGGCGATCCCCCGAGGACAGCTGGAAGCCGCAGCGGCCTTGGCGATGAGTCGATTCGAAGCGTTCCGCCACGTGGTGCTGCTGCCAGCGCTGGGCAAGGTCTGGCCGGCCCTGAGCAGCCAGATCATCATCGTCATGCTCGGCTCGGCGGTCTGTTCGCAAATCGCCACCGAAGAATTGAGCTTTGCCGCCAACTTCATTCAGTCGCGCAACTTCCGCGCCTTTGAAACCTATGCCCTGACCACGCTGCTGTACCTGTGCATGGCGCTGCTGATCCGCCAACTGCTGAACTGGATCGGCCGTCGCTACATATCAAGGAGCAGCCAATGAGCGATTTCACCTTCTGGGACGTCGTGCGCAACCTGCTCACCGGCCTGCAGTGGACCCTGGCGTTATCGCTGGTGGCGTTTATCGGCGGCGGGCTGATCGGCTTGCTGATCATGGTCATGCGCATCTCGAAAAAGCCTCTGCCGCGTAACATTGCCCGCACTTACATCGAGCTGTTCCAGGGTACGCCGCTGTTGATGCAGCTGTTTCTGGTGTTTTTCGGCGTGGCGCTGGCCGGTGTGGAGATTTCGCCGTGGATGGCGGCGGCGCTGGCCCTGACGCTGTTTACCAGCGCCTATCTGGCGGAGATCTGGCGCGGCTGCGTCGATTCGATTCCCAATGGTCAGTGGGAAGCCTCGTCAAGCCTGGCGCTCAACCCGCTGGAGCAACTGCGCTACGTGATTCTGCCGCAAGCGCTGCGGATCGCCGTGGCACCCACCGTGGGCTTCTCGGTGCAAGTGGTCAAAGGCACCGCCGTGACCTCGATCATCGGTTTCACCGAACTGACCAAGACCGGCGGCATGCTCGCCAACGCGACATTCGAACCCTTCATGGTCTACGGCCTCGTCGCCCTCGGCTACTTCCTGCTTTGCTACCCCTTGTCCCTCAGTGCGCGCTACCTGGAAAGGAGACTGCATGCCTCTGCTTAGAATTTCCGCCCTGCATAAATATTACGGCGACCACCATGTGCTCAAAGGCATCGACCTGAGCGTCGAGGAAGGCCAGGTGGTGGCGATCATCGGCCGCAGCGGCTCGGGCAAATCCACCTTGCTGCGCACCCTCAACGGCCTGGAGTCGATCAACGACGGCGTAATTGAGGTCGACGGCGAATACCTCGATGCCGCTCGCGCCGATTTGCGCACCTTGCGGCAGAAAGTCGGGATGGTGTTCCAGCAGTTCAACCTGTTCCCGCACCTGACCGTGGGCGAGAACGTGATGCTCGCGCCGCAAGTGGTGCAAAAAGTGCCGAAGGCCAAAGCGGTCGAGCTGGCGCGGGAGATGCTGGAGCGGGTCGGGCTGGGCGAGAAGTTTGATGCCTTCCCGGACCGGCTGTCGGGCGGGCAGCAGCAGCGCGTAGCGATTGCCCGGGCGTTGGCAATGTCTCCCAAAGTCTTGCTGTGCGACGAAATCACGTCAGCGCTGGACCCGGAATTGGTCAATGAAGTGCTGAGCGTGGTCCGGCAACTGGCCAAGGAAGGCATGACACTGATCATGGTCACCCATGAAATGCGCTTTGCCCGGGAGGTTGGGGATAAGTTGGTGTTCATGCATCAGGGCAAGGTGCATGAGGTGGGGGATCCGAAGATTCTGTTTGCGAACCCGCAGACGGCGGAGCTGGCGAACTTCATCGGCACAGTTGAAGCAGCAGGCTAACCCTTTTGTGGCGAGGGAGCTTGCTCCCGCTGGGCTGCGCAGCGGCCCTAAAAATTATCACCTCGTTTTCACTGGATCGCATGTGCAGGTTTTGCGACTGCTGCGCAGTCGAGCGGGAGCAAGCTCCCTCGCCACAGGAACTCATGCCGTCCGTGCTCTGGATCAAGGCTTTGAACGCTGCGCGTTGGCGGCAGCGTTTGATCGTGGCAGGATGTCGAGGTTATCGACCGAGACCCCATGACCATGCCGCAATCCCAAGCCAAGAATCTGTCCCTGATCGCCGCAATCGACCTGGGCTCCAACAGCTTTCACATGGTCGTGGCCAAGGCCCAGAACGGCGAAATCCGTATTCTCGAGCGCCTCGGGGAGAAAGTTCAGCTGGCCGCCGGCATCGACGAAGAGCGTCAGCTCAACGAAGAATCCATGCAGCGCGGGCTCGATTGCCTGAAGCGTTTTGCCCAACTGATCAACGGTATGCCGCCCGGTGCCGTGCGGATCGTCGGCACCAACGCCCTGCGTGAAGCCCGCAACCGCGGTGAATTCATCCGCCGCGCCGAAGAAATCCTCGGCCACTCGGTGGAAGTCATCTCCGGCCGTGAAGAAGCGCGCCTGATCTACCTCGGCGTGTCCCACACCCTCGCCGACACCCCGGGCAAACGCCTGGTGGCCGACATTGGCGGCGGCAGTACCGAATTCATTATCGGCCAGCGCTTCGAACCGCTGCTGCGCGAAAGCCTGCAGATGGGCTGCGTCAGTTATACCCAGCGTTATTTCAAGGATGGCAAGATCACCCCGGCCCGCTACGCCCAGGCGTACACCGCAGCACGGCTGGAGATCATGAGCATCGAACACGCGCTGCATCGCCTGACCTGGGATGAAGCCATCGGCTCCTCGGGCACCATCCGCGCCATTGGCCTGGCGCTGAAGGCGGGCGGTCATGGCACGGGCGAGGTCAACGCCGAAGGCCTGGCCTGGCTCAAGCGCAAACTGATGAAGCTGGGCGATGTCGAGAAAATCGACTTCGAAGGCATCAAGCCTGACCGCCGCGCGATTTTCCCCGCCGGCCTGGCGATTCTCGAAGCGATCTTCGACGCCCTAGAACTGCAGCGCATGGATCACTGTGAAGGCGCCCTGCGCGAAGGCGTGCTCTATGACCTACTGGGCCGTCATCACCATGAAGACGTCCGTGAGCGCACGCTCAGCTCGTTGATGGAGCGTTATCACGTCGATCTGGAACAAGCGGCGCGGGTCGAGCGCAAAGCCCTGCATGCCTTCGATCAGGTGGCCAAGGATTGGGAACTGGATGACGGCGTCTGGCGCGAACTGCTCGGCTGGGCGGCCAAGGTCCATGAAGTGGGCCTGGACATCGCTCATTATCAATACCACAAGCACGGCGCCTACCTGATCGAGCACTCGGACCTGGCCGGGTTCTCCCGTGAAGACCAACTGATGCTCGCGTTGTTGGTGCGCGGTCACCGACGCAACATTCCCCGGGACCGGTTTGCCGATTTCGGCGAGGACGGGATCAAGCTGATTCGCCTGTGCGTGCTGCTGCGCTTTGCGATCCTGTTCCATCACATCCGCGGCACCCAGGAAATGCCTCAGGTGGTGTTGCACGCCAAACGCGACAGCCTCGATGTGTTGTTCCCTGAAAACTGGCTGGACGAAAACCAACTGACCCAGGCCGACTTCGCTCTCGAAGCGGAATGGCTCACCCGAGTCAGCTTCACGCTGAACGTGCGCTAAAAACTGCAGCGAACACATTCCCTGTGGCGAGGGAGCTTGCTCCCGCTGGGGTGCGAAGCGCCCCCGTCTATCCCTGAAAAGAAGGGGACTGCTACGCAGTCCAGCGGGAGCAAGCTCCCTCGCCACAGGTAGGAAGCTGAAACCAAAAAGGGCGATCCATGTGGATCGCCCTTTTTTTGCCCAACCGAATCTGCGTCAGCGAACGGCGAGAATCGGGCTGCCCAGCCGCTCCAGCAAGGTCGCCTGCGCGCTGCGCGGGTTCTGGTTGCCGGTCGGCGTGTTGCGGATGTAGCGACCGTCCGCCTGCAGGCTCCAGCTGTGGGTGTTGTCGGTCAGATAAAGCTCCAGCTCTTTCTTGACCCTCATGATCAGCTTCTTGCCCTCGACCGGGAAGCAAGTCTCTACGCGCTTGTCGAGGTTGCGCTCCATCCAGTCGGCGCTGGACAGGAACATCTGCTCTTCACCGCCATTGAGGAAGTAGAACACCCGGGTGTGCTCCAGGAAACGCCCGATGATCGAGCGCACATGGATGTTGTGCGACACCCCGGCGATACCCGGACGCAGGCAGCACATGCCGCGCACCACCAGATCGATACGCACCCCGGACTGACTGGCCTTGTACAGCGCGCGGATGATCTTCGGATCGGTCAGCGAGTTGAATTTGGCGATGATGTGCGCCGGTTTGCCATCGAGGGCGAACTGGGTTTCCCGGGCAATCATGTCGAGCATGCCCTTCTTCAACGTGAATGGCGCGTGCAGCAGCTTCTTCATGCGCAGGGTTTTCCCCATGCCGATAAGCTGGCTGAACAGTTTGCCAACGTCTTCGCACAAGGCGTCGTCCGAGGTCAGCAAGCTGTAGTCGGTGTACAGGCGGGCGTTGGCCGCGTGGTAGTTGCCGGTACCCAAGTGGGCGTAACGCACGATCTCACCGGCTTCGCGACGCAGAATCAGCATCATCTTGGCGTGGGTCTTGAAGCCCACCACGCCGTAAATCACCACCGCACCGGCCGCTTGCAGACGGCTGGCCAGTTGCAGGTTGGACTCTTCGTCGAAGCGCGCACGCAACTCGATTACCGCGGTGACTTCCTTGCCGTTACGCGCGGCATCCACCAGCGCATCGACAATTTCCGAGTTGGCGCCGGAGCGGTACAGAGTCTGGCGGACCGCCAATACATGCGGGTCCTTCGCGGCCTGGCGCAGCAGGTCGACCACGGGAGTGAAGGACTCGAACGGGTGCAGCAGCAGGATGTCCTGCTTGCTGATCACGCTGAAGATGTTCTCGCTGTTCTGCAGCAGTTTCGGGATCTGCGGGGTGAACGGCGTGTATTGCAGCGCTCGCTGACTGTCCAGGCCGGTGATGCTGAACAGGCGGGTCAGGTTGACCGGACCGTTGACCTGATACAGCTCGGTCTCGTGCAGGTTGAACTGCTTGAGCAAGTAGTCGGACAGGTGTTTCGGGCACGTGTCGGCCACTTCCAGGCGCACCGCGTCACCGTAGCGACGGGAGAACAGCTCGCCGCGCAGGGCGCGGGCCAGGTCTTCCACGTCTTCGGTATCGACCGCGAGGTCAGCGTTTCGGGTCAGGCGGAACTGGTAGCAGCCCTTGACCTTCATGCCCTGGAACAGGTCATCGGCGTGCGCGTGGATCATCGACGACAGGAACACATAGTTGTCGCCCGAGCCGCCCACTTCTTCCGGCAACTTGATCACGCGCGGCAGCAAGCGTGGCGCGGGGATGATCGCCAGACCGGAATCGCGACCGAAGGCGTCGATGCCTTCGAGCTCGACGATGAAGTTCAGGCTCTTGTTCACCAGCAACGGGAACGGGTGCGTCGGGTCGAGGCCGATCGGGGTGATGATCGGTGCGATCTCGTCGCGGAAATAGCGGCGCACCCAGGTCTTGATCTTGGTGGTCCAGTGACGCCGACGGATGAAGCGGACCTGATGTTTTTCCAGTTCCGGCAACAAAATGTCATTGAGGATCGCGTACTGACGGTCGACGTGACCGTGTACCAGCTCGCTGATGCGGGCCAGGGCCTGATGCGGTTGCAGACCATCGGCACCGGCCTGCTCACGGGCGAAGGTGATCTGCTTCTTCAGGCCAGCCACGCGAATCTCGAAGAACTCGTCCAGGTTGCTGGAGAAGATCAGCAGGAACTTCAGCCGCTCAAGCAACGGGTAGGACTCATCCAGCGCCTGTTCCAGCACGCGGATGTTGAACTGCAGTTGCGAGAGCTCGCGATGGATATACAGGCTGCTGTCATCCAGACCGGGAATCGCAATCGCTGGCGCCGCTGTTGCGGTTTCGGTCACCGCCGCGGGTGGAGCGGGTTCCAGCTCCGGCGGCGTCTCGGCGATTTGCTCGACCACGGGTTGAGCTTCTTTTACGGCAACTTCAGTGAGTCCTTCGGTATTCATGGAATGTTCCTGGGAGGGCTATTTCTGCTCTCGTAACAATTGAGCGGCGCGCACGGCAAAGTAAGTCAGGATGCCATCAGCTCCTGCACGTTTGAAAGCGGTCAGGGATTCGAGGATAACCCCTTCGCTCAACCAGCCATTCTGGATGGCCGCCATGTGCATGGCGTATTCACCGCTGACCTGATAAACAAATGTCGGCACTTTAAATTCTTCTTTGACCCGGTAAAGGATGTCCAGATACGGCATGCCTGGCTTGACCATGACCATGTCCGCGCCTTCTGACAAGTCCGCCGCCACTTCGTGCAGGGCTTCGTTGCTGTTGGCCGGGTCCATCTGATAGGAGGCCTTGTTGGCCTTGCCCAGGTTCAGCGCCGAACCTACCGCATCGCGGAACGGGCCGTAATAGGCGCTCGCGTACTTGGCAGAGTAAGCCATGATCCGCACGTTGACGTGATCGGCCAGCTCCAGCGCTTCGCGAATGGCCTGGATGCGACCGTCCATCATGTCCGACGGGGCCACTACCTGTGCGCCGGCCTCGGCGTGGGATAGCGCCTGCTTGACCAGGGCATCGACGGTAATGTCGTTCTGCACATAGCCCTCTTCGTCGAGAATGCCGTCCTGGCCGTGGGTGGTGAACGGGTCCAGAGCGACGTCAGTGATCACACCCAGTTCCGGGAACTGCGCACGCAAGGCGCGGGTGGCGCGTTGGGCGATGCCGTTCGGGTTCCAGGCTTCAGCGGCGTCCAGGGACTTGAGCTCCGGGGGCGTGACCGGGAACAACGCCACTGCCGGAATCCCCAGTTCGACCCACTTGGCCGCTTCTTCGAGCAACAGATCGATGGTCAGACGCTCAACCCCCGGCATCGACGCGACTGCTTCGCGACGGTTTTCACCGTCCAGCACGAACACCGGCAGGATCAGATCGTCGACGGTCAGAACGTTTTCACGGACCAGTCGACGCGAAAAATCATCACGGCGATTGCGACGCAGGCGGGTTGCAGGAAACAAACGGTTGGCGGGGGTAAAGCTCACGGCAGACTCCTGAGCCCGCTGGCGTGCGAGCGTGACAGTTATAAGCGGCCATTATGACCGTGGTATTACAGTTATGTGCACCCCTGCGGCAGGTAGTCGCATTCCATTGTCCTTGTAGGAAATGTTCACGTCGAGACACATTTGGACACTTTCATGAATGTTCACGAAGGGTTAGGCTGCGCGTTCATTTCGCCAGCATCCAGACAATGCTCCAACAATTTCTTCAGGAATTCGGCTACTTCGCCCTCTTTCTCGGCACGTTCTTCGAAGGCGAAACCATTCTGGTGCTCGCAGGCTTCCTCGCGTTCCGCGGATACATGGACATCAAGATCGTCACGATCGTGGCGTTCTGTGGCAGTTATGCCGGCGATCAGCTGTGGTATTTCCTCGGGCGAAAACACGGTCGCAAATTGCTGGCGCGCAAACCACGCTGGCAACTGATGGGTGACCGGGCGCTGGAACATATCCGCAAACACCCGGACATCTGGGTGCTGAGTTTCCGCTTCGTCTATGGATTGCGCACGGTCATGCCGGTGGCGATCGGCCTGTCGGGATATCCGCCGGGGCGTTATCTGCTGCTCAACGGGATTGGTGCTGCGATCTGGGCGACCGCACTGGCCGCAGCGGCGTATCACTTCGGCGCGGTGCTTGAGGGCATGCTGGGCAGCGTCAAGAAGTACGAGCTGTGGGTGCTTGGTGCCCTGCTGGTACTGGGCCTGGGCTTGTGGCTGCGCCGGCGTTTCAAGAATGCCCGTCTGGCGAAGAAGATCTACGCCGACGAGCAAGCCGAGCTGGCCAAGGCCGCCGAGACTAAGACGCCAACCGAGTGAAGCGGTCCCTGCAACAGTAGAGACCGATGCCGCTGAGCAGGCTGTAGCTGAACAGGCCGATCCAGCCCACTGCGCTGGCAGGCCACAGCCCGACCACGGGCGCCAGCCACACCAGCGGCACATTCGATGCCAAGCGCAGCAGCTCCAGTTTCAACGCCTGCGGGCGATTCTCCAGGGCCATGCCCAACGTAAACAAGCCGAACGCCACTGCGCCCCAGCCCAACACCAGCGCGGCAGTCGGCAAACGTGGCTCAAGGTTCATCAAATAGCTGCCCAGCGCGATGTAAACGCAGAACTGCAACGCCACATACACCTGCTGACGCCCGTCCAGCGGCACCTCGAATTTGCGGAACTGACTCAGGTCCGGTTTGTTCATCGGGTACTTGGCCGCCACATCCGCCGGCCGCCAGCCGGTGCGCATGAACCAGATCCGCAGCTTGTCCCATGTGCTTTCAGCCCGTCGCGCGTCATCCCAAAGCTGTGCGTAAAACTGCACGTTCGCCCACAACGGATTCCAGCTTGCCAACGGCGTGGTCACGCCGAAAATCACCGGCTCGTTGTCGTCCTCTTCCTGGAACGAGCCGAATAGACGGTCCCAAATAATGAACACCCCGCCGTAGTTGCGATCCATGTAGAGAGCGTTCTGTGCATGGTGAGCCCGATGATTGGACGGCGTGACAAAGAACCACTCGAACCAGCCGAGCTTGGGAATGTGTTTGGTATGCACCCAGAACTGATAGAGCAAGTTGAGCGCGGCAACGCTGATGAACACCAGCAACGGCACGCCGAGCACCGCCATCGGCAGGTAGAAAATCCAGCTCAGCAGAAAGCCGGTACTGGTCTGGCGCAGGGCCGTGGAGAGGTTGTAGTCCTCACTCTGGTGATGCACCGAGTGCGCGGCCCAGAGGATGTTGCGCTCATGGCCCATACGGTGCAGCCAGTAGTAGCAGAAGTCATAGAGGACAAAGGCAAACACCCAGACCCAAACGCTGTCGGCCGACAGTTCGAACAGCGCCAGGTGCTGGAGGGCAAACGCATAGGTCACCAGGCCGACGCCTTTGGTCAACAGGCCGGTAGTGGTCGACAACACCCCGGTGCTGATGCTGTTGATCGCGTCCGCCAGCCGATAATTGCTCAACCCGCGCCAACGGTCCGCCAGCAGCTCGACGGCAATCAGCACAAAGAAAAACGGCACCGCATACAGAATGAAGTCCATTGACGCGCCCTGATCGGAATCTTGAGGACAGATGCTAGGTGTAGCCGCGAATTAACCCTATGGCAACGAGTGACAAATTAGTGGACATTTAACGCCATGAATCTGGAGAAAAACCCATGAGCAAAAAAATTGCAGTGATCCTTTCCGGCTGTGGCGTGTACGACGGCGCCGAGATCCACGAAAGCGTGATTACCTTGCTGCGCCTGGACCAGCGTGGCGCCGAGGTGCAGTGCTTTGCCCCCAATATCTCGCAATTGCATGTGATCAATCACCTGACCGGCGACGAAATGCCCGAGTCACGCAACGTGCTGGTGGAATCGGCGCGGATCGCCCGGGGCAACATCAAGGACATTCGTGAGGCGAGCGTAGAAGACTTCGACGCGCTGATCGTGCCGGGCGGGTTTGGCGCGGCCAAGAACCTGTCGAACTTCGCCATCGAAGGCGCCGGTTGCACCGTCCAACCGGACGTCCTGGCGTTGACCGAAGCGTTTGCCGAAGCGGGCAAACCGGTGGGGTTGATGTGCATTTCGCCGGCGCTGGCGGCGAAAATCTATGGGCCGGGCGTGACCTGTACCATTGGCAGCGACGCCGATACCGCCGCCGCCATGAACAAGATGGGCGCCACTCACCAGGATTGCGCAGTGAGCGACATCGTCGAAGACAAGGCGCGCAAACTCGTCTGCACCCCGGCTTATATGCTGGCCCAGAGCATCAGCGAAGCCGCCTCGGGGATCAACAAACTGGTCGACCGTGTCCTCGAACTGACCCACGAAAACGACGCTTAACGCGGTCAAATTGTGGGAGTGAGCCTGCTCGCGCCCACCTTTGATTTGAGTAAGGCTCAGGCTTTACGGGTCAGCCGAGTGAGTATCCGGTCAAGCGCATTGGCGAACGCCTGCTTCTCGCGCTCACCAAATGGCGCCGGCCCGCCGCTCATCTGGCCTTGTTCACGCAGATCGGTGAACAGGTTACGCACTGCCAACCGATCGCCCATGTTCTGCGCATCGAATTCCTTGCCCCGTGGGTCCAGCGCTGAAACGCCGTTTTTCACCAGCCGATCGGCCAGCGGCACATCGCTGCAAATCACCAGCTCTCCTGGCACCGCGTGTTCCACCAGATAGTCATCGGCGGCATCCGGGCCGCTGGGCACCACGATCAGCTTCACCAGAGCCAGGCCAGGTTTGATCTGTGGCTGCCCCGCCACCAGCACCACTTCGAACTGGCGCTTGAGAGCGAACTTCACCACCAGATCCTTCGCCGCCCGTGGGCAGGCGTCGGCATCGATCCATACGCGCATTGTGTTTCCCTCCGTTAAAAGCTTCGCGGGCAAGCCTCGCTCCTACAGGATTCGCGCGTTATTTGGGGCCGCGTACAACCTGTAGGAGCGAGGCTTGCCCGCGAATATGAGCGCAGCGAATGCTCTTAAGAAACCTGCACCCGCCGCTTCTCCGCCATCCAGCTACGGCCATACAGCACCACAATCGCAACGATCGCCAAGCACTGGGCACTCAGCGAATACGCATCCGCGTGGATCCCCAGCCAGTCGAAGTCAAAGAACGGCACCGGCCGGGTGCCGAAGATTCCGGCTTCCTGCAACGCCTTCACGCCATGCCCGGCGAACACCACCGACAGCGCGCAGAGCAAACCGGCGTTGATGCTGAAGAACAACGACAGCGGCAGTTTCTGCGAGCCACGCAGGATCACCCACGCCAGCCCGACCAGCAACACCAGCGCCGTTGCACCACCGGCCAACACTGCGTTATGCCCCGCAGGCCCCGCCTGCAGCCACAGGGTTTCGTAGAACAGAATCACTTCAAACAGCTCGCGATACACCGAGAAAAACGCCAGCGTCGCAAAGCCGAAGCGTCCGCCGCCGCCCACCAGGCTGCTCTTGATGTAGTCCTGCCAGGCTGCCGCGTGACGACGGTCGTGCATCCACACGCCCAGCCAGAGCACCATGACGGCGGCAAACAACGCTGTCGCACCTTCCAGCAATTCACGCTGCGAACCGCTGACATCAATCACATAGGCCGCCAGTGCCCAGGTCGCCAGACCCGCCAACAACGCCAGGCCCCAACCGACGTTGACGCTGCGCACCGCCGATTGCTGGCCGGTATTGCGCAGGAACGCCAGGATCGCCGCCAGCACCAGAATCGCTTCGAGGCCTTCACGCAGCAAAATCAGCAAACCGGAGATGTAGCTCAAGGACCAGCTCAAGCCGTCGCTGCCCAGCAGCCCGGCGGACTCCTTCAACTTGGCCTTGGCCGCGTCCAGACGCTGCTGGGCCTGGGCCACCGGCAAACCGTCCTGCAACGATTGACGGTACGCCATCAGGGACTTTTCGGTGTCCTTGCGCACGTTGGCGTCGACGTTGTCCAGCGAGCTCTCGACCAGTTCGAAGCCTTCCAGATACGCCGCTACCGACAAGTCATAGGCTTGATCATGATCACCGGCACGGTAGGCCGCGAGGCTCTTGTCCAGGGTGGCGGCGGTGTAGTCGAGCAACTGCGCCGGGCCACGCTTGACCTGCGGCGGTTGCGCCCGCTGCGCACGGAACGTCGCGGCGGCTTGCGGGCCATCGGCGGCCTGCACTTCGGCTGGCGTCTGACGAGCGAGGTCGGCGATGTTGTAGGTCTTTTCGGATGTGGCGGCGGCCGGATCGGCGCTGAAACCGGCGATGTAGGTTGCCAGGTCCCAACGCTGGCGATCGTCCAGTTGATCGGCGAAGGCCGGCATGTCCGTGCCTTCGACGCCCAGGCCCACTGTGGTGTAGATCGCGTACAGACTCAGGTGATCCAGGCGCGCCGTGTCACGCAGATTGGCTGGCGGCGGCGTCAGACCGACACCCGCCGGGCCGTCACCGGCCCCCGTATCGCCGTGGCAGACCGAGCAATGCTGGGCGTAAAGCGGTGCACCACGGGTCGGATCCGGGGTAATGATCGGCGCCTGACTGACTTCATAGGCCACGGCCAGTTTCGCGCCGAGTTGCCGAGCCTGCCGGGCCACATCCGCGCCGTCCTGACGGGCAGCGATGGCGCTGCGCAGCGTGCTGACGCCCTGCTCCAGCCCGACTTTTTCCGGCTTGGCCGGCATCGCCGCGATCAAGCCTTGCAGCACCTTGATGAATTCCAGCTGCTCGCGGTATTCGGACTCGTCGATGACCTTGCCCGCTTGCACCGTCTGCGGGTAATCCGCGCCGATGTAATCGAGCAAATGCAGAGCTTGCGGCGCGCCTTCCACGGTGTCCGCCAGCAGATTGAAACTGCACAAGGCAAACAGCGGCAACACCAGCCAGGCCAGGAAACGGGACGGGGCAGTCATGAATGAATCTCAATTGGAAATACGAAGTAACACATTGTTCACTTCCAATGACTTTCACTCAAGCTTTGTTAGCAAGTACCGGCGTTTCTGCAGGGGCTCCGGACATGAAAAAGGCGACCTCGGAGGTCGCCTTTTGTGTTCTTTGGTGCTTTAAACCGCAGCTTTGCGCAATGTCGCCATAAACGCCGCCGCACCGATGAACAGCCCGGCAAAGGTCCGGTTCATGCGTTTTTGCTGCTTGGGCGTGCGCAACAGGCGCAGCACCTTCGACGCCAACCCGGTGTACCCGGCCATGACGATCAGGTCGACGCAGACCATGGTCACACCAATGATCAGGTACTGAGCGAGCAGCGGTGCGTGAGGATCAATGAACTGCGGCAACACCGCCAGCATGAACACCAGAGCCTTGGGATTGCTGATATTGACCAGGAACCCACGGAACACCAAAGCCAGCGGCTTGCCGATCTGACGCACGGCCGCGTCGTCGCTCATGTCGCTGGGCAGCGCGCGCCATTGCTTGACCGCGAGATAAACGAGGTAGGCCACACCGAACCATTTGATCGCATAGAAAGCGGTGGCTGATGCCGTGAGAATCGCGCCCACACCGGCGCCGACAATCGCGATCTGTACCGCCAGGCCCAATTGCAGGCCCAGGGCGTTCCAGTAACCGCGCCAGAAACCGTATTGCAGACCGCTGGACATCGACGCAATGGCGCCGGCACCGGGAGACAGACTGATCACCCAACAGGCGGCAAAAAACGCCAGCCATGTTTGAAGCTCCATTGCACACCTCGACTCAGACTTGTGACAGACGTCTAAGCTAATGCGGCTTTGGGCTGATGACTACCGATTTTTTGAAGGATAGAGCGACTGCCGACCAACGTTTTATGACTTTTGGCCCCATCGCGAGCCGGCTCACGCCCACAGTTGAAATACGTTCCCCTATGGGAGGAGCCTGCTCGCGATAGCGGTGTGTCCGGCAACAGAAGGTTTACTTTTCGATCCCGCTCAACGGAAACACATCACTCCCGCGCCAGCGCCGAACCGAACGCTGGAAGAACAGGCTGTTGGGCACTTGCACCATGGCGCTGCCGGTACCCAGTTCTTCCGCTTCAATCAACGTGGTGTAAAGCAGATTGATCGCCACCACCCGGCCTTTGACGCCGGGCTTGTCGGTGGTGTCCACCAACTCGACGACGTCACCGATGCGGAACGGGCCGACGGTGAAGATCAGGATCGCGCACAGCAGGTTGGACAGCACGCTCCACATGGCGAAGAACGCCACTGCCGCGACCGCAACAAACCCGGACAACGCGGTCCAGAGCACGGTGGCCGAGACTCCGAGGCGTTCGAGTACGAAAATCAGCGCACTGCCCATGATCAGCCAGCGCAAACCTCCGCGCAGCGGCATCAGCAGTTGCGGTGGAAACGGGTAGCGCTCGCCCAGGCGCGTCAGGCATTTAGCAACGAAGCGCTGGGCAAGGTAACCCGCCAACAGAATCAGCAGGATTTGCGCAGCGAACCAGATCGGCTCGCCCCACCCCGCCGGCAGCGGCAGCTTGAAGGCTTCCATCAAGACAGCGCCTCCAGCTCCGCCTGCATACTTTCGAGCAGTTCCAGGGCTTCCATCCAGGCTTCTTCGAGTTCGGCTTCACGCACCTTCAACTTGGCCTGTTCAGCCAGCAGATCGCGCAAATCGTTCTTGCGCGCCGGTTCGTAAATGTCACTGTCGCCGAGGCTGGTATCGATCTTCGCCAGTTTCTCGTGCAGCTTGCCCAACTCGGTTTCGAGCTTGTCAGCCTCACGCTTGTGCGGTGCCAGTTGCTGACGCAACGCAGCAGCGGCCTGGCGCTGGGCCTTCTTGTCGGTCTTGTCCGGGTTGACCGGGGTGTTGCTGACCGGCGCATTGCGCTGACGGTAGTCGACCAGCCAGCGGGCGTAGTCTTCCAGATCGCCGTCGAACTCCTCGACCTTGCCGTCGGCCACCAGATAGAAATTATCGGTGGTGCTTTTGAGCAAATGACGATCGTGAGAGACCACCAGCACCGCGCCACTGAATTCCTGCAGGGCCATGGTCAGCGCCAGGCGCATTTCGAGGTCCAGGTGGTTGGTCGGTTCGTCGAGCAGCAACAGGTTCGGCCGATCCCAGGCAATCAATGCCAGGGCCAGACGGGCCTTTTCGCCACCGGAGAAATTCAGCACCGGCTCGTCGATACGCGCGCCACGGAAGTCGAAACCGCCGAGGAAGTCGCGCAGGGTCTGCTCGCGTTCGGTCGGCGCCAGACGCTGCAAGTGCAGCAAAGGGCTGGCCTTGGAATCGAGGGAATCGAGCTGATGCTGGGCGAAGTAGCCGACGACGGTGTTCTCACCACGGGTCAGGCGCCCGGCCAACGGCGAGAGTTCACCGGCGAGGTTCTTGATCAGGGTCGACTTACCGGCACCGTTCGGGCCAAGCAAACCGATCCGCGCACCGGGGGTCAGTTGCAGCTTGACCTTCTCCAGCACGGCTTTGTCGCCATAACCCAGGCGAGCATCCGACAGATCGATCAACGGGCTGGAGATTTTCTGCGATTCACGGAAGACGAAGTCGAACGGCGAATCGACGTGGGCGGCGGACAGCTCTTCCATTCGCTCCAGTGCCTTGATCCGGCTCTGGGCCTGACGGGCCTTGGTGGCCTGGGCCTTGAAGCGGGCGATGTAGCTTTCCATGTGCGCACGTTGCGCCTGCTGCTTCTCGTAGGCCTGCTGTTGCTGGGCCAGGCGTTCGGCTCGGGCACGTTCGAAGGCGCTATAACCACCGCGGTACAGAGTGATCTTGCGCTGGTCAACGTGGGCGACGTGATCGACCACGGCGTCGAGGAAGTCCCGGTCGTGGGAAATCAGCAGCAAGGTGCCCGGATAGCTTTTCAGCCAATCTTCGAGCCAGATGATGGCGTCGAGGTCCAAGTGGTTGGTCGGTTCGTCGAGCAGTAACAGGTCCGAGGGGCACATCAAAGCCTGCGCCAGGTTCAGACGCATCCTCCAGCCACCAGAGAAATCTCCTACCGGACGATCCATCTGCTCGTTGGTGAACCCAAGGCCGGCCAGCAGCTTGCGGGCACGAGCGTCGGCGGTGTACCCGTCGGCGCTGTCGAGTTCCGAGTGCAGGCGGGCCTGAGCCGCGCCGTCATGGGAGGCTTCAGCCGCGGCGAGGTCGCGTTGCACCTCACGCAGGCGCAGGTCACCATCGAGCACGTAGTCGACCGCCAGGCGTTCGAGGGTCTCGATTTCCTGGCGCATGTGGGCGATGCGCCAGTCGGCCGGCAGGAAGCAGTCACCCGAGTCCGGGTGCAGTTCGCCCCGGATCAAGGCGAACAGGCTCGATTTGCCGGCGCCGTTGGCACCGATGAGGCCGGCTTTGTGGCCGGCGTGCAGGGTCAGCTCAGCGTCTTCTAGCAGACGTTGAGGGCCACGCTGTAAAGTCAGGTTCTGAAGTCGAATCATAATGGCGGCGGAGTCTACCAGCTTCGCTCGCAACTGGCGCGAGTAGCACTATGTCCTCTGACCTGTGGAGCTTTTCCCTTACCACCTACGCGCGTCCCGGCATTGAAGACGCGTGCCTGACGTTGCAGTCGGCGGGTGTGAACGTGTGCTTGCTGCTATGCGGGTTGTGGCTGGGAGAACGGGGCGTCACCTGTAACGAACAACGCTTGCAGTTGCTTCGCGATATAGCCGGACCTTGGGACGCAGATGTCGTGCAACCGTTGCGCGCCTTGCGAATGCAATGGAAAGCCGCCGCCAGCGAGGATGCCGGACTGGATGATCTGCGCGAACAAGTGAAAGCACTGGAGATGGAAGCCGAACGGCATCTGCTGTTGCGACTGGAACGTGTGGCGCAGAGTTGGCCGCAGTATGAGGTGACCGATTCAACGGCCTGGCTGGAAGGTGTGGCGGCAGGCGCCGCCCACCTGAACCGCGACGCGCTGCATCAGCTGCGCGTCGCGGCAACCGGCACTTAAGAAGCGCTGGCTGGGGTGGTGCTGGTGCTCGACGGTGCGGCTGGCGTTGGCGCAGTCGATGGGGTCGAGGGGGTGGCTGCTGCTGCTGCCGCTGGCGAAGCCGATGCAGCTGGAGTCGCTGGTTTGGTAACTGGCGCAGTAGCTGGCTTGGCAGCAGCGGCAGGCTTTTTCACGGCCGGTTTGGCGGCAGGTTTTGCAGCTGGCTTCGCGGCAGCTGGCTTCGCGGCAGCAGGTTTTGCTGCAGCTGGTTTGGCTGCTGGTTTCGCTGCAGCAGCTGGCTTGGCGGCGGCAGCGGGTTTCGCGGCGGCAGCTTTGGCAGCGGGTTTAGCAGCGGGTTTGGCCGCAGCTTTTGCAGCCGGTTTTGCGGCAACGGTTTTAGCCGCGGCAGGTTTTGCGGCTGGCTTGGCGGTAGCAGTTCTTGCAGCGGCAGGTTTTACAGCAGGCTTCGCAGCAGCCGATTTTGCAGCTGGTTTTGCCGCTGCGGTTTTCGCCACAGCCGGTTTCGCAGCAGCGGTTCTTGCAGCAGGTTTAGCGGTGGCCGTTTTGGCAGCAGCTGGCTTGGCGGCCGTTTTGGCAGTCGTCGATTTAGCCGCTGGTTTTGCAGCGCTGGCAGCAACCGGTTTTTTCGCCGCAGGTTTTGCTGCGGCTTTCACCGGCGCTTTGGCGACAGGTTTGGCAGCAGGCTTGGCCGGTGCTTTGGCAGCCGCCGGTTTGGCAGCGGCTTTCTTGGCAGGTGCCGCAGCAGGCTTGGCCGAACGCAGGGACAACGCCTTGCCGACAGCCTCTTGTACACGACCGATACCCTGGGCCAGTTTCAGGCTTTCTTGAGCATCGCGCTTGAGTTGCAGAATGTAGCTGCGCGTTTCGGATTGACGATCCTTGAGGGCATCGAGCAAGTCCTCAAGTTCTTTCACCGCACCCTTCGCTTTGGTTTGTGCCTTGGCTTTACCGGCAGTTGCGGCGTCCTGCAACTTGGTACGGGATTTGTGCAATTTCTCCTGCGCTTTTCCGCGCTGCTTTTCCAGTTTGGCGAGCAGCTTTTCAGCATCAGCCAAGGCTTGGGAACAAGCGTTTTCCAAATGATCGAGCAGGCTGCCCGAGAGTTGTTGGAGTAAGTGCAACGGGGTATTTACAGGCTTCTTGGTGGCCGACATGGTTTACCTCCTGGCTGACGTGGGTGCGGCTCATACTAGACCTCTGATGACACCGCCGCTAGGGCATGTTGACAGTATCGAAAGCGCTGCGTTGCAACAGATTGAAATTCTTCTGCGCGGGTGCAAAACCAGTTCACCTTTGAGCGCACTCACACTGGCATAATCCACCGCATCTCAGATCGGAGTGTGCCCATGTCGCGCTACTTTTTTTTATCGTTGTGTGTGTGTTTTTCCGTGGCCCAGGCCGCCGAAAAAACCACCCCGAACGAGGCCCACGATCTTGCTTACAGCCTAGGTGCGAGCCTGGGTGAACGCTTGCGCCAAGAGGTGCCGGATCTGCAACTCCAGGCATTGCTCGACGGTCTGCAACAAGCCTATCAAGGCAAGCCACTGGCATTGAAAGACGAGCAGATCGAACAGATTCTGGCCGAGCACGAAGCCCAGGTCGCCGAGCAACCCGCCCTGCCACAAAGTGAAGTCGCGCTGGAAAAAGAGCAGCGCTTTCTCACCGAGGAAAAAGCCAAACCGGGTGTTCGTGAATTGGCGGATGGCATTTTGCTGACCGAGTTGGCACCGGGCACGGGGGCCAAGGCAGGCCCTGATGGCAAGGTCGAAGTTTTATATGTCGGACGCCTTCCCGACGGCACCGTGTTCGATCAGAACAGCAAGCCGCAGTGGTTCAGTCTGGATAGCGTAATCAGTGGCTGGCGCAGCGCATTGCAAAACATGCCGGTCGGTGCGAAATGGCGCCTGGTGATTCCGTCGTCGCAAGCCTATGGCGCGGACGGTGCCGGCGACCTGATCGCTCCGTTTACGCCGCTGGTGTTCGAAGTCGAATTGCGCGGTGCCACAAGCTGAAAACCGAGAACGAAAAACGGCGCGCATAGCGCACCGTTTTTTAGTCTTGCAGGAGAGGTTCAGGCCTGAACCGAGTCCTCTTCCTTGTGAGCAGTGTGCAGCACTTCGATCAGGCAATCTTCCAGTTCGAAGCGTTCGTGCAACAGCCCGCCCAGCTCCTTGAATTTCTCTGCCACGCACTTGCCTGCATCACACAGGTCGTTGAACGCCAGCAGCTTCTCGGTGATGACGTCGATGCGCGGGTAAATCGTCTCGGCCAGCTCCAGCCCGCGAGTATCGCCAAAAGCCTTGGCTTCGCCGGTCAGCTGTTCGTAGATTTCGAAGTGCCCGGCAGACACGTAGTCGACCAGCACGCCGCAGAATTCCTGCAACGGCTTTCGGTTTTCGCCCAAAGCCTCTGGCTTGGCACCGAGAGCATCGTAGGCTCGAACCAGTTCGTGACGCTCCTGCAACCAGCGATCGATCAGCAGATGCACTCCACCCCAACGTTCCTGAGCATTCTGACAACTTTCGAGCATGGTGATCTCTCTTCCCTTGTGGGTCATGCTGCCCTACACCTGTCGCAGTCTTGATAATCAAGAATCGGCCAGGCAGAGCGCCATCGAGCAACATAATTCCAATGACACGTGCGGGCCAGATTATGCCCGCGCGACAATGGCTTCAAGGTACGCAGGAGATAAAGTTCATACAAGTGTTTAATCACCCGCCAGCCCCCGGTGCGACGACACGCCGCTGAGCGGTCGCTTGCAGGCAAGCCAGACAACGCGCAGCAGCAGATAAACACTCAGAATTGTCACCGCCATGAAGAGCAGCAGACTCCACTCCGGGATGCTCAGGTCGAACAGCGTCCAGGAGATTTCTGCGCAATCTTCGTCCCCTTTGAACATCCGCGTCACTTTGCACAGCCAGGGCACGTTCTCGTATAAGGCCTGCGGATTGGTAGAGCAGGTCGATAGCTGATGCGCCGGATCGCTTTGCAACAAGACTTGCCGCCACGCCGCGACCATACCGGCGAGACTGCATGACAAACCGAGCAGCCAATAAAGAA
This sequence comes from Pseudomonas sp. GW823-FHT02C02, assembly GCF_058797635.1. Lineage (NCBI taxonomy): Bacteria > Pseudomonadati > Pseudomonadota > Gammaproteobacteria > Pseudomonadales > Pseudomonadaceae > Pseudomonas > Pseudomonas sp. GW823-FHT02C02. The sequence continues at coordinate 235,447 of NZ_JBXAJV010000003.1, read as the reverse complement.
AAGTCCCGAAGCGGCCGGGGCCATGCACCGAAGCTGTCAGGCAGACACCGGTGAACAACGCCAGGCAGACTCGCTGCAAAAGGCATAACCCGCAAGGCTTGAGGCCGATTGCGTATTCCAGGTAATAGGAAACGCCCAAGGCCAAGGCACCTGCAATAAAAGCCATGAAAAACAAGGAGCGTGAGCAGGCCAAAAACATGGCTTATCCGTAACAGTAGAGACAGGCGGTTACGGTAGAGGAAAGCGCGCCAGCCTTTCAAGGCAGGCCGGCACGGACACTTCACCAGAAGTGTAGGGAATTCCCGACAGCGTCGGGAGGACTTGATGAAGTCCCGTGTAGGACAAAGCCGATCAGGGATTACAAAGCTAAACATTCAGCGAAATTCGAGCGGCCGGATCGCGCCCAGGAACGACTCCCGCCCCTGGCGCAGCCTGCATCCGGCTGCTGAGCAGTCGTCATACATTTAAACGCGATTGGCCTGATGAAACCGTGGTGCTCGCTTTACAACAGCTTCGCAGCCGGACGCAGGCTGCGCCAGCTGCTACAGAAGGAATACGTCAGGCGTAAACGGGCGCTGGGAGTGGTGCCGCCAGCAGGCGCTCATCCAGCAGGCCCAGACCTTCCTGAAACAGCTGATTGCTGCGCTCTGTGTCGCCGAGCTGAGCGAGCAACCGCGCCAGTTCCGCACAGGCTTCCGGGTTGCGCTGGACCCGCAAACTGCTTTCCAGATAGTCCCGCGCCTTGCCCCACAGACTGCTTTGCAGGCACAGGCGGCCGAGTGTCAGCAGAAGGCTTGGGTCGGCCGGATGATCCTTGAGCCAACCCTCGGCCGTTTGCAGTTGACGAGCCGGATCGCTACCACGCACCAGACCGTAGAGACGCGCCAGATGACTGTCGTACTTGCGCTTCAGCGCTGTGCGCAGAACCTCCTCCGCTTCGACCTGTGCTCCCAGTTGCCGCAGTTGCTCGGCATAGGCCAGCACCAACTGAGGCTCCTGGCGCTGAGCCGAGGTGAGTTGCTGCCAGGCGCGATTGAGCGATTGCAAACCCACCGTGCCGTCCGCTTCCTGATGCGCCGCCAGGGAAAGGTTTTCACCCCACGCCCGTCGCTCCAGATCGGCCAGCTCGGCGGGAGGCAAGACTTTATCCTTGCGCAGCTCCGGCAGCAGGCGAATCACCGCCGACCAGTCGCCGCGCTGCTGATGCAGACGCTGCAACTGGCGCAAGGTCTGGACGTTATGAGGATGACGCTCGTGCATGGCTTGCAGGGTCACCAGGGCGCCTTCGGTGTCGCCACGGTCGTTCTGCAACTGGGCGTGACTCAAGGCAATCGCCAACTCCGCCTGGGGCTGGCGTTCGAGGGCGCGCTCCAGCAAGTTGTCGCATTCCTCGTAGTGACCTTGTTCATTGGCGGCGCGTGCGGCGCCAAGGTAGTAGAGCAGCGGCTGGCGCTCGGCTTCGGCGGCGCGATGCAAATGACGCTGCGCACTGGCCCAGCGACCTTCCGCCAGGTCCAGCTGACCGTGTTCGATCGCCACTTGCACCCGACGGCTGCGATTGCGCCGCGACCACGGATTGACCACGCCGCTGGACGTCATCACCAGCTCAACCAACGCCTTGATGCCCCAGAACACCAGCCAGAGCACCGCGACCAACGCCAGGGTGGCCCACAGACTCGCTTCATAACGGAAGGTCTTGTAGGCAATCAGCACGTAACCGGAATGCTCGGCGATCGCCAGGCCCAGTGCAGCGGCTGCGGCGATGACCAGAAACACGATCACATAGAGGCGTTTCATGGCGTGGCCTCCTGCGCAGTGTTCGCGGCCGGTTTTGCCATCGGTTTGATCGAATCTTCGGCGTTGACGTTACGCCGCTCCAGATACCCCTGAACCGCACTCAATGTCCCGGTCAGGTCCGGCGTGACCACAGTGACCGGCTGCTTGCTCAACTCGCCCACCTGCTCAAGCATGACTTTGCTTTGAGGGTTGTCCGGGTTGAAGTTGCCCGTCAATACGTCACGCGCCTCAGCCAGCGCCTGGGTGTAGACCGCTGCCTGGCCATTGAGCGCGGCCCATTGCGCCTGCTCCAGCGCCAGGCTCAGCGCCAGACGCACCTGACTCAGGCTCTGCCCTGCCAGCAATGGGCGAACATTTTTGTCAGCATTGAAGTCGATGCGGATGTAGCGCGAAATCTGATCCCACCACTGCGCCCAACGACTGGCTCCGTCGCCATCGGCCGTCAGGCCCAACAGCGATTCGCCACGATCCTTGTACTCGGGGGCCAGCTCGGTGAGGTTGATGACCTGATCGCGCAGTGCGCCCAATCGCAGGAACAACCCGGTGCGATCCGGCTGTTCTGTGCTGCGCAGCGCCACCAGGGTTTTGGCCACTTGCTCGCGAGCTGCGAAGGCACCGGGATCGTTCTGTTCACGCAGAATTTCATCGGCACCCTGCACCAGGGCCTGGGCGCTGCTGATGTCCTGCAGCGCAGAAAGGCGCAGGCTGGCCAGACGCAACAAGTGCTCGGCTTCGGCCAGACGCCAATCCTTGCGACTCGCACCGAGGACCGTCTCCAGACGCTGATTCAAGCGTTGCTGATCGCCTTGCAACTGCGCCACCAAACGGCTGCGAGCGTCCAGTTCTTCGGCTGCAGGCATTTGTTCAAGGCGCGCGCTCAAGCGCTGTTCATTGAGTTTCAGGCTCTGCGCCTGATCGCTCAACGCCTGGACCTGGCTCAACTGCTGCTGAGTGTTGGCTTGCAGGTGACGCACCTGCCAGACACCCCAACCGCCCACGGCAACACCGGCGGCGCCCAACAGCAGCGCGACGATTGCCAGCCCATTGCCCCGGCGCTGCACTGTGGCAGGTGGTGGAGTTTCAACCGGCGCTTCAAGCACCGGCAGCACGTCATCTTTAGGCAAGGCTGTTTCGCTCACGTATCCATCCTTTGCATTAGAGAACGGGTTCGGGATGCTCCCGTAACGCCGTCAGCAAAGCCGTGGCACTGGCGCCACGACAATCCACAACTGTTTGGGCCCCGGCGGCACGTGCCAGCTCGGCGACCCTGGGGCTTGGAACAAACAACGGCAACTGCGCCATTTCAGTCCAGGCATTGCCTGCCAATTGGCGCAGGTGCTCAAAACCCTGTCCACTGCTGACCACCAGCCCGTTCAAGCGTTCCGCTTCGATCCGGTCAGGCAGCACCGTCGACGGGTAGTGAGGCAGTCCACGACGGTATAACTCCAGATACTCGACACTAGCACCAAGCTCGCGCAAACGCTCAGCCAGCAACTCGCGCCCGCCCTCCCCGCGCAAGATCAGCACCCGCGGATAGGGTCGGGCAATCGCCTCGCGCAACGAGGGCAACTCAAGCAAGGCTTCGCTGTCATCGCCCTCGGCGGGGAAACTCACGTCCAGCCCGTTATCCGTCAGGATCTGCGCCGTCGCCGCGCCCACGCTGAACCAGCGTGGGGACGGTGGCTGTGGCCAATACTGATTGAGCAGGTCAACGCCCATTCTCGCGGCCGGTTTACTGACCACGATCACCGCACAGTAACGATCCAGTCCCTGAATCACCTCGCGCATTGTGTCAGAGACAGCAATCGGCTCAATCTCCAGAAGCGGCAAACTGCTGCTGAAAATCCCCGCTTGCGACAAAACGCTGGCCAGCGCCGCCGACTCATCTGCGGGGCGCGTCAGCAGCAGGCGCCAGCCCGTCACTCGTGACCTGCCTCGCCATAGACCGCTTTCAGAATGTCGGCGGCGCCCTGGCTCAGCAAGTCTTCAGCGACTTGCACACCCAAGGCTTCTGCATCGGCCCTTGGCGCACGAGCCTCGGCGTTGAGCAGCAGGCCGCCGCTCGGATCGCCCACCAGACCGCGCAACCAGATCTGCTCGCCTTCAAGCACGGCGTAGCAGGCGATTGGCACTTGGCAGCCACCATTCAGATGTTTGTTGAGGGAACGTTCCGCGGTCACGCGGGTGGCGGTGTCCTGGTGATGCAACGGCGCCAGCAGGGCGTGAATTACGCTGTCGGCGCTACGGCATTCGATGCCGACCGCGCCTTGGCCACCGGCCGGCAAGCTGTCGTCGACACTGATTGCCGAGGTGATGCGATCTTCGAAGCCGAGACGAATCAGGCCGGCAGCCGCGAGGATGATGGCGTCGTATTCGCCGGCATCAAGCTTGGCCAGGCGCGTGTTGACGTTGCCCCGCAGGAAGCGGATTTCAAGGTCCGGGCGGCGAGTCAGCAGCTGAGCCTGACGGCGCAGGCTGGAGGTGCCGACGATGCTGCCTTGCGGCAACTCATCCAGGCTGGCGTAGGTATTGGAAACGAACGCATCGCGCGGGTCTTCACGCTCGCAGATGCAGAAAAGACCAAGGCCTTCGGGGAAATCCATCGGCACGTCTTTCATCGAGTGCACGGCGATGTCGGCTTCGTTTTCCAACAACGCGGTTTCGAGTTCCTTGACGAACAGGCCCTTGCCACCGATTTTCGACAGGGGCGAGTCGAGCAGCTTGTCGCCACGACTGACCATGGGCACCAGCGTCACAAGCAAGCCCGGATGAGCCTGTTCCAGACGTGTCTTGACGTATTCGGCTTGCCACAGGGCAAGAGCACTTTTGCGGGTGGCGATGCGGATTTCGCGAGAGGACATGGATCAATCCGTACTGAATAGATACGGCGGATAATAACAGCTCAGCCAAATCCACTTTGACTTGTATCAGAAACTACGTGGCCTCCCTGGCCCCGGACGTCCAACAAACGGGTGTGAAGTTCGCTTCTGATCAGCGAATCAAAGCTGTTGCATCATTTTTCGTACGCCGGCCACATGGCGACGGCTGACGATCAGGGCATCGCCATTGAGGCCTTTGAGGAACAGCTGAAAATGCCCCAGCGGCGTGCGCTGCAAGCGTTCGATGCGTTCGCGGGCGACCAGAGCGTTGCGGTGAATGCGCACGAAACGGTCGCCGAATTCATCTTCCAGGGCCTTGAGCGGTTCATCCAGCAGCACTTCGCCGCCTTCATGGCGCAAGGTCACGTATTTGTGATCGGCAATGAAGTAGACCACCTGACCCAACGGGATCAGCTCAATGCCTTTACGTGTTCGGGCACTGATGTGGCTGCGGGGGCCGCTGCCGCTTTCGGCGGCTGGACGGGTCAGGGCGGCGAGCTGGACGCGATTGGGCCGCTCGGCTTTTTTCAATGCATCATGTAAATGTTCGGTTCGCACAGGCTTCACCAGATAGCCCACGGCGCTGGCCTGCAGGGCTTCCACGGCAAATTCATCGGGCCCGGTGCAAAACACCACGGCGGGCGGGGTTTCGCGTTCGCACAACCGGGCAGCCACTTGCAGGCCATCAAGGCCTGGCATGCCGATATCGAGCAACACGATATCCGGCTTGTGACTGTCGATCAGCGCTAACGCCTCTTCGCCGTTCGTGGCGCTGGGCTCCAGGACAGTGTATCCCTCGAGTTCGCCAACCATTCGGCTCAGGCGCTCGCGGGCTAGGGGTTCGTCATCAACGATCAGGACATTCATATTGCGCTGGATTCCTGCGTGAGTCTCGCACAAGGATAGCGTAGACAGGTGAAGTGACGTCCGTCACCGCGATCCACGCTAAGACTAGCGCGAGGGCCAAAAAGTGCCGCGAGACCGGCGGCTAAATTTTCATCTGCCAATTGATTGGAGGCTCTGGCCCGCATAAGCGAGGTATCGCCGTAGGGTTTGCCGATACACAATATGAACACCCCCTCTTCTTATAGTCAGCCGCAGCGCCGAGAAGTGCGCTGTTCCTATTGTCCAACTGTAGACGGTTGCAGGGACGATATTGCTCAATCGGAAAATATCGTTGCGCAATTTCCCACAAGGCATGTCCCGAGTATGGACCCCGCCTTGTGAAAAAAACCTGTCGACCAGCGTCAGCGACAGGATTGGCAACCCTGTTATTATCCGCGGCAGCTTCCACCGTCATTTTTTCTTCAGCCGACACGAGCGAATTCATGAGCACTGACAAGACCAATCAGTCCTGGGGCGGCCGCTTCAGTGAACCCGTCGACGCCTTCGTCGCCCGCTTCACCGCCTCCGTCACTTTCGACCAGCGCCTGTATCGCCACGACATCATGGGCTCGATCGCCCACGCCACCATGCTGGCCAAGGTCGGCGTGCTGACAGACGCCGAGCGCGACAGCATCACCGATGGCCTGAAGACCATCCAGGGTGAAATCGAGGCCGGTCAGTTCGACTGGCGCATCGACCTCGAAGACGTGCACATGAACATCGAGGCGCGCCTGACCGACCGCATCGGCGTCACGGGTAAAAAACTGCACACCGGGCGCAGCCGCAACGACCAGGTCGCCACCGACATCCGCCTGTGGCTGCGTGACGAGATCGACCTGATCCTCAGCGAAATCACCCGCCTGCAAAAAGGCTTGCTGGAGCAGGCCGAGCGCGAAGCCGGCAGCATCATGCCGGGCTTCACCCACCTGCAAACCGCGCAGCCGGTGACTTTCGGGCACCACATGCTGGCCTGGTTCGAAATGCTCAGCCGCGACTATGAGCGCCTGGTCGACTGCCGCAAGCGCACCAACCGCATGCCGCTGGGCAGCGCCGCGCTGGCCGGCACCACTTACCCGATCGACCGCGAGTTCACAGCTCAGTTGCTGGGCTTCGATGCCGTGGGCGGCAACTCGCTGGACAACGTGTCTGATCGCGACTTCGCCATCGAGTTCTGCTCGGCCGCGAGCATCGCGATGATGCACTTGTCGCGGTTCTCCGAAGAGCTGGTGCTGTGGACCAGCGCCCAGTTCCAATTCATCGATCTGCCGGACCGTTTCTGCACCGGCAGCTCGATCATGCCGCAAAAGAAAAACCCGGACGTGCCAGAGCTGGTGCGTGGCAAGACCGGCCGTGTCTTCGGCGCGCTTATGGGCCTGCTGACCTTGATGAAGGGCCAGCCACTGGCCTACAACAAAGACAATCAGGAAGACAAGGAACCGCTGTTCGACGCGGCCGATACGCTGCGCGATTCGCTGCGAGCCTTTGCCGACATGATCCCGGCGATCAAGCCCAAGCACGCGATGATGCGCGAAGCGGCGCTGCGTGGTTTCTCCACCGCGACTGACCTGGCTGACTACCTGGTACGCCGCGGCCTGCCGTTCCGTGATTGCCACGAAATCGTTGGCCATGCCGTGAAGTACGGCGTGGAAAGCGGCAAGGACCTGGCGGAAATGAGCCTGGAGGAGCTGCGCAAGTTCAGCGACCAGATCGATCAGGACGTATTCGCCGTGCTGACCCTGGAAGGCTCGGTGAACGCCCGCGACCATATCGGCGGGACTGCGCCGGCGCAGGTGAAGAAGGCCGTGGCGCGCGGTCAGGCATTGCTCGCCAGCCGCTAAAAGCTTCGCGGGCAAGCCTCGCTCCTACGGGATCTGTGTCGCCCCGCAATTGCGCGAACGACACCGATCCCGCAGGAGCGAGGCTTGCCCGCGAAGACTGACTCAAGAACGCTACAAAACCCTACTTCTTGGAAGCGACCATCGCCATAAATGCCGGCATCGCCGCTTCCTTGTCCGCCGCAATCCGCTGCACGTTCGGGTTCTGCTCCAGTCGCTCCAACAGCGCCCTGGCCGCCGGCATCTCGGCCAGCAGATCGATATCGAACAGCTTATGCGCCACCGCACAGGCCAGTGGAACGCTGTACAGGAAGTACAAATCCGCAATGCTCAGACTGTCCCCTGCCACATAAGGGGCGAACTTGCCGTGCCTGCCCAACGCGGCAAAGCCTGCCAGCAGCTCGGTCTTGGTCTTGTCCCTGATCGCGTCCGGCACCTGCATGCCGAAAAATGCCTGGGGATAACAGGCGCGAGCCGGCAACTCGATGTACAACTCGATTTCCTTGGCCACTGCCAGCACTTGCGCCCGCTCGAACGGGTCGCTCGGCAGGAGCGGTATACCGTTCTGACTTTGCTCGATGAACTCGAGGATTACCGCGGTTTCATTGATGAAACCCTGCTCGGTGCGCAAAACCGGCACCTTGCCGCGCGGACTGATGGCCAGCGAGTCCGGGCTGGTGCCGGCATAAAACGGTACTTCTTCAAACGGCACGCCCTTCTCCAGCAGCGCCAGCTTGACCATGTTGTAGTAGTTACTGACGGAAAATCCATAAAGCTTGAGCATCACAAAGCCTCCAGGCCGTGCGGGGTTGGCAGTGCCTGTTTATAGAACGCCGAAGCGATTCCTGCCAGCAGCATCACAGCGCTGAATGCAGGTAAACTGGCCGCCTTAAACTTGAGGAGCCTGCCATGAGCGAGCCAACTGATATCGATAGCGACGAAGAAGAATTCACCGAAACCACCCTGATCGAAGCCATCGAAAACCAGATCGAAAGCGACAACCCGCCTGCGGCCAAGGCCACGTTCAACAAGCTGACCCTGGTCGGTTACGAGCGCGAGGAAATCCTCAACCTGATGGCCCATGTGCTGGCAGTAGAAATCGACGCAATCCTCGAAGAAGACCGCGCGTTCAACACCGAATGGTATGAAACCGCCCTGCGGGCATTGCCAGAGTTGCCGCCGGAAAAGAAGTAACCCCGATTCCGTAGGAGCGAGGCTCGCCCGCGAAGGGTGCGCTGAAGTTTTTCCAGACAAACCGTGTCATCGCTCTTGGCGGGCAAGCCTCGCTCCTACGCACCCCGCTGGCGCACCACCCTGCGGGGAATGCATCCCGAGGCGAAAAAACCCTGTCGCGAGCACTGGACATGCCGCACGAGTGGGCTCACCTTAGGGGCGCTGTCGTCCAATTCCTAGAAAGTCTGGAGTCCTTATGTCGCTTACCCCTGAGTTGGTTGCCGAACTGGAAATCCTCGCACTCTTCAACCTGGACAGTTCCCAGGAAGGTTTGAAAATTCATCAGACCGCTGCCCCGAAAGCCATTGCTGCCGCCCAAAGACTGTTCGACAAAGAACTGATCACCCAGCCAGATGGTGGTTATCTGACCAGTCTGGGTCGTGATGCCGCGCAAAATGTGCAAACCGTTCTGACCATTCTCAACGTCCAGGAAACAGCCTGAGCATTACCGTAGCGCCCACGGAAACCCCTGCTACGGGTTTTCCGCGGGCACACTTTGTGACTTGACGTCGCCTCGCGGTAGAAATCTGGCGTCAAAAATACAAATTCAGCTTAAAAGTCCCGCGTCCGAGGCGCTAAACTGCCCCCATCCGCAGACCCCACGTCCGAGCTTCGCGAGCCGGTTTGAGCTGACATGACCCGCACCCATGAAATCCGCCCCGATCTGGACGAGGGAATCGACCGCAAGGTTCTCAGCCAGCTGCGCGCTCGCTTTCTGAAGCTCAACGAAGGCCGCATGGCCCGTGCCATGGAAGGGCTGTCGCCCCGCCAACAAACGGTGCTGACGCTGCTGCCGCTGTTTTTCCACGTCAATCACCCGCTGTTGCCAGGTTATGTGTCGGGCAGCACGCCAGCCGGGCTGTCGAATTTCGAGCCTGACGCCAACGCCCTCGCCGAAGCCCAGCGCCTGACCCGATCGTTTTCCTATAAGCCACGCCACGGCAGCAATCCACCGCGTCCGATCCACGGACTATTCCTGATGGGCAGTCTGGGCACCCTGGCCCAGGCCGATCAAAGCGACATGGACGTGTGGGTCTGTCACAGCCCGGACTTGAACGAGAACGAACTCGCCGAGCTGCGCAAAAAGTGCCAGTTGCTCGAGGCCTGGGCCGCCAGCCAGGGCGCCGAGGCGCATTTCTTCCTGATCGACCCGGCCCGCTTCGTGCTCGGCGAGCGCGATACGCAATTGAGTTCGGAAGACTGCGGCACGACCCAGCACTACCTGCTGCTGGATGAGTTCTACCGCACCGCAATCTGGCTGGCCGGCCGCACGCCAATCTGGTGGCTGGTGCCAGTCTACGAAGAAGCCGCCTACGACCGTTACACCCACACGCTGCTGTCCAAGCGCTTCATCCGTGCGGACGAGTCGCTGGATTTGGGGCATCTGGCCTATATCCCGCCGGGGGAATTCATCGGCGCCGGGCTCTGGCAGTTGTTCAAGGGCATCGAGTCGCCCTACAAATCCGTGCTCAAACTTCTGCTGATCGAGGTGTATGCCAGCGAACATCCCAAGGTCCATTGCTTGAGCCTGCGCTTCAAGCAGGCGGTATTCGCCAATCAACTGGACCTCGACGAGCTCGACCCCTACATCGTGGTCTACCGACGCATCGAGGAATACCTCACCGCGCGGGGCGAGCCGGAGCGCCTGGAGCTGGTACGCCGCGCGTTGTACCTGAAGGTCAACCGCAAGCTCACCGGCAGCAGTCGCACCCAGAGCTGGCAACGTTCGCTGCTTGAGCGCCTGGCTCACGAATGGCACTGGGATCAGCGGCAGCTGGCGCTGCTCGACAGCCGCAGCCAATGGAAAGTCCGCCAGGTCAGCACCGAACGCCGAGCCCTGGTCAATGAACTGAACTACAGCTACCGCTTCCTGACCCAGTTCGCCCGCAACGAGCAAACCGCCAGCCTGATCAACAAACGCGACCTCAACGTGCTGGGTCGGCGGCTGTATGCAGCCTTTGAGCGCAAAGCGGACAAAGTCGAGTTCATCAACCCCGGCATCGCTCCGGACCTGGCCGAAGACACCCTGACCCTGGTGCAGGCGCCCAACAAGAAAGAACCCGGGCAAACCCAGTGGGGCTTGTACAACGGCAGCCTGGCAGCCCACGAGTGGGAACATTTCGCGCCAATCAAGCGCAGCCGCCAATTGCTGGAGCTGCTGACCTGGTGCCACCGCAACGGCGTGATCGACAGCAGCACCCGCCTCGCCTTGCACCCAGGCACCAGCGATTTGAGCGAGTTCGAACTGTTCAACCTGCTCGGCAGCCTGCAACAAAGCATCGCCCTGCCGTTGGCGACGGTTGCCGAAGAGCCCTTGCTGCGCGCCAGTGTGCCGAGTGAAGTGCTGATCCTGGTAAACGTCGGCGTTGACCCGCTCAAGCATCACCGCGACCTGAATATCCTGATGACCACCGAGCGCACCGACTCCCTGAGCTACGCCGGTGTCCGGGAAAACCTGGTGCTGACCCTGGACCAGGTCACGCTCAACAGCTGGAACGAAGTGCTGGTCAACCGCTACGACGGCCCCCACGCCCTGCTCGACTGCCTGCGCGATTACCTCAACAACTTGCCGAACGGTCCACAACAACCCCGTTTGAGGGTGCGTTGTTTCTGCCACAACCGGGCGCAATTCATTGCTCGGCGGGTCGAAGAGGTCCTCGATACGGCGCAGAACCTGCTGCTGAGCCAGCTCAATCATCGCTACCTGCTACAGGTCCAGCAGCATTACCACGTGCTGGAGTTGGTGCCCGGCCAGGTCAATCACGTCGCCCTCGCCACGCTGCCGGCGCTGTTCGATTACCTGGGCGAAGAACTGGCGAGCTACAGCCCGCTGCACTTGGACCCGATGGCACTGGAAGACCACGACCTGGCACTGATCCTGCCCATGGGCCAGCCCGAATGCATTCAAGTGTTCTACCGAATCACCGAACAGCAGGCGGAGCTGTACGTACTGGATGAATTCAATGCCCTGTGGCAGCAGCGCTTGCCCTATCACGACGAACAAAGCCTGCTGGTGCCACTGCAACGGTTCCTGCAATCAATCCAGTACCGACGCGACGCATTGCTGCCGATGAACGCCGCCCAGCCCCTGAACCTCGACACGTTGTATTACCAGCTATTGCCGTCAGGTCCTGGCCGGGCGCGTCGCGTCGAAACCCGGCCGGCGCCGCAAACCCCGATCAATAAACCGTTCTACGACGTGCAGGCGATCATCGGCAAAGCCGCGCCGGGACAGGTGCAGGTCACGTTGTATTGCAATCAGCGGGAGTTTTCAGAGCTGGAGTATGGCGACCTATTGTTCAGCGTGGTCGCCCAGGAAATCGTCGAGCAGCGCCGGGAAACCGAGCGCTATCGCTGCTACATCACCGACCTGGACTTGTCGGGCCTGCTCGGTGATGGTCAGGGTTCAAGCAATTTGTACTTGCGCTACAAGGCCGACCTGGAGCGCGCGTTGAATGAGGCGCTCGAGCAGGTCTAAGCGGTTTACTCCGGAAAATGACCGCCCCCGGCCGGCTGGGATTCAACTTCCAGCAGGGTCAGTTTGAGGGTTTTGCCGCCTGGTGCTGGCCAGTCGATGTGCTGCCCAACTTTAAGGCCGAGCAGCGCGCTGCCGACCGGCGCCAGAATGGAAATCTTGCCTTCGTCGGCGTTGGCGTCCTTGGGATAAACCAGGGTCAGGTGATAGTCCTTGCCACTGCCTTCTTCGCGGCAATGCACACGGGAATTCATGGTGACGACATCGGCGGGCACTTCTTCGTGACCGACCACGGTATCGGCGCGATCCAGTTCGGTTTGCAGCGCAATGACGCCCGGCAGCGTGTCATCCAGGCTGTCGATCAGGCGCTCCAGACGTTGCACGTCCAGACGAGTAAGGGTGATGGAAGGTGTGGTCATGATTGAGGCAGACTCCTTTCTTCTGCACAAAAAAAGCAAAACCCCGCCAGAAAAAGGCGGGGTTTTCACGAGCCTCGATGGGTTGAGGCGTTTCTGGACACTATCACAGCTCAATAAATATACAAGTGAGCGGCGACCACGCACCTGCGCTGACATTTTTGAGAGAGGCTTGCCTGTGGCGAGGGAGCTTGCTCCCGTTCGGCTGCGCAGCAGTCGTAAGCTTTTTGGGGCCGCTTCGCAGCCCAGCGGGAGCAAGCTCCCTCGCCACAAAAGCTCTTATGCCAAGGCTTTGCGCTGGACTGCCTGGGCGCAGATCACACGCCGACGATCATCATCCGCCGAGCGCCATTCGCGGATGTCTTCGACATGGCGAAAACAGCCGAGGCAGACCTTCTGTTCGTCCAGCCGACACACACCGCTGCACGGCGAAGGCACGGCCGGGCTGACATTGCTGTAGAGCGGTTTGGGCGGACGAACGGGCGCAGGCTGGGTCACGGTCTCACAGGCCTTCGAAATCGAGCTCGACGTCAGCTTGCTGCTTGACGATGCGCTCAAGCATCTCGCCCAATTGTTCTTCACTCTTGTCGCACATCCAGCGCTCGCTCTCTTCGTCGTAATCGAAGTGGAAACCACCGGACACGGCCGCAAGCCATAGCTGACGCAGGGGTTCCTGGCGGCTGAAGATCAACTGGCTGCCGTTTTCGAACTTGACGGTGAGCACACCGGCCGAGCTCTCCAGATCGATATCCAGGCCACTATCGTCAAAAATATCCTCCAGCGTCTGCTGGGTGGCATCGACCAGGTCATGGAAACGGGCTTCGGTCAAACTCATTACGGCAACCTCAAAAAGTGTCTGTTCACGCTCAAGCGCCGCAAGATACGGGCGAGCCCCGGTGATTGCAAAGGATAACGACCCACGGTGATCACGAAACCTGTGGGAGCGAGCCTGCTCGAGAAGGGCCCATCATATTCAACATCAATGTTGACTGACACTACGCCTTCGCGAGCAGGCTCGCTCCCACAGGGATTGCGCCCGGCTGACCAGCATCGTGCCAAGCCCCGCCGGACGGGAGCCCCGTCGCATAGGCAAGCTGACGGGTGGCCGGTATACTCCGGCGCAATTAATGCATTTTCAAGGATTTCGCCATGAAGCGCCTGATCTCTTCCCTTGCTGCGCTCGTCGCGGTTGCCTGCCTTGTGTCGGCCTGTGGTCAAAAAGGCCCGCTGTATCTGCCCGACGATTCCCAGGATCCCGCCGAGCAGGCTCAGTCCTCGCAAAAGCAGCCGTCCAAAGCACACAAGCACGACGTCTACCAATAAGGGAACGCCATGGACGCTTTTAATTACCGTGGCGGGGAGCTGTTTGCCGAAGGTGTGGCCCTGTCGGCCATCGCCGAACGTTTCGGCACACCGACCTACGTCTACTCCCGCGCGCACATCGAAGCCCAGTACCTGGCATACGCCGATGCGCTGGTCGGCATGCCGCACCTGGTCTGCTTTGCGGTCAAGGCCAACTCCAACCTGGGTGTACTGAATGTCCTGGCCCGTCTTGGCGCCGGTTTTGACATCGTCTCCCGTGGCGAGCTGGAACGCGTACTGGCCGCCGGCGGCAGCGCCGACAAGATCGTTTTCTCCGGTGTCGGCAAGACCCGTGACGACATGCGTCGCGCCCTGGAAGTTGGCGTCCATTGCTTCAACGTCGAATCCACCGATGAGCTGGAGCGTCTGCAAGTGGTCGCCGCCGAGCTGGGTGTTCGCGCACCGATCTCGCTACGTGTGAACCCGGACGTCGATGCCGGCACGCACCCGTACATTTCCACCGGTCTCAAAGAGAACAAGTTCGGCATCGCCATCGCCGACGCCGAAGACGTGTACATCCGCGCCGCCCAGTTGCCCAACCTGGAAGTGGTCGGCGTCGATTGCCACATCGGTTCGCAACTGACCACCCTGCCGCCGTTCATCGACGCCCTCGACCGCCTGCTGGGCCTGGTCGACCGCCTCGGCGATTGCGGCATCTACCTGCGCCACATCGATCTCGGTGGCGGTTTGGGCGTGCGTTATCGCGATGAAGAGCCGCCATTGGCTGCCGACTACATCAAAGCCGTGCGCGAGCGTCTCGACGGTCGCGACCTGGCGCTGGTGTTCGAGCCGGGCCGTTTCATCGTCGCCAACGCCGGCGTGCTGCTGACCCAGGTCGAGTACCTCAAGCACACCGAACACAAAGACTTCGCCATCGTCGACGCGGCCATGAACGACCTGATCCGTCCGGCGCTGTACCAGGCCTGGATGGATGTCACCGCCGTGCGCCCGCGCACTGCAGCGGCGCGCGCCTACGACATCGTCGGCCCGATCTGCGAGACCGGCGACTTCCTGGCCAAGGATCGTGAACTGGCCCTGGAAGAAGGCGATCTGTTGGCCGTGCATTCGGCCGGCGCCTATGGGTTTGTCATGAGTTCCAACTACAACACCCGCGGCCGCGCCGCCGAAGTGTTGGTGGACGGTGATCAGGCATTTGAAGTGCGTCGCCGTGAGACGGTAGCCGAGTTGTTTGCTGGCGAAAGCCTGCTGCCGGAGTAATCCCATGCTGCTGCGTTTTACCAAGATGCACGGCCTGGGCAACGACTTCATGGTCCTCGACCTGGTCAGCCAGCACGCGCACATCCTGCCCAAGCACGCCAAGCAATGGGGCGATCGGCACACCGGCATCGGTTTCGACCAGTTGCTGATCGTCGAAGCGCCGAGCAACCCGGACGTGGACTTCCGCTACCGGATCTTCAACTCCGATGGTTCCGAAGTGGAACAGTGCGGCAACGGTGCGCGCTGTTTCGCCCGCTTCGTGCTCGACAAACGCCTGACCGCCAAGCGGCAGATTCGCGTCGAGACCAAAAGCGGCATCATCGAACTGGATATCCGCAGCGACGGCCAGATTGGTGTCAACATGGGCGCACCGCGCCTGGTGCCGACCGAGATTCCATTCGACGCGCCAGAACAGGCCTTGAGTTATAAGCTCGATGTCGAGGGTACGACCGTCGAACTGGCCGCCGTGTCCATGGGAAACCCCCATGCCGTGTTGCGGGTCAGCGACATCAACAACGCACCGGTGCATGAACTGGGACCGAAAATCGAACACCACCCGCGCTTCCCGGCGCGGGTCAACGTCGGTTTTCTCCAGGTCATTGACCGGAACCGTGCGCAGTTGCGCGTCTGGGAACGTGGCGCCGGGGAAACCCAGGCCTGCGGCACCGGCGCCTGCGCTGCCGCAGTGGCCGCGATCAGCCAGGGGTGGATGGATTCGCCGCTATTGATCGACCTGCCCGGCGGGCGTCTGTCCATTGAATGGGCAGGCCCTGGCCATCCGGTCATGATGACCGGCCCGGCAGTCCGCGTTTATGAAGGACAAGTGCGTCTTTGAGAGAGTCGAATCCATGAAAGATAAGCCCCAGGTTCCCGCCCCACAGCCCGACGAATCCCCTTCCGAAAGCCTTGAGGCGGCGGCGATTGCCGCGTACCTGGAGGCTCATCCGGATTTCTTCGTCGAGCACGAAGAACTGCTCCCGGCCTTGCGCATTCCGCACCAGCGCGGCGATACCGTCTCGCTGGTCGAACGCCAGATGAAGATCCTGCGCGACCGCAACATTGAGTTGCGTCATCGCCTCTCGCATTTGATGGACGTGGCCCGCGACAACGACCGCCTCTTCGACAAGACCCGCCGCCTGATTCTGGCGCTGATGGATGCCAGCAGCCTGGAAGACGTGGTGATCAGCGTCGAAGACAGTCTGCGCCAGGACTTCCAGGTGCCTTTTGTCAGCCTGATCCTGCTGGGTGACAACCCGATGCCGGTGGGCCGCTGGGTCACCCATGCCGACGCGCAAACGGCCATTGGCGGCTTGCTCTCGGAAGACAAAAGCGTCAGCGGCAGCCTGCGCGATCACGAACTGGACTTCCTGTTCGGCGAAGAACAGCGCAAACAGATCGGCTCCACCGCCGTTGTCGCCATCAGCCATCAAGGCATCCACGGCGTCCTGGCCATCGCCAGTCGCGACCCGCAACACTACAAAAGCTCGGTCGGCACGCTGTTCCTGAGCTACATCGCCGAAGTCATGGGTCGCGTGCTGCCTCGGGTCAACAGTTCCCTGCGCTCGGTACGCTGACCATGGAACGGCAACTGGACGCTTACTGCGAACACCTGCGCAGTGAGCGGCAGGTGTCGCCCCACACGCTGCACGCCTACCGCCGCGACCTCGACAAAGTGCTGGGCTGGTGCGTCAAACAGAACATCAGCAGCTGGGCCGCGCTGGACATTCAGCGTCTGCGCAGCCTGATCGCGCGCCTGCATTCCCAGGGTCAATCTTCGCGCAGCCTGGCGCGACTGCTGTCGGCCGTCCGTGGGCTCTATCATTATTTGAACCGCGAAGGTCTTTGCGATCACGACCCGGCCAACGGCCTGGCACCGCCCAAGGGCGAAAGACGGCTGCCGAAAACCCTCGATACCGACCGCGCGCTGCAACTGCTTGAAGGCGCGGTGGAGGATGACTTCCTGGCACGTCGGGATCAGGCGATTCTGGAGCTGTTCTATTCCTCGGGTTTGCGCCTTTCGGAGCTGACCGGGCTTAATATGGATCAGCTGGATCTGGCCGACGGCATGGTTCAGGTGCTCGGCAAGGGCAGCAAGACTCGCCTGCTGCCGGTCGGCAAAAAAGCGCGTGAAGCCCTGGAACTGTGGCTGCCGTTGCGGGCCATGACTAACCCGGCAGACGATGCGGTGTTCGTCAGCCAGCAAGGTCGGCGCCTTGGCCCCCGGGCGATTCAGTTGCGGGTCAAAGCTGCTGGTGAGCGCGAGCTGGGGCAGAACCTGCACCCGCACATGTTGCGGCATTCCTTTGCCAGCCATTTGCTGGAATCCTCGCAGGACCTGCGCGCCGTACAGGAATTGCTCGGCCACTCGGACATCAAGACCACCCAGATCTACACCCACCTGGACTTCCAGCACCTGGCCACGGTCTACGACAGTGCCCATCCACGGGCCAAACGCATTAAAGGCGATGATTCATGACCATCCAATTGATCACCTTCGACCTCGACGACACCCTGTGGGACACCGCCCCGGTGATCGTCAGCGCCGAAGCCATACTGCGTGAATGGCTGACCGAGCACGCACCGAACCTGGGCGCGTTGCCGGTGGAGCATTTGTGGGCTATTCGGGAACGGATCCTGACCCTCGAACCGAGCCTCAAACACCGTATCAGCGCGCTGCGGCGCCGGGTGTTGTTCCATGCGTTGGAGGAGGCCGGATACGACCACGGCGAGGCGTCGGACCTGGCCGACAAGAGTTTTGAAGTGTTTCTGCATGCCCGGCACCAGATCGAGGTGTTTCCCGACGTCGAGCCGACGCTGGAAACCCTGGCCAAGCATTACGCCCTGGGTGTGGTCACCAATGGCAACGCCGATGTGCGCCGGCTGGGACTGGCCGATTACTTCAAGTTTGCGTTGTGCGCCGAAGACATCGGCATCGCCAAGCCCGATGCGCGCCTGTTTCATGAGGCATTGCAACGGGGTGGTGCGACGGCGGAGACGGCGGTGCATATCGGCGATCATCCGGGGGATGACATTGCCGGGGCGCAGCAGGCGGGGTTGCGGGCGATCTGGTTTAACCCGGCGCGCAAGGACTGGGAAGCCGAGAAGGCACCGGATGCCGAGATTCGCAGTTTGACCGAATTACCGGCGTTGCTGGCTCGGTGGAATTCCCAGCACCAATCCTGAGATCACCGATATTCCCTTGTAGGAGTGAGCCTGCTCGCGATTGCGGTGTGACATTCAGCATTTATGTTGCCTGACACACCGCAATCGCGAGCAGGCTCACTCCTACAGGGGATCGCCGCAGGCCCAGAGCTTTTTACCGCCCATGAAAAAGCCCGCAGCGACGGCGGGCCTTTTCAGCAAGCCAATAGCAGACGCTTAGATAGGCCGGCTGCCGTACTTGTTGTCAGGCTTCTTGGGCGGATCGGCGACCACATTGGCCTCCACTTCCTGCACCTTGCCGCCCCGTGCCAGAAACTCTTCCATGGCCTTGGCCAGGGCGTCGCGTTCCTTGTTCTTGGCTTCGACGCTCGGCAGCTCGTCAACCGACACCGCAGCCTTGGCTTTGCCTTTGGCGGTCGGAACGGGCGTTTCACCGCCGTCGTCTTCAGCGACGTCTTCGGCCGCTGCTTCCAGACCTTCTTCGGTTTCGTCGTCGTCGCCTACTTCGAGGTCGTCGTTTTCCAGATCATCGTCGCTCATGTTCTACCTCATGACTTGCGAAAAGCAGATTAGTTATAGCCCAGCTTCACCGTCTGTCGACAGCCGCCGGAAAAATTCAATAACCGCTGGTGACCAGCGGTTCATGCCTCTTCACCGTGCACGGTGGCGAGGACTTTACGGGCACCGCCAAAATCACGGTGCTCGCCCAGATAAACACCTTGCCAGGTCCCCAGCGCCAGTCGGCCTGCCGAAATCGGCAAACTGAGCTGACAGCCAAGCACGCTGGCCTTGAAGTGCGCCGGGAGGTCGTCCAGGCCTTCGTCGTTATGCTCATAGCCGTCTGTTCCTTGTGGGATCAGACGATTGAAAAATCGTTCGAAGTCGCGACGTACCGCCGGATCGGCGTTCTCGTTGATGGTCAACGACGCCGAGGTATGCTGCAGCCACAAATGCAACAGACCGACCCGGCACGCCTTGAGTTCAGGCAGGCCGGCGAGTAACTCGTCCGTTACCAGATGAAAGCCCCGGGGCCGTGCCCGCAGGGTAATCAGAGTCTGTTGCCACATACAGTTCTCCGCACGTTCGGGGCGCATTCTAGCGCGCTCTGGGAAAAAACAAAGGCCCTAATATTCCTTCAATCATGTAAGCCATTGGCCGCAGAAAAACGCCCGTCGTAAACGCCACCAAACGTGTACGAAAAAACCTTTCAGCAGTCTCTTCACTGACAAACGCCAGACAAAAAAATGCCCGGCAAGCCGGGCAAGTTTTTTATGCGCGTGCTTACAAGTTGTAGCCGCGTTCGTTGTGGAGTGCCAGGTCGATGCCGACGGCCTCTTCTTCTTCCGTGATACGCAGACCCATGACAGCGTCCAGTACCTTGAGAATGATGTAGGTGACGATCGCGGTGTAGATCACCGTGAAGCCCACGCCTTTGCACTGAATCCAGACTTGAGCGGCGATGTCGGTGACGGTGCCGAAGCCACCCAGGGACGGTGCGGCGAACACACCGGTCAGGATCGCGCCGAGGATACCGCCGATGCCGTGCACACCGAAGGCGTCCAGGGAATCGTCATAACCGAGTTTGCGTTTCAGCGTGGTGGCGCAGAAGAAGCACACCACGCCCGCTGCCAGGCCGATGACCAGCGCGCCCATCGGGCCCACGGTGCCAGCGGCCGGGGTGATGGCGACCAGACCGGCCACAACACCCGAAGCGATACCCAGTGCACTTGGTTTGCCGTGAGTGATCCACTCGGCGAACATCCAGCCCAGTGCAGCGGCGGCGGTTGCGATCTGGGTCACCAGCATTGCCATACCGGCCGTGCCGTTGGCCGCAGCGGCGGAACCGGCGTTGAAACCGAACCAGCCGACCCACAGCATCGCGGCGCCCATCAGGGTGTAACCGAGGTTGTGCGGTGCCATCGGGGTGGTCGGGAAGCCTTTGCGCTTGCCGAGCACGATGCACGCAACCAGACCGGCCACACCGGCGTTGATGTGCACCACGGTGCCGCCCGCGAAGTCGAGCACACCCCAATCCCACATCAGGCCGCCGTTGCCGGACCAGACCATGTGCGCAATCGGTGCATAAACCAGGGTGAACCACACGCCCATGAAGATCAGCATGGCGGAGAACTTCATCCGCTCGGCGAAGGCACCGACGATCAGCGCAGGGGTGATGATGGCGAAGGTCATCTGGAAGGTGATGAACACCGCCTCAGGGAACAGCGCCGCAGGACCGGTCAGGCTCGACGGCGTGACACCGGCGAGGAATGCCTTGCCCATGCCACCGAAGAACGAGTTGAAATTGACGACGCCCTGCTCCATGCCGGTGGTGTCGAACGCGATGCTGTAGCCATAAATGACCCACAGAATGCTGATCAGACCGGTAATGGCGAAGCACTGCATCATCACGGAAAGAATGTTTTTGGAGCGAACCATGCCGCCGTAGAACAGGGCGAGGCCGGGAATGGTCATGAACAGCACGAGGGCTGTCGAGGTCATCATCCAGGCGGTATCGCCGGAGTTGAGGACTGGGGCCGCCACTTCGTCTGCCGCCATAGCCAGGCTGGGCATTACGAGGGACAACAGGGCTCCTAGCCCTGCGAATTTACGCAGAGTCATATTGTTTTCTCCTGGGGCGTTGGGTTTGTGGCGGCGTTTAAATCGCGTCGGTATCGGTTTCGCCGGTACGGATGCGAATCGCCTGTTCCAGATTGACCACGAAGATCTTGCCGTCACCGATCTTGCCGGTGTTGGCGGCCTTGGTTATCGCCTCGATAACCCGGTCCAGATCCTTGTCGTCAATGGCGACATCGATCTTTACCTTAGGCAGGAAATCGACCACGTATTCCGCGCCGCGATACAGCTCGGTGTGACCCTTCTGCCGACCGAAGCCTTTGACTTCAGTAACGGTAATGCCCTGCACGCCGATCTCGGACAGCGACTCGCGCACGTCGTCCAGTTTGAACGGCTTGATGATGGCAGTGACTAGCTTCATGAAAACTCTCTCCCGAATTGGTGGACTTGCCCCAGGAAAACAAACCCGACTCAAGTCTAAGCGCAGTGCCTGGCTTTGTAACGCATCGTCGACCTTACCTGCCCGTCCGACGCCAGCTAACCGCTCCTCACGAAACAACTCCCCGTTTCGCTTGGCGCACTGCATTCGTCACAGCGACTGCATCAGTGCATGGGTTACGACTGACTAAGCAGAAAGCTTGCCATCTCGCCAAAACCCACTGAATTCAACCCCTTGACCGCCGCCAACAGCCCCTTTCCTCAATCGGCCCCACGGATACGCACAACAACAGTGCGCAGCCGTCTGTCCACATGCGCGAAAAGCGTGCATCCCTGCTGACGGAATTGACTATAGACACTGCGTGATACACTGCCCGCCATTGTTGACAGGACATTTCCCATGCTCGCACCCAAAGATTTCCTCGACGCCCTGAGCGGCACCGCCTCCCGCCTCTTCAGCGGCGAAACCCCATTGCCGAAAAGCGAAATCGAAAGCCAGTTCAAGGCGTTGTTGCAGAGCGGCTTCAGCAAGCTGGACCTGGTGAGCCGGGAAGAGTTTGATAGCCAGATGGTTGTGCTGGCGCGGACCCGGGCACGGCTGGAAAGCCTCGAAGCGAAGGTTGCGGAGCTGGAAGCGAAGCTGAATCCGCCTGCCGAGTAACCCTGCTGACAACGCAACCCCCTGTGGGAGCGAGCCTGCTCGCGAATAGAGTCACCTCGGTCTACCAGCCTTCCCACACTGGCCAGACCAACCCTGTAGGACCTGCCAAAGGCTGCAATCTTCTGATCTGCCGCCCCGCCACCATCTCGGCAACGTCCTACAAAGATCACCACCGCCGTCCGATAGCGCCGTGAAGCCCAGGCTCCTAAGCTCATTCTCAGCTGAATATTCAGCACTGGGTTTGGCGACCTGGAAGCTTAAGGCGTACGACGACCATCTCTCGAGTCATGGCGGCTGTGCGTGGGAGACCTTCGGGTCTGCCGGGTTCCTTTTGCTCCGGTTCGCCAACCCGCGTACAGCTGCCACCCAATTGTTTGGCGACGATTGACGGCAGCCTCTTTAGCAAAAGGAGCTGTATTAATGAGTTGCGATAACGCTTATCTAGTCCCTCACGTCTTCACCCGCCACAAACTCCACCTCCACGCGCTTTTGATCGAAAACCAGCCTTGGTTCAGCGCCCGAGACCTGGGCCGTCTGCTTCGCCTTTTCCTCGACGAACGCGCCGTCCGAAAACTCGATCCCGATCAACATCAATCCGCGCGAGTCGTCATCCACGGCACCCTCGAAAACACCCTGCTAATCAGCGAATCCGGCGTCTACGCCCTGCTCGTCTACCACTACTGCCCCGAATACCGAGGCCTGCGTGAATGGCTGACCCACGACGTAGTGCCAGCCCTCAGAGACGCCCAACATCCGGCAACAAGCGAACGCCCGATTCTGAGTCTGTTGAACTGGCCGGAGATGTCGCTGAGTTTGCTGCACTGGAATAACCAGCCGTGGATTCGGTTGCAGGATGTTCCGCACATGCTTGCGGAGGGTGAACGGGCGCAACGGACGGTCAATGCGCCTTGGTGGAAGCGTGCTTCGCGGATCTTGCAATCGCTTTAAGTATTTAAAGCCCTACCACGTTCGATTCCAGCTTCCCGCAAATCGTAAGTCGCTTGCAGGTTCAGCCAGAACTCGGGCGTGGTGTTCAGGTGGCCAGATAGCTTCCCCGCTAGATCAGCACTGACACAACGCTGTTGCATCACGATGTCGTTGACCACATTTAACGGTTCGTTCAACGAATGGGCGAAAGCTGACTCTGAAATGCCCAACGGTTCAAGAAACTCCTCCTGAAGAATTTCGCCAGGATGAACGGGCCGCATTCCATTACTGTTCATTATCCTCTCCGAAGTCAGCGATCAATTAATGATCATAAGCAGCCCTGCCAGACAGACAAGAGCGCTCACCCACTTTCACCGGCGTCCGTCATTGTTCTAGGCAAGGTCCTACAAAAACATCATCCCGAGACCCATTACGTCGGCAATCCACACTCGCTTACGCTTCATCACCAGAAAGACACTCGCAACATCCAGTGAAAGTTTGTCGCCTCATTCGTAACGCCGAAGAACAACACCCCGACTACCCTTCAAAAAACCGCAGGAAGCGGTTCCCGTAAAGCTCAAGGAACGACCATGTCCCTCTCCATCGTCCACAGCCGCGCCCAGATTGGCGTGGATGCGCCCGCCGTTACCGTAGAAGTCCACTTGGCCAACGGTTTGCCGTCCCTGACGATGGTCGGATTGCCCGAAGCGGCAGTGAAGGAAAGCAAGGACCGGGTACGCAGTGCGATTATCAATTCAGGGCTGCAATTCCCGGCACGGCGTATCACGTTGAATCTCGCTCCCGCGGACCTACCGAAGGACGGTGGACGATTTGATCTGGCCATTGCGCTGGGGATTCTGTCAGCCAGCGTGCAGGTGCCGACGTTGACGCTGGATGACATTGAGTGTCTGGGAGAGTTGGCGCTATCGGGCGCGGTGAGGGCAGTTCGCGGTGTGCTGCCGGCAGCATTAGCAGCACGCAAGGCCGGGCGGACGCTGGTAGTGCCGCGGGCAAATGCAGAAGAGGCGTGTCTGGCGTCGGGGTTGAAGGTGATCGCGGTGGATCATTTGCTTCAGGCGGTGGCGCACCTTAATGGACACACTCCAATCGAGCCCTTCGTATCCGATGGCTTGCTGTACGCCAGCATGCCGTACCCCGATTTGAATGAGGTGCAAGGTCAAATGTCAGCCAAGCGCGCGCTGCTGATAGCGGCGGCAGGTGCGCATAACTTGTTGTTCAGCGGTCCGCCGGGAACAGGGAAAACCCTGCTGGCCAGTCGTTTACCGGGGCTGCTACCGCCATTGGCTGAGAATGAAGCGCTTGAGGTCGCAGCAATTCAATCGGTTTCCAGTTGCGTGCCGCTGAGCCATTGGCCGCAACGACCGTTTCGCCAACCTCACCATTCCGCATCAGGCCCGGCACTGGTCGGCGGCGGCTCACGACCACAACCCGGCGAAATTACCCTCGCCCATCATGGCGTGCTGTTCCTGGACGAACTTCCTGAATTTGATCGCAAGGTATTGGAGGTTTTGAGAGAGCCTCTGGAATCCGGCCACATCGTGATATCCCGCGCCAAGGACCGCGTGCGCTTCCCGGCGCGATTCCAATTGGTGGCAGCAATGAATCCATGTCCCTGTGGATATCTTGGTGAACCGAGTGGTCGCTGCTCCTGTACGCCGGACATGGTCCAGCGCTACCGAAACAAACTGTCGGGGCCGCTGCTGGATCGCATTGACCTGCACCTGACCGTCGCCCGAGAAGCCACCGCATTAAACCCATCACAGAAACCCGGTGACGATACAGCCACCGCTGCGGCACTGGTCGCCGACGCAAGAGAGCGTCAAAACAAGCGCCAAGGCTGCGCCAATGCATTCCTCGATCTGCCTGGCCTGCGCAAACACTGCAAGTTATCCACAGCCGATGAAAACTGGCTGGAATCCGCGTGTGAACGACTGACCTTGTCGCTCAGAGCTGCTCACCGATTGCTCAAGGTCGCCCGCACCTTGGCGGATCTTGAGCAGGTCGATGGGATCACCCGCGAGCATTTGGCAGAAGCGCTGCAATACCGACCGGCCTCAGCGTAATCGATGACTATCACAGCAAATCATTCAGATAATATTCAGAGAGAGCGTCAGTAATACATGAAGTTACTAAGAAGTCATTGGATCAGATTCGTCTATTGCCTGATAAGCATTGCTATCGTATGGGCGGCGCTATCGCAGCAGGAAATTGTTGTTGGCTCTCCGACAACCCTGAACAACTTTTCCTACATTGGCACAGTCATTACGATCGTCGCGCTAATCATTTCAATATCCGAAGTTCTGCACAGTGTTCGTTACTCACGCAGCATCAGTGCAGAAGCCAACAGAATACTCAAGGACGCAAAAGCTGTAGAGGGCGCCTCGGCCGTCAGTGAATGCATTGCGACGCTCAATGAAGCAGCAGGTTATGTGGACACCGAAAACTATCCATTGGCGCTGAAGTGCTATCAGCATTTCAGGATTCTGTTTGCCAAAATACCCGGTACAGGTCAGGAGTTCGAAAGGATTGACAATATCCTTGGAGAAACTGAAAACCATCAGAAAAGGGGTTTTCGCGACGGCAAACGCTCCGCTCGAAAAGCCGATCAGAATCCTTCTTCACCACAATCTTGAAAACATCAAAGAAAACCTCGAAAAGGTTAACCCGGCCAGAGGGCGTCAATATGCTACCGCCTAGATTTCTCGATTTCATCAAAGCACTCACCGCGAGAACGGAGAGAGGCGAATTCTCCTGGAGTTATGACGACAACAACTCGTTTGTGAAACTCAAGGAAAAGGACTTTTCTCTTTCATTGCGTTACAGCTTCAACGCCGACGAGAAATATGCGGAGTACGTTATCTATTACATCGATGAGATCGGAAATAAGGAGCATCGGTTTTATACCAACCAAACCTGGAACGACTTCGATTTCATCCGGCGCCTGTTTGATGCGGCACAAGCGTCAGAAATGAGACTTCCTTTTTAGCCTTTTGATGAGCGGTGAACACAGACTTCCACTGCTCATCTCGAAAGGCCGCTTACTCTTTGGTCAAATCCACCAGCGGCGCCTGCCTTACCTCAGTCTCCCGCCCACCTTGAATCTCACTCACACGCTTCAACGCCTTATCCACAGCCCCCTTATCTGCCAACAAGCTGTAATGGATTTGAAACTGCCTCTGCTCTTTAACCCCAATCATCGGCACCAAACCAATCGGCCGCTGATACCGACGGTTGTAAGAAAAACTCGTCCCCGGTTCCAACCCGGTCACATACCCCTGCCCTTGCGTATCCGTGTTCTTCCACAACGAAAACACCGGCAACTGCTGCGTATTGAACCCAACCGACACCCCAAGGCTCCCGGCTTTGTTATGCAACACGGTCAGCGTGTCGCCCTTGGCATCGCCATAAGGCACGACGTTGTAAACCGTCTCGTCGTAGTCCTTGGTCGGTGCACGGTAAGTCTGCCAATCCGGCAAATCCCCTTTGGCCTTGTCGTTGAACGGCGACACCTGTTTAACCGGCGCAGCAAAACGCGCGCCCTGCTCCAGGAATGGCGTGCTGAAGTTGCTGTGGTACAGCGCCTGGTATTCCTTCGGGTAGTCGCCGTTGTTGGTCAACGTGTCGTTCAGGGCGAACGCTACGCTGCCGGGTTCAGTGACCAACTCAGTTACCACCGAGAAATCGACTTTTTTGAACGCCTGCTCTTTCAGCTCGCCGCGCAGGCTGATGGCGTAAGGCGGTTTTTCGTCGATGTGCAGGGTGACTTTGCTGGCCGGGATGTTGGCGGCGCGGCCATGCAGGGTCAGCAGTTCGCCGTTGTCGATGCCGGGATGGCCGACCCATTCGTAGCCGCAGCGAGCCACCAGTTCGTTGAAGCCTTCGAGCCAGCCCAGTCCGCCGCGGCCGTTGAGTTCGATGAAGGACGGATTGACCACGTCCTTGACCGGAGAGTCCCAGCCCATGCGCACATCGCCGACCGATGCTTGCAACACGTTCATGCCGCGAGTGGGCACCACCGAGAGTTTCATTGTGCCGTTATCGATGTCGACGATGCTGACGCCCTCTTGCCGGCCGCCGTGCAAGGTGCGCAGGGTCACGGAGAAGGGTTTGTCGGTTTTGACACCGAGTTGCTGGCTGGTGATCTGCCAGTTCTGGGCAGCCTTGTCGCTGTCGAGCAGGACGTAGTCCCAGGCCATGGCGTGGGAGGCGGACAGCGCGCCAAGGGCAACGACTAATTTGAGAGGGGTCATGGGGAAGCCTTTCTTGGAGTTGTGCATTTTTTATAGCGCTGATGAAACGATTCAGCAAGCTTAAAAAAGCGGACGTCCGAGTCTTCCCAAATCAATTCACATTGCCCCCATGCAACCTCCGCACGCTTACGCTAGTCTCATACGGTTTTGGACCTCTGCTGATTGACGGCGACATCATTATGACATTAAGGTCGCCAGCTAAATGCAGGAGCAGGAACAGACACCTTTGTCTGTCATTTTTGCGCAACGGAACATATGGAGTTTGAATGCGCGGGGCATTATTACGCAGCGGTAAGAGCGGGTCATTCACAGCCCTGGGCGAAACAGGTCAACCGGTCTATCGGGCTGCCCTGCAATTGCGCGAAGCCATTCGCCGCAAGAACCCCGACATGGTCGACCACCTGGCCATTCCTCAAAGCGATGAACTCGGCAACCAGATCGATTGGTACAGCGGTATCGAAGGCGATGTGATCCCGTGGAGCAGTGCGACCGAAGAAGAACGCGCTCCGGCCCGTCGCCAACTTGAAGCCCTGAAGACTGCGCTCGATGAGTTGAGCCAGCGTTTCCTGGGCACGGACCCGGCCGAACAGCAGCAAGGCGACAAAGCCGTGTTCGGCAAGCTGCTCAAGCGCGTCATTCATTTCCCTGACGAAAATTTCGTCTACCTGGTGCAAGGCAAGCCGGTGCTGACCTTCTGGGGTTTCGAGCACGCCGGTACCGGTAATCGCGATCCCCTGCACTGCCTTTATCAGGTTCCGCCCGTCTTCACGCTGCCACCCGTGGTTGAAGAACCGGTGGTGGCGCCCGTCGTGCCCGTGGTAGCTCGTCCGTGGTGGCGTCGCTGGTGGTGGCTGTTGCTGCTGCCGCTCCTGTTGTTGCTGTTGTGGCTGTTGCTCGGCCTGCGCGGTTGCGTACCGATTCCATTGGTGGCGGTGGACTTGCTGCCCGAGGGCATCGTGCCGGTGGAAAATCAGCTGGAAGAGCCACAACTGACCGGCAATGTCACAACGCTGAATGGCGTTCCCGTGACCGGCACGGTCGCTGGTTCCACCACAGGCACCGCCGTGACCGGCACCCAAGGCGCGGAAGCCCCGGCGCTCGCTGGCAACGAAGCTGACGCCGCGACTGCCGGCATCACGCAAGACCCGGCCGCCGAATCCCCAACCGCGCCACCCGCGCCACCGGAAGCCGAAGCCGAAGCCAAAACCGAGGCACCTGTCACCACACCGCCCGACGCACAAAAATCCGCCGCCGCAGCCGCAACCACAAAACCGGGCCCGGCCTTGAGCATTCCGCCTGACGCAGCCGACGGTGCCGCCAAGTTCCTCGACGGTCAGTACCGCGCCGGTGCCGGCATTCAGGATCGCCGGACCGGCAAGCCGCTGCGCCTGGAATACCAGCTCAAGGACGGTAAGGGCGAAGTCACCGTACACCAGGCCGACGGCACGAAATGCAGCGGGCCGGTGAGCGCTACCATGAAAGGCGGCAGCCTCGCCATCGACAGCCAGGGCCAGGCCGTGTGCGGCGATGGCAGCACTTACGACATGCCCAAGGTCAACTGCCGCAAAGGGGCGACCACGGTCGCGGACTGCACCGGCGGTTACGGAAAAGATCAATTCCCCATGTCCATGCGGCAAATGGGCGAATAAGACTGGAATAACCCGACATGTTGCCTGAAGTCACCCAATTCGAAGACACCGTCACGCTCGTCAGTGACACCGGTATCCAGTTCATGGATTTCGCCCTGCGCCTGGATCCTCGCAAGGAACCGGCGGGCGAGTTCGCGCCGATGATCAGCGGGCTGATCTGCCGGCTGATGTACAACGAAGAGAAAGACTTCTACTTCTACGAGCCCGAACCGGAAAAGGTCGAGAAGGCCAAGCCGGCGTTCAGCGTCGACATGAAAAGCAGCCTCGAGCTGCTGGACGGTGTCTGGCTGCCGACGCCGTTTTTCCGTTTCATGCCGCCGCACCGCTTTGACGAAGGCCCGACCAACTGGTCGCGGATGCGCCTGGTGAAACTGGCCACGCCAGACATCGACGGCAACACCCATCGCCTGACGATGGCGTTCGACAGCCGCGTCATGCCCAAGCGTGACGGCACCGCCTACCTGGCGCCGAACGAAGAAGACATCAGCTCCGGCGTGTCCTTCAAACTGGCGACCAAGGCCAGCGAAACCCGTTGGTTCCTGGCCCAGCCATGGGTCAACGAATGGCTGCTCGAAGTGTTCAACGAAGGCAATGCCCATCGTTCCCGCGAAGAGCTGGACATCGACATCCGCGCCAACCATCACCTGGCGCACTACCTCAACCTGCTGAGCCTGTTGAGCACGCCGTCTGCGGCAGCGCAGTCGACCGCCAGGCCGAAGGTGGAAATCCCTGAGCTGAAAGTGGTGGCCAACGACAGCAATGGCCTGGTCAAACCGATTCCGGTGGACCTGGTGCTGGACGTCGGCAACTCACGCACCTGCGGCATCCTGATCGAGAACCACGGTCAGGCCGGCTCCGGGCTGAAGCAGAATTACGTGCTGGAACTGCGCGACCTGATCACCCCCGAACACACCTACAACCTGCCGTTCGAAAGCCGTGTGGAGTTTGCCCAGGCGTATTTCGGCAAGGACCACTGCTCGGTCAAGAGCGGCCGTCACGATGCGTTCCAGTGGGCGACGATCGCCCGGGTCGGCAACGAGGCCAGCCGTCTGGCCAGCCGCCGTCGCGGCACCGAAGGCTCGACGGGCCTGTCCAGCCCGAAACGTTACCTGTGGGATGAAAACGCCTACGGCCACGGCTGGCGTTTCAACTGCTCGTACATCAAGACCGACAACGAGCCCTACGCCACCGCCGCGCCGTTCTCGCACCTGATCAACGAAACCGGCGAGGCGCTTTACAGCCTCGAAGAAGACGATCGTCTGCCGGTGTTCATGCCGCGTTACTCGCGCAGCTCGCTGATGACCTTCATGCTCGCCGAAGTGCTGGCCCAGGCGTTGTCGCAGATCAACAGCCCGGCCCAACGCTCGCGCCAGGGTCACACCCGCGTGCCGCGCCAGCTCAACAGCATCACCCTGACCGTGCCGCCGGGCATGCCCCAGGCCGAGCGCAGCATCCTCAACGAACGCATGCAGCAGGCCATCGGCCTGGTGTGGAAAAGCCTCGGCTGGCACGCCGGCGAGGAAGATCCGCATCAGGATCAGGCCGTCAGCCCGCGCACGCCGATCCCGAGCATCCGCGTGGAATGGGACGAAGCCTCCTGCGGCCAGTTGGTGTACCTGTACACCGAGGTCAACGAGAACTTCGCCGGTCACCCGGAAGAGTTTTTCGACACCATCGCCCGGCCAGACAAGACCGACCGCGAACGCATCACCCTGGCGACCATCGACATCGGCGGTGGCACCACCGACCTGGTCATCACTGACTATCGCCTCGACCGCGCCGGCAACACCGGCAGCGGCAGCAACGTGCACATCGTGCCCGAGCAGCGTTTTCGCGATGGCTTCAAAGTGGCCGGCGACGACATCCTGCTGGACGTGATTCAGGACTTCATCCTGCCGAGCTTCGAGAAAGCCTTGCAGAACGCCGGTGTAAAAGCCCCGGATTCGCTGATGTCGCGGCTGTGCGGCGACGAATCGGTCAGCGCGCAGGACATGATTCTGCGCCAGCAACTGAACCTGCAGGTGTTCGCACCGCTGGGCCTTGCGTTGCTCAAGGCCTACGAGCATTACGACCCGCAAGTCCCGCAGGAAGTCAGCCCGCAAAGCTACCGCCAGTTGCTGGGCGACAACGCGATCAGCCAGACCGTCCTTGACTACGTCAACGCCGCCGTGCGCCGCGATGTCGGGGGCCAGAGCGGTTTCGACCTGTACGAATCGCTGATCGGCTTCGACCTGCAAAAGCTCCACGCTGCGTTCCTCAACGATCAGATCAACATCACCAAGATCCTCGGCGCACTCTGTGAAGTGGTCGCGCACTATCCGTGCGATGTTCTGCTGCTGACTGGCCGCCCTTCGCGTCTACCGGGCATCCAGGCGTTCATTCGCAAGGTTCTGCCGCTGCCACCCGGGCGCATTCTGGCGCTGCAAAACTATCGCACCGGCGGCTGGTACCCGTTCCACAAGAACGGCCGCATTGACGACCCGAAAAGCACCGCTTCGGTGGGCGCGATGTTGTGCCTGTTGTGCGCCAACCACAGCGTGCCGAACTTCTACTTCCGCTCTTCGGCGCTCAAACCGTATTCGACGGTCAAGCACATCGGCGTCATAGACCTGAACAACGTGATCAAGGATGCCGACGTGCTGTACCGCGACATCCAGTCCGAAGACTACAAAATCAAGTTGCCGGAAATCGGCACGGGCGATGACGCCGACACGCCGCAGCTGGAAATGCGCGGCGACCTGCGTCTCGGTTTCCGCCAGTTGGCCGCTGATCGCTGGGCGGCTTCGCCGCTGTACACCCTGCGGTTCACCAAGGCCGGCCGGGAAAAGTTCTCCCGGGCTATTGGAGAAAACGGCAGCACGCCGCTGCTCAAGGTGCGCTTCGAGGTCAAGGCGGCCGACAAGTACACGCGCAAGCAGGATCTGGTCAGCGACCGCCTTTCGGTTCGCGACATCGAATCCAACAGTAACAACGTCAACTTCAACCCGCGCAGCGACCTCGAGCTGGAACTCAACACCATGCTCGACGCCGGCCTGAGCGAGACCAAGTACTGGCTCGACAGTGGAAGTGTGAAACGCAAATGAATGACCTGACCCCCGAACAAACTCAGCTTTCAGCCCGCTGGGCCGCTGTTTATGAAGGTGCCGGTCAGGCGCTGGAATGGATTGGCCAGACACGCGGCAACGCACCACGGCTGGACAGCGAAGCCGACAACCTGAACATCCGCCTGCACCGCGCCCGCAACCTGGCCCACAGCCTCGGTCGCGTGGCCTGCACGCCGATGACCATTGGCTTTTTCGGCTTGTCCCAAGCCGGCAAGTCCTACTTGATTTCGGCCCTCGCGGCCGGTCAGAACGGCAAACTGGAAACCGATTTCGGTGGCCAGCGCCTGGACTTCATCAAGCACATCAACCCGGTGGGTGGCGGCAAGGAAGCCACCGGCCTGGTGACGCGCTTCAGCCGCCGCGCCACGCCGAGCCAGGATCCGCAGTTCCCGGTCGAACTGACGCTGTTCAAGGAAATCGAGCTGGCGAAGATTCTCGCCAACTCGTGGTTCAAGGACTTCGACCTTGAGCGGATCTCCTACGAGATCGACGAAGCGCGCATCCAGCGCGTGTTGAAACCATTCGAAGGGCGCGAGACCGGGCCGCTGCAACCGGGCGTCAGCGCTGACGATCTGGTGTCGCTGTGGGATTACCTGCGCGACAACTTCCGCAACTCGGTGAAGAAGCTTGAGCACCTGTATTGGCCGACGGCGCTGCAACTGGCGCCACGCCTGAACTTCCAGGAGCGTGCCGAGCTGTTTTCCATCCTTTGGGGTGAGCAAAGCGAGCTGACGCGCGTTTACCAGCAATTGGCCGGCGCGCTGCACAAGCTGGGCCTGCCCGAGACCGTCTTCGCGCCTTTGAAGGCTTTGGTAAGTTTCGAAAACGACACCTACAGCCAGCGCGACAGCATCATGAACGTCGACATCCTCGAGCGCTTCGGCAGCCCGCGGGACTTGCCGATCGACGTGCGGCCCCGGGTCGACGGACGCCTGCAAAACAGCCAGGGCATCCCGGTCGCGCAACTGGCGGCACTGACCGCCGAGATGACTTTCGGGTTGATCGAAGCCCCGGCGGACGACATCGTCAACCAGGTCGACTTGCTGGATTTCCCCGGTTATCGCGGGCGCAAGAAGCTGCACGAGATCGCCGACTCCAACGACCCGGAATCCGCCACCAAGGACAACTCCGTCTCGCAGCTGATTCTGCGCGGCAAGGTCGCTTACCTGTTCGAACGCTACACCGACAACCAGGAAATGAACGCGCTGGTGGTCTGCACCGGCTCGACCAAACAGAGCGACGTCAACGACGTCGGCCCGGTGCTGACGCGCTGGATCGAAAAGACTCAAGGCGCCGACGCGGCCGCCCGCAGTAAACGCGACACCGGTCTGATCTGGGCGCTGACCATGCTCGACCTGCGCATCACCAACTCCCTGAGCCTGACGCCTGATCAGTACGACGAGAGTTGGAACGGCATGGTCAAGCTGACCATGCTCGAACGCTTCGGCAGCCTGAGTTGGATGAACGACTGGGCCGGCACGCCTTTCCAGAACACCTTCCTGGTGCGTAAACCGCGCATGGATGCCGCATTCATCGTGCAAGACGCCAGCGGCGCCGAAACCGGCCTCAACCCCAGCTACCTGGAGCGCGTCGACGCCCTGGGCACAAGCTTTGCCGGCAACGAACTGGTGTGCAAACACATCAACAATCCCGCCAACGCCTGGAAAGAAATGCTGCGCAACGATGACGGTGGCATCAGCCATTTCAGCGGCAGTTTCAAGGGCGTGGCCAACATTGAATTCAAACTGCAGCGCATCCGCGAGCAGCTCAGCGAATGCCTCGAAGGCCTGACCACTCACGGCCTGAGCACCTGGTATCACGCCGACGGTGACGGCGCCGCCGCCGCCAAAAAAGCCCAGGCGCAGATGATACTGACAGGCCTGGGCCGTCGTCCGGCCGTGCTCGGCGAGTTCATCGATGAACTCGACATGCCCAGCGAGTCGGTGCGCGACCTGTACCTCAGCGGTGTGTACGAAACCGATGACGCGCCCGCCGCCAGCGATGAGCCGGCCACGCCGACACCGAGCCAGAGCCTGTACGGCAACGACGCCGGGTTCGATTTTGATTTCGGCGACGACCTGAGTCACGACACACCGGCCGCCAGTAAATCCAACACCCCGACGCCGGAACTGCAAAGCAACGAACACCGCTTCGCCAAAGCCGCGTTCAAGGCCTGGATTGCACACCTGCGCGAACTGACCACCCGGCAAAGCCTGCTCACCCTGCTAGGGCTGGAAAAGGCGTTGATCGAAGCCGTGGTCGACGAATTGATCACCGCCGGTTACCGCCAGGACTTGCCCGGCCAACTGAGCCGTGCGGTGCTCAAGCGTGCACAAAGCGGCGCACGGCGCGATCAGCTGGTCGAACGCCAAGTGCTGGAAGTGCAACGCGTGCTGCGCGATTTCGTGTCCTGGTTCGGCTACCTGCAAAAACCGGTCAACGAGCGCCCGAACAGCCGTGCCGGTGCCAAGGCGCCCTTGTTCTCGTTCTATACCGACATCGGTCCGGGACAAGTGCCGGTGTTGCCGCCGCAACCGGCCAACCAGGCGCAGCGGTATCTGGGTGACTGGCTCTCGGGCCTGGCCTACATCACGCAGGACAATGCCGGCCATGGTGCCGGTCGCGAAATCACCCCTGAACAGAATGAACGGCTGGGCCATGTGCTCACAGCCTTCACAGCGAGATAAGCAATGCCAATTCGTGTCGACCTGCTCGCCTTAGAACCCAACGTGCCTGGCCAGGCGTGCCTCACTGTGAAGAAATGGCAGGGTGGCGAAGAACAGCTGGAGTTCTCCATTCAGCGTAACCAGGACGGGTTCTACCTCCAGGATCAGAAAGCCTGGAGCAGCAATCCGTTCTGGTTCAAGGTCTCGCGCTTCAGCGTTGCGACCAGTGGTGAAGCCCTTGAAGCCCAGGTCGGCCCGGAAGTAGTCGACCCGCTGCTCGAAGGCGGCACCAACTCGCAATTCATGATCGAGCTACGCGAACAGAGCCAGGGGCACACCGACAAAGGCGTGGTCCGTCCAGGCGTCGGGTTGCTGCCGTCCACGGCCGGTGGCCAGACGCGTTCGACTTACGGTGGTGCAGACTTGAGCGCACCTGCTGCACCGGAACCCGAAATTCCAGAGCTGCCGGAATTGGTCCTGAACACCGCCGAGCCAGAAATCGAACTGGAATCGGTGCCAAACGAACCTGCTTACACACCGCCTCCACCCCCGGTAAAGAAAAGCAAAAAAGGCCTCATCGGCCTCGCGCTCGTCGTGCTGTTGCTGGTGGCCGCAGCGGCCGGGTTCTGGTTCTACAAACGTACTCCGGTCCCCGCCCCGGCCATCGCTGCCGCCGTACCGGCCGGTGCCGATGCGCAAGCCTGCACCCTCGACAGCATGAACAGCCTGCCCGAGCTGACCTTCGTCCAGACCTGCATCAAGGCCGCGCCCGACAGTGCCAAGTTGCTGGAGATCATCAACGAAGCCAAGGCCGGCAAACACTGCGGTGTTGCCCAGCGTCTGTACGCCAACCGTGCCCAGGCCGGTGACGCGCTGATCGCCAATGCCTATGCCCGCGAGTACGACCCTAAATACCTGAAAGCCAGCGAGTGTTTCCCGGCCGCGGACAACGCCACCGCCGCCTACTGGTATGAAACGATCCTGACCCAGGACCCGAACAACGCCGAAGCCAAGCAGCGTTTCGAGGAGTTGCAGAAGTGATGCGTTCTCCCCTGAGTCGTTTCCTGCTGAGCGGCGCCGCGCTGTTGGCACTGTGCATCAGCCCGTTGTCCCAGGCCGAAGACAAACCGCTGATCCAGGCCGGTAAAAAGACCTTGTTCCAGCGCGTACTGACCACCCCGGGCTGCAAACTCAGCCCGACGGCAGGCGGCGCGGCAGGCGATGCGCAACCAGTCTTCAGCCGCTTCTACGTTTATGAGCGTGCTCAAGCGGCCAACGCCGAGTGGCTCAAAGTCGGCCCCGACAGTTACGGTAAAACCATTGGCTGGTTGCCCGCGAGTTGCACCACCGACTGGAAAATGCAGCTGACACTGGCGTTCACCAACCCGGCCAACCGCGACCGGCTGCTGTTCTTCAAGGACCGCGCCACTGTCGAGGGCATCCTTGATGCACCGGACCCGGTGAGCAAAGTCGCCCCGCTGCGGGCCACGCTGAAAAAGGGCAAGCAAGCACCGGGCGTGCTCGCCGAAGAACCTGAATATTTCGTCGACCTGCAAAAGCAGTTCTACCTGCTGCCGGTCCTCAGCGGCGAAGAAGTGATGACCGAGGGCGGTTTCCGCACGCGGCTGCTGAACGTCGCATCGGTCAGCAAGCCCGATGACCAGAACGCCAAGGGTGGTGCGGCCAACAGCGCGGCCGGTGGCAAGGAAGCCGAGGACAAGGCGGCCAACCAACTGAAGGAATTCACTGCAGCGGTGGTGTTTGTCATCGACTCGACGATCTCGATGGACCCGTACATCGACCGCACTCGCGAGGCGATCCGCAAGGTCTATCAGCAGATCGAATCGCAGAACCTCGGCAAGCAGGTCAAGTTCGGCCTGGTGGCGTTCCGCTCCAACACCCAGGCGGTGCCAGGCCTGGAATACACCACCAAAATGTATGCCGACCCGACTCAAGTGAAGGACAGTTCTGACTTCCTCGCCAAGGTCGCCGACCTCAAACAAGCCAAAGTATCGAGCAGCAGTTTCGACGAAGACGCCTTTGCCGGTGTCATGGAGAGCATCGACAAGGTCGACTGGAGCCAGTTCGGTGCGCGCTACGTGGTGTTGATCACCGACGCGGGCGCCATCGAAGGCGACGACAAGCTATCGAAAACCGGTTTGAGCGCCTCGCAGGTTCGCCTCGAAGCCGCCAACCCGGGCGTGGCGATTTACACCCTGCACCTGAAAACCCCGGCCGGAATCAAGGACCACGCCAAGGCCGAGGCGCAGTATCAGAATCTGTCGACCTACCCGGGCACCAACACCTCGCTGTATTACCCGGTGAACGCGGGCGACATTCAGGAGTTCGGGCGCAAGGTGGATTCGCTGGCCACCGCGATCACCTCGCAAGTGAAAGCCGCCTACATGGGCGAAGACGCCATCGGCAGCGCGGTGAACGCCAAGCAGGACCCGGCCGAGAAGAAAATGCTCGAAGACGCGGCGCTGATCGGCCACGCCATGCAACTTGCCTATCTGGGCGAGAAGACCAACAGCAAGGCACCGCCAGTGTTCAAGGCGTGGATCACTGACCGTGACCTGATCAAGCAGAACGTCCCGACCACCGACGTGCGGGTGCTGCTGACCAAATCCCAGCTCAGCGATTTGAGCGACGTGATGAAGCAGATCCTCGATGCGGCCAACGAAGGCCTGATCTCGCCGACGGAAATGTTCGAGCGCCTGCGCTCGGTGGCCGCCACCATGGGCGCCGATCCCAATCAGCTCAAGCAGAACGGCAACACCAAACTGGCGGACATGGGCGTGCTCGGCGAGTACCTCGAAGACCTGCCGTATCAGAGCGAAGTGCTGAACCTGGACGAAGAAACCTGGAAGAGCTGGGATGGCCTGGCGCAGGAGAAATTCATCCGCACGCTCAATACCAAACTGCGGCACTACCAGCGTTACAACGCTGACGTCGACCGTTGGGTGGCTTTAGCCAAGGACAGCGATGCACGGGACAACGTGTACCCCGTGCCACTGGAAATGATGCCTTAACGAGACGCCGATGCTCGATATCAAGAACCTGCTGGTGCGCCGAGGAGAAGGTGCGCTGGCTCATCATGTGCGCCTGCCGCACCTGCACGTCGGTGCCGGGGAAATACTCGCCATCACCGGCGAGAGCGGCAGCGGCAAAAGCACGTTGCTCGAAGCCATCGGCCTGTTGCTGGCGCCGATAGAGCTCGAGCGTTTTCGGCTGGGCGCAACGCAGGATCAAGACATCGCACAATTGCTGGCCAGCGATGACCAGCCGGCCCTGGCGGCGGTGCGTTCGCGGCACTTGGGATTCATTTTGCAGAGCGGCGGTTTGCTGCCGTTTTTGAGCGTGCGCGACAACATCAGCCTGCCCCGTCGTTTGCTCGGCATGCCGGTCAAGAGCGCGCACATCGATCACGCGGTTGAGGTGCTGCGCCTGCAAGGCTTGCTGGATAAACACCCTCAAGCGTTGTCGATCGGTGAACGCCAACGCGTGGCCTGCGTGCGGGCGATTGCGCATGAGCCGCTGCTGCTGTTGGCCGACGAGCCGACAGCGGCACTCGACCCGCACAGCGCCCGGCGCTTGTTCGAATTGTTGATGAGCCTGGTGTCGAGCATGGGCCTGAGTGCGCTCGTTGTGTCCCATGACTGGGCCCTGCTGAAGGATTTCGGCTTGCCGCGACTCGGCGCTATCAGCCGTCAGGGAGAGACTCTGTTTGAACCGATGGACTGACCGCTTGCGCCTGCTCGCAACGCTGGCCCTGCAAGACCTCTGGCACGACCGCAAGGTGTCGTTGTGCATCGCCGCCTCGCTGGTGGCGGTGATTGCGCCGCTGTTGCTGCTGTTCGGCCTCAAGCACGGGGTGGTCAGCCAGTTGCAGGACGAACTGCTGCGCGACCCGCGCAACCTTGAAGTAAAGATGCTCAGCAACGGCAACTACGACAGCGCCTGGATCGAACGTGTGCGCCAGCGTCCCGAGACCGGATTTGCCCTCGGCCAGACCCGCTCGCTCAACACCCAGGCAGACTTGCTGATGGGCATGCAACGGTTTGTCGAAGGCGCGGAAATCATCGCCACCGAACCCGGCGACCCGCAGTTGAACCTGCCACAACTCAACCCGACCGGCGACCAAGTGATCCTCAGCGCCCGCGCCGCGCAACGCTTGCAGGCCAAGGTCGGCGACCGCGTGCAACTGCGCGTGTTGCGCCGACTTGAAGGCGTCAACGAGCGCGGCGAGATGACGCTGACTGTGCTGGCAGTACTCGACGGCGCTCGTTTCGGCCGCGCAGCCGGGTTTGTTGCCCCTCCGTTGTTGCTGGACCTGGAGCGCTTTCGCGACGGTTATCAGGTCAGCGCATTCGGCATCGAAACCGGCAAGCCGTTGGGCGACCTGCAACCGCTGTATGCCCGCGCCCGCCTTTATGCCCGCGACATCGATCAAGTGGCGCCGCTGGAACGCTGGCTCAACGAACAACACATCGAAACTTCAAGCCGACTGGCCGACATCGACAACGTCAAAGCCATCAACCATGTGCTGGGGCTGATCTTCGGGGTTATCGCCCTCGCCGCGCTGATCGGCTGTGTGGCGTCGATGGTCGGGGCGTTCCTGGCCAACATCGACCGCAAGCGCAAAAGCCTCGCGGTGCTGCGCCTGCTGGGTTTCAAACGCACGGCGGTCGCCGGTTTCGTGGTCTTGCAAGCGCTGGTGCTGAGCCTGGCCGGCTACCTCGGTGGATTGGGCTTCTACGCTGTCGGCAGCCATTTGTTCGACTACCTGCTCGGCAGCAGCCAGGCCACCGGCACTTTTGTTTGCCACATCACACTCTGGCACGGCCTCGCCGCCCTGCTCCTGACCTTTCTGGTCGCTGCACTGGTGGCCGTGATCGGCGCCGTGCGAGCGATCAACATCCAACCTGCGGAGAGTCTGCGTGAGCTATAAACGTTTTGGCTTGCTGTTGCCCCTGAGCCTCGGCTACCTGCTCGACGCTTCGGCGGCGGGCTGGGAAGAGAAGTATTACAACCCGATGCCCGAGGCCAGCGACGTCGTGCTGCCGATGCCGTGCGAAGGCTCGATGGTGTTTCGCAAGGTGTTCATTCCGGTCGCCGGACCGCTTGACGACTACCCGATCAACATCGGTCAGGACGGCGCGGAATACGGCTACGTCGAACAGACCCGGCCGACCTTCATCGCCGGCAGTTTCACCGGCGCCAAGAATGACAAATCCCGCTACTACCTGATGGCCAAGTACGAGATGAGTCAGCTCCAATACGCCGCGCTGACCGAAGAAACCTGCCCCACCGCCGCCACCAAAATGCGCCTGCCGCAAGTGTCCGTGAGCTGGGTGCAAGCCGTCGAAGCGGCCGACAAATACAACCTGTGGCTGCGCAAAAACGCGGCCGGCAAATTGCCGAAAGAAGACGGCGCACTGGGCTTCCTGCGCCTGCCGACGGAAGTCGAGTGGGAGTTCGCGGCGCGCGGTGGCCTGGAAGTCGGCGCAGCGGAATTCCGCGATACGCGCTACCCGATGCCCGACGGTATCAACGCCTACGAGTGGTTCGCCGGGGCGCAATCGTCTAACGGCAAACTGCAATTGTCCGGCCTGCAAAAGCCTAATCCATTGGGCTTGCACGACATGCTCGGCAACGTCGACGAGATGATGTTCGAGCCGTTCCGCCTGAACAAACTCGACCGCCAGCACGGCCAGGCCGGTGGCTATGTGGTCCGTGGCGGCAACTACCTGACCGCCCAGGCCGACCTGCGCACCGGCTTGCGCAAGGAAGATCCGTACTACAACGCCGAAGGCCAGGTGAAAAACAAAACCACCGGTATGCGACTGGTGCTGGTCTCCCCGACCCTGACGTCCCGCGAGCGTGTCGCCAGCATTGAAAGCAGCTGGAAGAAACTCGGCACCGGCAGCAAGGAAACCGAG
Organism: Pseudomonas sp. GW823-FHT02C02; assembly: GCF_058797635.1. Taxonomy (NCBI): domain Bacteria; kingdom Pseudomonadati; phylum Pseudomonadota; class Gammaproteobacteria; order Pseudomonadales; family Pseudomonadaceae; genus Pseudomonas; species Pseudomonas sp. GW823-FHT02C02. The sequence continues at coordinate 194,953 of NZ_JBXAJV010000003.1, read as the reverse complement.
TCGGCTGATAAAGGCACCGTTCAGTCACTGAACACCCTGGCCTCGGGCGTCGAAGACAAGGCGCTCAAGGAAAAGCTTCAGGCGCTGGAAAACCAATTGCGCGCCAGCAACCAGCAGCAGGAAGAAACCCGCGACCAGGCGATCCGCGCCAGCCTCAACCTTGGTGCGTTCCTGTGCACCAAGATGCTCGACGACGGCCAGTACGTGGACTTCTTGCAGAAGAACTACAAGCTGAACTGCGAATCCGCCGAAAAAGACGCCAGTTGCGACATGCGCAAAGGCAAGCTCGACGAGCAGAAGGATCGCCTGCACAAACTCAGCCGTTACTACGCCAGCAGCCTGGTGGAATCGGCAACCTTGTATGGCCAGCCGCTGCTGGAAGCGCAGGTGCCGGTGATGGAAGAAATCATCACCCGCAACAAGCAGCTGCAAGAACTCAAACCCTATTTGCGCACCCACTGGGCCAATCAGAAGACCTTCCTGCAAAAGCAGAAGATCGACACCGATGCCTGGCTGACCAGTTGCAAAACCGTCACTCAATAACTTACTCAACAACAACAGCCAACACCGTCACCAAGGAGTTTCACCATGTCGCGCAGCCTCTGGACTCGCTTCAAGCTACAGATCGCTTTTGTCCTCACTGGCAGCCTGTTGCTGACAGGTTGTGCCAACACCGGCAGCTCGATGCTCGGTGGCAGCGAGGGGGCCGACCCGCGTCTGACCCAAGGCAATGACGCAGAGTTTTTCAGCAAATCCGGTTACCAGGCCTGTGCGGTCGGCGCCGGTGTCGGCATCCTCGGTTGCGCACTGTCCAATAGCAGCAACAAGGCGGTCTGCGCCATCGCCGCCGGTATTACCGCGTGTGGCGTGGCCATGGGCGCGAACTATTACCTGGATCAACGTCGCAGCGAATACTCCGACACCACCACCCGCCTGGCGAAGATGAACAGCGACGTCGAGCAAGACACCCAGAACGTGATCGCCCGTACCGCGACCGCTCAGCAAGTCATCAATGATGACCAGGCGCAAATCGCCCAGATCAAAAAGGACATCGCCAACAAGAAAGTCGACAAGGCCAAGGCCCAAGTGCAAATCGCCGAGATCGATTCGAACATCGCGCGCCTGCGTAAAGACCTCGGCAACATGCGCACCAAGGTCACCGAGTACACCAAAGTGGCGGATGCCGAGCGTGCACAAGGCGCCGGTGCCGAGATCAAGCAGGTGGACATGAACATTTTGAAAATGAACCAGAAAGTCGCCGCCCTGCAAAAGGAAGTCGACGGTCTGTACAACCAGCGTTCCGCGATCACCCTGGGCTAAGCACATGACTCTACGACAGCTGGCGGTCCTCACCGCCGTCCTGGCCCTGAGCGGTTGCGCGACGAAGCCGGGCGAATGCGATGCGACCAATCGCGACAGCAGCATGCTGACCAAGATGAACTGCGACTACTCTGGTGGTTATAGCGACCAGGTCAAACAGAAGGAACTGGCCCTGACCGCGTCCCGCCAGGAAAACGCGATGTTCCGCCAGGTGTACGAGAACATTCAGGCCCAGCAGCTCAGCACCAAGACCGACCTGGCCAGCCAGCAGAAGTCCCAGGCAGCGCTGAACCAGTCGCTGGGCCAGTTGCTGACCTCGCTCAAGGCCCGGCATGGCAACCAAAGCCAGGTGCAGAAGCAGATTGCCGGGCTCGAACAGCAGCTCAAGGCCTCGCAGGCAGCGCCCGTGACCAAGACCTCACCCGCGACGCTGGCTGCCAAGCAGGAACAACTGAAGGCCTTGCAGAAGAAAGTGAATCAGCTGCAATTCAGCCTCGGTTACGAAGAGTAACTTTTCACCCCGCAGGCCTGCCGATGGCGGCCTGCACCCTTTTCAGGAATCGTCGTCATGCAGCGGGTCATCAGGGATGCGCAAGCCACACCAGAGGGGATGAGTGCGCTGCAAGCCAAAGTCGCCCTCATCCAGAAACACTTTCCGCCGACCGTCGCCAGCCTCTTCGCCATCCCGCGAATGGGCAGCGGTGACGTGCTGGAATGGTGGACTGAACTGGGTGGCCAACCCACGCCCTATGCCGACCTCAACGAGGACGCGCAACGACGTTTGCTGGAAACCTATGAAGTGCGTCAGACGTCCCTTGGACAGTTGGCGGACGAACTGCAAAAACGCGGCCAGCCCACCGTAGCGGATGACCTGCGCAGCCTGCTCGGCACACCCGAGCTGGATAAACTCTACAGCCTCAACGGCGAGCCGCTGGTGGTGCGCTGGAACCAGCGCCCGCCCAAACCGATCGTGCCGCCGGTTGTTCCAGTGGTGCCGGTAGTGCCGCCGTCGCGTCGCGGCTGGTGGATCGCGGCGGCCTTGCTGGCGCTGCTGTTGCTGCTTCTGGCGCTGTGGCTTTGGTGGTTCTTGCACCGTGAACCCGTTGTCGTGGTTCCACCTGTAGCGCCAGTGGTGACGCCGGTCGAGAAACCGGTTGAGCCTGTTCCCGAGCCTGTCGTGGAACCCGAGCCGGTTCCAGAACCGGAACCCGTGCCAGAACCGGTGCCGGTGCCGGTGCCGGTGCCGGTGCCGGTGCCGGAACCCAAGCCCGTCCCGCCACCAAAACCGGTCGTGGCCGCCCCGCCACCGGCCCCGACGCTGGACAACTTCGCCTGCCGCAAAAAAGCGCCCAACGCAGAGATCCCGCAATTTGTGGTGGTGCTCGACACTTCGGGTTCGATGGATTTGAACATCAAGTCTGTGAAAGCCGACGAGGACTGGTTCTTCGGCAACGAGCTCAACAAGTACCTGGATGTGAACCGCACCACGCAGATCTTCGCCAAACCGAGCCGCATGGACGTCGCCAAGGACTCGCTGGCCGGCATGATCAACGGGCTGGACCCGAAGATCGACACGCGCCTGATCACCTTCGCCGGCTGCGAAAGAACGCCGGACCAGGGCGTGTTCAAGTTCGGCGACCGTCAGCGGCTGATCAACGGGATTCGAGGCCTGGTGCCCAACGACGGCACACCGCTGGCCGACAGCCTGGCCCACGCGGCAAGCACCGTCGACGGGCGCAATAACGACGCCGTGATCGTGATGTTCGTCGACGGTGAGGACGGTTGCCAGAAAGACGTGTGCGCCGTGTCCCGCCAAATCGCCAGGGATCAACCGCGGCTGCGGGTCAACGTAGTGAAAATCGGTGCCGGCGGCCCGTCACGTTGCATCGCTGAAAACACCGGCGGCCGGGTTTACAGCAGCACCAATGCGGCGGAGCTGGGCAAGCAGTTGAAACTGGCGAGCAAGGAAGTGTCGAGCAATGCCAAGTGTGATTGATCTCTGATCTGAACATTGAGGTGAGCCCTTCGCGGGCAAGCCTCGCTCCCACAGGTGATATGCCGTTCACACAAGAGTGGAACGCCACATGCCCCTGTAGGAGCGCGGCTTGCCCGCGAAGACTATTTCAGCGACGCCTCACCGAAACCGATCAACCTCTTGGCGCAAGTCCGCCGCCAGCTTCTCCAGCTCTTTGGCGGTCACGGCCAGGTTCGACACCACTTCGCGCTGCTCGCTGTTTGCCAGCGCAATGCTTTGCAGGTTGCTGCTGAGCAAGGTCGCGGTGCTGCTCTGCTCCTGGGTCGCGGTGGTGATCGCCGCAAATTGCTGGCCCGCCGAGCGGCTTTGCTCATCGATCCGCGCCAGGGCCGAGGCCACGTTGGCATTGCGTGACAAGCCTTCCTGCATCAGCACATTGCCCTGTTCCATGGTGCTGATCGCATTGCCGGTTTCCTGCTGGATGCTTTGAATCATCCCGGAAATTTCGTCAGTGGCCTGACGCGTACGCGAAGCCAGGTTGCGCACCTCGTCGGCCACCACCGCAAAACCACGACCTTGCTCACCGGCGCGGGCCGCTTCGATGGCCGCGTTCAGCGCCAGCAGGTTGGTTTGATCGGCGATCGAGGTAATCACCCCGACGATGCCGCCGATTTCCTGGGAGCGCTGCCCCAAGGTATTGATCACGATGGCGGTGCTGTTCAAGGCGCCAGCGATTTGCTCCAGCGACGAGGACGCCTCGTCCATCGAGGTACGACCGATCTGGGTTTGCTGTGCGTTTTCCTGCGCCAGACGCTGGGTGCTGCCCATGTTGTCGGCAATGTTCAGCGAGGTTGCGCTGAACTCTTCCACGGCACCGGCCATGCTGGTGATTTCGCCCGACTGCTGCTCCATCCCTTCATAGGCACCGCCGGACAGACCGGACAACGCCTGGGCACGGCTGTTGACCTCGACCGAGGCCTTGCGAATGTGCTCGACCATGGTCGACAAGGCCTGGCTCATCTGGTTGAAGGCACGGGCCAGCTGACCGATTTCGTCGTTGCTCGACACGCTCAGGCGCACGCTCAAATCACCGGCGCCCAGGGCTTCTGCCTGACGCACCAGATCACCCAGCGGCGCAAGTTTGCTGCGCAGCAGCCAGACCGCCGAGCCGACGGCGATCAACGTCGCCAGCAGACTGCCGATCGCCAGTTGAATGCCGACGCTCCAGGTCACGGCGCTGATTTCGGCTTTCGGCATGCTTGCCACCACCGACCATGGGCCGCCTTCAAACGGCACGGCCACGCTGTAGAAGTCTTCGGACTTGTCGCTCCAGAAATCACCCTTGCCCGGGGTTTTCGCCAGATCGACGATGGCCGGGACTGCTTGATCCAGCGCTTGCACACCCGCAATCGGCACCAACCACTTCTTCTGCTCATCGAGCAGCGCCAGCGAGCCGGTCTGGCCGATGCGGAAGCGTTTGAGGTTCTCAAACTGTGCGTTCTGTGCGTCGGTGTAATCGAATCCTACGTACAACACGGCAATGATCTTGCCGCTGCTGTCGCGTACGGGGGTGTACTGCGACATGTAGAAACGTTCGAACAACAAGGCGCGACCCACGTAATTCTGCCCCGCCATCAACCGCGCGTAAGCCGGGTTGGCATGATCGAGCAACGTGCCGATGGCGCGGGTGCCGTCCTGTTTGCTGACGTTTGTGCTGACCCGAATGAACTCATCACCGCTGCGCACAAACACCGTCGCAACGCCCGCGGTCATCTGCTTGAACTCGTCGACTTCCTTGAAGTTGTTGTTCAACACTTCGCTGCCCAGGTGCAGGCCCGGGGTCTGCGTACCCGCCACGGCCACCGGTTCGTCCGGATGCACGCTCAGGCCGGCGCTGAAGCGCTTCTCGAACAGACCGGCCAGACGCTGAGTGCTTTCACGCAACGTGCCGTGAAAGGTACTCAACTGGTCGGCCAGCAACCGGGCTTCACTGGCCAGGTGCTCTTCGCGGGTGGCGAGGTTGGCGGAGTCCAGCGAACGCAGGGCGAACACGGTACTGCCAGTGATGACGATCGCCAGTATCACGGCAAGCGCAAGACCAAGCTGTGAGGCGATCCGAGCACGAGGTTGAGACATGACAGCTCCTGGCCAAGTGACCGGATCATCCTGATCACGATGCACACTCAGCAAAATTCTAATTAGAGGAATTACAGGGGACCTGCACGAAGGTCCCACCTGCAGATTTTCGGCGGCAAACCTGAATACTTGAGTAAATAGCCGGGATATGGCTCAAGGCCTCTATTGCTGGGGCTTCATCGATTCAGCTCAAGCGCTCGACATCCGGTAAATCCATGGCCCGGACCTCCCCTTGCAGAAAGTCGCTGAGACGGCGCAAACGTTCACCTCCCGGACGGGTTTTCGGCCAGACTAGGTAATAATGCTCACCGCTGGCGACAGCCGTCGGCCACGGCAAACTCAGACGACCCTGCGCGACATCTTCCGCCACCATCAGCAAATCCCCCATGGACACGCCATAGCCTCGGGCCGCCGCGATCATGCCCAACTCCAGCGTGTCGAAAACTTGCCCGCCCTTGAGCGAGACCTGATCCGACAGCCCCATGCGCTCCAGCCAACTGCGCCAGTCGCGACGATCTGGCGTTGGGTGCAGCAGCTCTGCGCTGGCCAGGCGTGCGACGTCCCACGGCTGGTCCTTCAGCAGGTTCGGCGCGCCGACCGGGATCAGTTCTTCCGGGAACAGCAACGTCGCCTCCCAGTCCGGAGGGAAACGCCCGTTACTGAGGATGACGGCGCAGTCGAAGGGTTCGTGGTTGAAGTCCACGGTGTCGATGTCCATCCAGGCACTGGTCAATTGCACTTCGTTGCCCGGTTGCAGGTGCCGGAAGCGACTCAGGCGCGCCAGCAGCCAACGCATGGTCAACGTCGACGGGGCTTTCATGCGCAAGATGTCGTCTTCGGCGCGCAAGGTATTGCAGGCGCGTTCGAGCGCGGTGAAACCTTCACGGATGCCAGGCAGGATCAACCGCGCCGACTCGGTCAGTTGCAGGTTGCGCCCGCTGCGGTGAAACAGCCGGCAGGCGAAATGATCTTCGAGGGTACGAATGTGTCGACTGACCGCACTTTGGGTGATCGACAATTCTTCAGCGGCGCGGGTAAACGAGCTATGCCGCGCCGCCGCTTCGAATGCGCGCAGGGCATACAAGGGAGGAAGACGACGGGACATTGGGAAAGCTCCTATAGCGCGGTTGCGCCACGTTAGCAGAAACTTGCCTGCATGAGTCTGACTCATGCCACCCATCCTTTTTATCCCTTTGTGAAAACCCCGCAGAGCGCCGAGAATCGGCTCTCTCCTGTTTACTCCGATAACCGAGGCGTGATGACCATGCAGCATCCAGCACGTACCGAACTCCGGGCCATCCTGCGGCTGGCGGGGCCGTTGATTGCCTCGCAGTTGGCGCACATGCTGATGGTCCTCACCGACACCTTAATGATGGCGCGCCTGAGTCCCGAAGCGCTGGCCGGTGGCGGCCTGGGCGCGGCAACGTATTCGTTCGTGTCGATCTTCTGCATCGGCGTGATCGCAGCGGTCGGCACCCTGGTGGCGATCCGTCAGGGCGCAGGCGATATCGTCGGTGCCGCGCGCCTGACCCAGGCCGGCTTGTGGCTGGCGTGGTTGATGGCGCTGGTGGCCGGCCTGCTGCTGTGGAATCTGAAACCGGTGCTGCTGCTGTTTGGCCAGACCGAAACCAACGTCCAGGCTGCCGGGCAGTTCCTGCTGATCCTGCCGTTCGCCCTGCCCGGCTACCTGAGCTTCATGGCCCTGCGCGGTTTCACCAGCGCCATCGGCCGGGCGACCCCGGTGATGGTCATCAGCCTCGGCGGCACCGTGGCCAACTTCCTGCTCAACTACGCGTTGATCACCGGGATGTTCGGTTTGCCGAAAATGGGCCTGGTGGGCATCGGGCTGGTCACGGCGATCGTCGCCAACCTGATGGCCGTGGCGCTGGCGCTGCACATCCGTCGGCATCCGGCTTACGACGCGTATCCGCTGCGCCAGGGTCTGTCGCGGCCTAACCGCCAGTACCTGAAAGAGCTGTGGCGTCTCGGCCTGCCCATCGGCGGCACCTACGCAGTGGAAGTCGGGTTGTTTGCATTCGCTGCGCTGTGCATGGGCACCATGGGCAGTACGCAACTGGCGGCGCACCAGATCGCCCTGCAGATTGTTTCGGTGGCGTTCATGATTCCGGCGGGGCTTTCTTACGCGATCACCATGCGCATCGGCCAGCACTACGGTGCCGGGCAGTTACTGGACGCGCGGCTGGCCGGACGGGTGGGGATCGCCTTTGGCGCGGCGGCGATGCTGGGTTTTGCCATGGTTTTCTGGTTCCTGCCGAATCAGTTGATCGGCTTGTTCCTGGACCACAACGACCCGGCCTTTCGAGACGTCTTCAACCTGGCTGTGAGCCTGCTGGCGGTGGCGGCATGGTTCGAGCTGTTCGACGGCACCCAAACCATCGCCATGGGCTGCATCCGCGGGCTCAAGGATGCCAAGACCACGTTCTTGGTCGGACTGGGTTGCTATTGGCTGATCGGTGCGCCGGCGGCGTGGTGGATGGCGTTCAACTTGAACTGGGGGCCGACAGGCGTCTGGTGGGGATTGGCGCTGGGCCTGGCGTGCGCGGCGGTGAGCCTGACGCTGGCGTTTGAGTGGAAGATGAAAGGGATGATTCGGCGCGAGCCGTCAGTACAGCGTTTCGAAGTCCCTCAGACAGACTGAGATCCCCTGTAGGAGCGAGGCTTGCCCGCGAAGGCGTCACATCAGTCGACATCTTTGTTAACTGACACGACGCCTTCGCGGGCAAGCCTCGCTCCTACAGGTTCGGGGTTAGCTCACGATTTCGAGGGCAGGCTGCTGGCTGCTGCCAAACGTCAGATACTCAACCAACTCCGCCAACGGCAGCGGCTTGCTGATCAGATACCCCTGCACCTGATCGCAACCAAACCCGCGCAACAACTCCAGCTGCTCCGCCGTCTCCACGCCTTCGGCCACCACTTCAAGGTTGAGGTTGTGCGCCAGGTTGATCATCGCGTGGACCAGTTTGCGATTCTCTTCCCGCTCTTCCATGCCGCCGACAAAGCTCTTGTCGACCTTGAGCAAGGCAATCGGCAGGCTGTTGAGGTGCACGAAGGACGAGAACCCGGTGCCGAAATCATCCAGCGAGAAGCGCACGCCCAGGCGCCCGAGGGCGTCCATGGTCTGTTTCACCAGGTCGCTGCGGCGCATGACCGCAGTTTCGGTCAGTTCGAATTCCAGCCATTGCGCCTCGACGCCGCGCTCGGCGATCAGCCGGCTCAGGGTCGACAACAACTGGCTGTCCTGAAACTGCCGGAACGACAGGTTGATCGCCATGTGCAGCGCCGGCAAACCACGCTCGCGCAATGCCTGCATGTCCCGCAGGGCCCGGGAAATCACCCAGTAACCGAGCGGTACGATCAGACCGCTTTGCTCGGCCAGCGGCACGAACTCGCTGGGCGCCAGCAAACCGCGCTCGGCATGCCGCCAGCGCACCAGGGCTTCGAGGCCGACGATCTGGCCGTCCTCAAGGTTCAGGCGCGGCTGGTAATGCAACTCCAGTTCGTCACGGCGCAACGCCCTACGCAGCTCGCTTTCGAGGTCGGCCATGCTGCGGGCATTGCGGTTGATGCGTTCGTTGAAGATATGAAAGGTGCAGCCCTGAGTGCTCTTGGCTTGCTGCATGGCGATGTGCGCGTGCCACATCAGCGGGTCGGCGCCGGCCTGGGCCCGGGCGTGGGCGATGCCCAGGCTGGAACCGATCAACAGGCTTTCGCCGTCGACCCAGTAAGGTTCGGCCAGGGCTTCGGTGATGCGCTCGGCCATCCATTCGGCGCGCTGAGGCGCGCGGCGGGTGTCGATCAGCAAGGCGAATTCATCGCTGCCAAGCCGCGCCAGTTGATCGCCGGCCTCAAGCTGGCTTTTCAGCCGCGCAACCACCTGCAGGATCAACCGGTCGCCGGCCTGGTGGCCGAGGGCATCGTTGGCGTGACGGAAGTTGTCGAGATCAAGGTGACCGAGGGCCAGGCCACGGCCGTCGTTTTCCGCCAGACGCGCGGCCAGTAAGGTCTGGAAGCCCTGACGGTTGGCGATGCCAGTCAGCGGGTCTTGCTCGGCCAGGCGTTGCAGGGTGTTTTCCAGCAAGCCACGTTCGCGCACATGCCGCAGGCACCGACGCAGCATGCCGGCATCGAGATGGTCGCGCACCAGCCAGTCGCTCACACCATCGGGCGACGTCAGGGGCTCGTGCTCGAGCAGCAACACTGTCGGCAAGCTGCATCGGCCTGGCAGAGGCTGAAGTGCTGGAATGGTCAACAACACCGCGTTGCGGTTGTCATCGAACAGACTGCTGACCGACTCCCAGCTCGGCGCGCTGATAAGCACGGCCGAACTCCCCATCGGAGCCAGACACTCGCGCAACAACGCTGCCCACACCGGCTCTTCGGCCAGTAGCAGCAAACGCAAGGGTTCGACAGGCGTAGACAAGCTAGCTCCCTAGACTCTGCAAAGATGTAGGCGACGGGCATTATGCCGCGCCTGTAACCAATGACCAAATGACATCAGTTATCAAACGTGAGTTTGTGTCTGGAATACGAACATTAGCCGCTAATTCACCGCGCATCCTGCTTGAAAGTATCAAAACCGGCAAATAGAGATAGCGTGGTGCGTCACAAGTCGGAGAGAGCAGCACAATTCGCTGAGCCTGTTAAAATGCCGGCCCATTTCACTAACGACTCCCTGATTTCGTATGTCCCGACTCAATCCCCGGCAGCAAGAAGCCGTGAGCTACGTCGGCGGCCCTCTTTTGGTGCTCGCCGGCGCCGGCTCCGGCAAGACCAGCGTGATCACCCGCAAAATTGCGCATCTGATCCAGAACTGCGGCATCCGCGCCCAGTACATCGTCGCCATGACCTTCACCAACAAGGCCGCGCGCGAGATGAAGGAACGGGTCGGCACCCTGCTCAAGGGCGGCGAAGGCCGTGGCCTGACGGTGTGCACCTTCCACAACCTGGGCTTGAACATCATCCGCAAGGAACATGTTCGCCTGGGCTACAAGCCGGGCTTCTCGATCTTTGACGAAACCGACGTCAAAGCCTTGATGACCGACATCATGCAGAAGGAATACTCGGGCGACGACGGCGTCGACGAGATCAAGAACATGATCGGCTCGTGGAAAAACGACCTGATCCTGCCGCCCGAAGCCCTGGAAAACGCGCGCAATCCCAAGGAACAGACCGCCGCCATCGTCTACACCCACTATCAGCGTACGCTCAAGGCGTTCAACGCGGTGGACTTCGACGACTTGATCCTGCTGCCGGTGAAGCTGTTCCAGGAACACGCCGACATCCTCGAAAAATGGCAGAACAAAGTCCGCTACCTGCTGGTGGACGAATACCAAGACACCAACGCCAGCCAGTATTTGCTGGTGAAACTGCTGATCGGCACGCGCAACCAGTTCACCGTGGTCGGCGACGATGACCAGTCGATCTACGCCTGGCGCGGCGCCCGCCCGGAAAACCTGATGCTGCTCAAGGACGACTACCCGTCCCTGAAAGTCGTCATGCTCGAGCAGAACTACCGCTCCACCAGCCGCATCCTGCGCTGCGCCAACGTGCTGATCTCGAACAACCCGCACGAATTCGAAAAGCAGCTGTGGAGCGAGATGGGCCACGGCGACGAAATCCGCGTGATCCGCTGCCGCAACGAAGACGCCGAAGCCGAGCGCGTGGCCGTGGAACTGCTGACCCTGCACCTGCGCACGGACCGGCCTTACAGCGATTTCGCGATCCTGTATCGCGGTAACTACCAGGCCAAGCTGATCGAACTGAAGCTGCAGCACCACCAGATTCCGTATCGTTTGTCCGGCGGCAACAGCTTCTTCGGTCGCCAGGAAGTGAAAGACCTGATGGCCTACTTCCGCCTGATCGTGAACCCGGACGACGACAACGCCTTCCTGCGGGTGATCAACGTCCCGCGCCGGGAGATCGGTTCGACCACGCTGGAGAAGCTGGGCAACTACGCCACCGAGCGCAAAATCTCGATGTATGCCGCCACCGACGAAATCGGCCTGGGCGAGCACCTGGATGCGCGATTCACTGATCGTCTGTCACGCTTTAAGCGCTTCATGGACAAGGTCCGCGAGCAATGCGCCGGCGAAGACCCGATCTCGGCGCTGCGCAGCATGGTCATGGACATCGACTACGAGAACTGGCTGCGCACCAACAGCTCCAGCGACAAGGCCGCCGATTACCGCATGGGTAATGTCTGGTTCCTGATCGAGGCGTTGAAAAACACCTTGGAAAAAGACGAAGAAGGCGAAATGACCGTCGAAGACGCCATCGGCAAACTCGTCCTGCGCGACATGCTGGAACGTCAGCAGGAAGAGGAAGACGGCGCTGAAGGTGTGCAGATGATGACCTTGCACGCTTCCAAGGGCCTGGAATTCCCTTACGTGTTCATCATGGGCATGGAAGAGGAAATCCTCCCGCACCGCTCCAGCATTGAAGCCGACACCATCGAAGAAGAACGCCGCCTGGCCTACGTTGGCATTACCCGCGCGCGTCAGACCCTGGCCTTCACCTTCGCCGCCAAGCGCAAGCAATACGGCGAGATCATCGACTGCGCGCCGAGCCGCTTCCTGGATGAGCTGCCGCCGGACGACCTGGCGTGGGAAGGCAACGACGACACACCTGTTGAAGTCAAAGCCGTTCGCGGCAATACCGCATTGGCGGATATACGGGCAATGTTAAAGCGCTAGAATTGAGCACTTTTTAACCGAACACTTTTTAACCAGGCATTTTTGACAAGCTAGGCGCACATGGCGCCAGTAGAGGAACGCTTCATGGAAGCACTGCACCAGAAAATCCGCGAACAAGGCATCGTGCTTTCCGATCAGGTCTTGAAGGTCGATGCCTTTTTGAACCACCAGATCGACCCGGCCCTGATGAAGCTGATCGGCGATGAATTCGCTGCGCTGTTCAAGGACTCGGGCATCACCAAGATCGTCACGATCGAAGCTTCGGGCATCGCCCCGGCGATCATGACCGGCCTGAACCTCGGCGTGCCGGTGATTTTTGCCCGCAAGCACCAGTCACTGACCCTGACTGAAAACCTTCTGTCGGCGACCGTTTACTCGTTCACCAAGCAGACCGAAAGCACCGTGGCCATCTCCCCGCGCCACCTGACCAGCAGCGACCGCGTGCTGATCATCGATGACTTCCTGGCCAACGGTAAGGCGTCCCAGGCGCTGATCTCGATCATCAAACAGGCCGGCGCCACCGTCGCCGGTTTGGGGATCGTGATCGAGAAGTCGTTCCAGGGTGGGCGTGCGGAACTGGATGCCCAAGGTTATCGGGTTGAGTCGCTGGCTCGTGTGCAGTCGCTGGCTGGCGGCGTCGTGACCTTCATCGAATAAAGCCACACCGCATATCCCTTGTGGGAGCGAGCCTGCTCGAGAAAGCGCTGGATCAGTCAACGATGATGTCGACTGATACTCAGCATTCGCGAGCAGGCTCGCTCCCACAGTGGTTTTGGAGTGGCTGTTATGGCGCGGTGGCCTTGAGGCCGGTGAGCAGTAGCCGCTGAAACAGGTCCTCTTTCAGCCCTTCCGGGTTGGTCAGCTGCATCCGCTCCAGATGCTCGGGAAACGCCGCAGGCTCCGGCGCGTCCAGCGCAGCCTTGCCCAACTCCAGAATCTCCGAGAGCTTGAACTTGCTCTTCAACCAGTTCAGCGACCGCAACAAATCCCTCTCCACCGCAGTGAAATCACACCCCAGCGGATACTCCGGAAACAAATTCGGATGCAACGCCTGAATCGCCTGCAAACGCTCCGGGCTGTTGTCGGCAAAACGCGGATCGATGCGGAAATTCTTCGGCAATTTGCCAACGTTCTGCGCCTGCTCGATCAGCCCCGGCTGGAAGCGAGAGTCGCTGATATTCAGCAATGCCTCGATCACCGCCGCATCGGTCTTGCCGCGCAGATCGGCGATGCCGTACTCGGTGACCACGATGTCCCGCAGATGCCGTGGGATCGTGCAGTGGCCGTATTCCCAGACGATGTTCGAACTGACCTCACCGCCCGCCTCGCGCCAGCTGCGCAACAGCAGCACGGACCGCGCGCCCTCCAGCGCATGGCCCTGAGCAACAAAATTGTATTGCCCGCCAACGCCGCTCAGCACTCGCCCGCTTTCGAGCTGATCGGCCACACCCGCGCCGAGCAGGGTCATGGTGAACACGGTGTTGATGAAGCGCGCGTCCAGGCGCTGCAAGCGTTTGAGTTCTTCCTGACCGTAGAGCTCGTTGATGTAGCTGATGCGGGTCATGTTGAATTCGAGTCGCTTGCTTTGCGGAAGCTCGCGCAGGCGCTCGTAAAAACTGCGCGGCCCGAGGAAGAACCCGCCATGCACCGAGATGCCATCGGTTTGCGCGGCTTCGTCGAGAGTGCCGGCATTGGCTTGTTGCTGGGTCGGCACGTCCGGGTAGACCTTGCGCCGCACGATTCCGGCATCGGCCAGCACCAGCAAGCCGTTGACGAACATTTCGCTGCAACCGTAAAGGCCCTTCGCGAACGGATCGATGCCGCCTTCGCGGTCGATCAACTGCGCCCACTGGCTGAGATTGATATCCGCCAGCAACGCCTTGTAACCGGCATTGTCGGCCTGACGCGCCAGCAACGCTGCGGTCAGGGCATCGCCCATGGCACCGATGCCGATCTGCAAGGTGCCGCCATCGCGCACCAGCGTACTGGCGTGCAAGCCGATGAAGTGATCCTGGAAACCCACGGGCATGTTCGGTGTGGAGAACAGTGTGGTGTTGTCCTTCTCGTCGATCAGCAGGTCGAAAGTGTCGATACCTATTTCGGCGTCACCGGGCATGTAGGGCAAATCGTTGTGCACCTGGCCCACCAGCAGGATCGTCTCTCCCGCCGCCCGGCGTTTGGCGATCATCGGAAACAGATCGAGGGTGATGTCTGGGTTGCAGCTCAGGCTCAGACGATCCGGGTGTTCGGCGTGGCTGGCCACCAGTTGCGCCACGAGGTTCAAACCGGCGGCGTTGATGTCCCGCGCGGCGTGGCTGTAGTTGCTGCTGACATAATCCTGCTGGGCCGATTCGCTATGCAGCAGGCTGCCGGGCTGCATAAAGAATTGATGGACGTGAATGTTGGCCGGCAGGCTGTCTTTGTGAAGTCCGGCGAGAAAATCCAGCTCCGGATAATCGCCAAACACCCGCTCGATGAAGGGTTCGAGGAAGCGCTTTTGCAAACCGTCGCCCAAGGCCGGGCGGCCCAGGCACAGGGCAGTGTAGATCGTCAGCTGCCGGTCGGGCAGTTGCGCGACGCGCTGGAACAACGCGTTGACGAAGTGGTTGGGTTTGCCCAGGCCCAGAGGCAGGCCCATGTGGATATGCGCTGGCAACCGCGCCAATACGTCATCGACCGCCTGCTCGATAGAACACAGCTGCACCATCTGATCCTCCCTTACATTCCGTGAATTGGGGTTGGACCGAGCTTGCCGGGCCTTTACTGCAAAGAATAGTCCCCAAGGAAAATCGCAGGCACAAAAAAGCCGCTCGTAAGCGGCTTTTTCGCTGAAGATGCTGGCGTGTTACAGGCCGGACATTTCTTTGATGGCGCCCTTCAGCTCGTCGTCGGAGCAGTCGGCGCAGGTGCCTTTAGGCGGCATCGCATTGATACCGGTAATGGCTTTGGCCAGGATGCCGTCTAGGCCGCCCTGGTGATCGGCGCGTTCTTTCCAGGCAGCCTTGTCGCCGATTTTCGGCGCACCCAGCAGGCCGGTTCCGTGGCAAGCATTGCAATGTTTTGCAATCACATCTTTAGGCGTCTTGGCACCGCCACCGCCAGTAGCAGCAGCAACTTCCATCCCCTTGCACTCTTGACCCTGGACGCAAACCTGGCCGACTGGCTCAAGGCGTTTAGCAATATCGTCGTTGGTCGCTGCTTGTGCGCTGACTGCCCATAGGGCCAATACGGTTGCTGGTACGGCCAGCATTTTCATAATTAGATTCACGCGTTCACCCTCAATGGTGGCTAGTCACGCCTACGGCCACGGTTCGCAGGCGGGCGCAAGTATAACGGTAACCCCGTCACACTGAAACAACCCCAAAGTCGAAGGGGTCTTGTTGCGCAATGGAAAAACGGTTTGGGTGCCTCCGCCATGCTGGCAGGACGCCTCTTCTCTTAGAAATTCGCGGGCGTGGCTGCGCTGATTAGTCGCGCCGGCGCATCGAACGGATTACGGAAACGGTGTGGCTTGGTACTTTCAAAGTAGTAGCTATCCCCCGCTTCGAGCACAAAAGTTTCGAGGCCTACCACCAGTTCCAGTCGGCCTTCCACCAAAATGCCGGTTTCCTCGCCCTCATGGGTGAGCATCTCGTCACCGGTGTCGGCGCCAGGCGGGTAGATTTCATTGAGGAAGGCGATAGCCCGGCTCGGATGCGCCCGACCGACCAGTTTCATGGTCACTGCACCATCGGAAATATCGATCAGCTCGTTGGCCTTGTAGACGATCTGCGTCGGTTTTTCCTGCAGGATTTCTTCGGAAAAGAACTCGACCATGGACATGGGAATCCCGCCCAGTACCTTCCTCAGCGAACTGATCGAGGGGCTGACGCTGTTCTTCTCGATCATGGAAATCGTGCTGTTGGTGACGCCCGCGCGCTTGGCGAGCTCACGCTGGGAAAGACCTTTGAGCTTACGGATGGATTGCAGTCGTTCACCGACGTCCAAGCTTGCGCCTCCAAGATTCAGGTTGTAGAAATATTGAGCGTTATCATGGCGACAGCGTTCAGTATTTACAACACTTTGGCCTGAATCCTGTTCAGCGAAGCGACTTCCGGTACGGACTGCTGACCGCTAACCCTCGGAATAGAGCTTTGGCACCCGGCGCAGGTTGCAGAAGATCTGATAGGGAATCGTGTCAGCGGCGGCGGCCACGTCGCTGGCGAGGATGTTTTTACCCCACAACTCAACGGTCGAACCCAGGCCGGCCTGCGGTACATCGGTCAGATCGATGCAGAGCATGTCCATCGACACCCGGCCAATCAACTGGCTGCGCTGCCCGGCGACCAATACTGGCGTGCCGGTCGGTGCCTGACGCGGGTAACCATCGGCATAACCCATGGCCACCACCCCGACGCGCATGGGCTTGGGGGTGATGAATTTGGCGCCATAACCGATCGGCTCGCCGGCCGGCAGTTCACGCACGCAGATCACTTTCGATTCCAGGGTCATCACCGGCTGCAAACGGGAGGCCACGGCGTTGGCTTCTTCAAACGGCGTGGCGCCGTAGAGCATGATGCCCGGGCGAACCCAATCGCTCGGAATCTGCGGCCAACCGAGTACCGCCGGCGAGTTGCGCAAGCTGATCTCGGCCGACAAACCTTTACGTGCCGCTTCAAACACAGCGACCTGCTCGGCGCTGGCCTGCTCGTGCAGCTCATCGGCGCGGGCGAAGTGGCTCATCAAGACAATCTTCGCCACCTTGCCGCTGGCCAGCAGCCGTTGATACGCCGCGTGATAATCCTTTGGATGCAAGCCAACCCGGTGCATACCCGAATCGAGCTTGAGCCAGACCGTGATGGGTTTGCTCAACACGGCATTCTCGATGGCTTCGAGCTGCCACAACGAATGCACCACGCACCAGAAATCATGCTCGACGATCAGCGACAGCTCATCGGCTTCGAAAAAACCTTCCAGCAACAACACCGGCGCCCGAATGCCAGCCGCGCGCAGCTCCAACGCTTCTTCGATACAAGCCACGGCAAATCCGTCCGCCTCGGCTTCCAGCGCCTGGGCGCAACGCACCGCGCCATGGCCGTAGGCATCCGCCTTGATCACGGCGAGGGCCTTGGCCCCCGTGGTTTCACGGGCGATCCGGTAGTTGTGACGCAGGGCTTGAAGGTCGATCAGGGCACGGGCTGGACGCATGGCGGCAGACTTCTAGGCGGTCATGGGAATAAAAACCGGCGCTGGCTGACGGCGTGAACCGCCAACAGCACCGGAAGAGGGATCTTTCTAACGTCCTGACAGGCTTACGGCAGAGCGGCGACGACCGACAGCTCGATCAGGATTTGCGGTTCACACAGCTTCGACTCAACGGTCGCACGGGCCGGGGCGACGCCTTTTGGCAGCCACTTGTCCCACACCGCGTTCATGCCTTCGAAATGCGCGTCGATATCTTTCAGGTAAATCGTGACCGAGAGCAAACGGCTCTTGTCGGTGCCTGCCAGATCGAGCAAACGCTCGATATTGGCGAGGGTTTCACGGGTCTGCTGTTCAATCCCGGCACTCATGTCGTCGCCGACCTGCCCTGCCAGATAGACGGTGCCGCTGTGGACAACGATCTGGCTCATGCGCTCATTGGTGAGCTGGCGCTGGATTGACATGTTTTGCGGACTCCTGAAGTTTTGTGCCGTAACGGGAAATATCGAGGCCTTCGGCGCTGATCTGCGGCGTTTTCTTCGCCATCAGGTCAGCCAGCAAACGGCCGGAGCCGCACGCCATGGTCCAGCCGAGCGTGCCGTGACCGGTGTTCAGGAACAGGTTGCTGAACGGGGTGGCACCAACGATGGGCGTGCCGTCCGGAGTGGTCGGACGCAGACCGGTCCAGAAACTCGCCTGGGCCAGATCGCCGCCCTGAGGATAAAGGTCGTTGACGATCATCTCCAGGGTTTCGCGCCGACGCGGGTTCAGCGACAGATCAAAACCGGCTATTTCAGCCATGCCGCCGACGCGGATGCGGTTGTCGAAACGGGTGATCGCGACCTTGTAGGTCTCGTCGAGAATGGTCGAGGTCGGAGCCATCGCCGGGTTGGTGATCGGCACGGTCAGGGAGTAACCCTTGAGCGGATACACCGGGGCCTTGATGCCCAGTGGCTTGAGCAGTTGCGGCGAGTAGCTACCGAGTGCCAGCACGTAGCGATCCGCGGTTTCCAGCTTGCCGTCGATCCATACGCCGTTGATGCGATCACCGGCGAAGTCGAGCTTCTGAATGTCCTGGCCGAAACGGAATTCCACGCCCAATTTGACGGCCATTTCGGCCAGACGGGTGGTGAACATCTGGCAGTCGCCAGTCTGGTCGTTCGGCAGGCGCAAGGCACCGGCGAGGATATCAGTGACGCTGGCCAAGGCCGGCTCAACGCGGGCAATGCCAGCGCGGTCGAGCAGTTCGAACGGCACGCCGGACTCTTTCAGAACAGCGATGTCTTTCGCCGCGCCGTCCAGTTGAGCCTGGGTGCGGAACAGTTGGGTCGTCCCGAGGCTGCGGCCTTCGTAGGCAATGCCGGTTTCAGCGCGCAGTTCGTCGAGGCAGTCACGGCTGTACTCGGACAGACGCACCATGCGTTCCTTGTTCACCGCATAACGGCTGGCGGTGCAGTTGCGCAGCATCTGCGCCATCCACAGGTATTGGTCGATGTCGGCGGTGGCCTTGATCGCCAGCGGTGCGTGGCGCTGCAACAGCCACTTGATGGCCTTGAGCGGCACGCCCGGCGCGGCCCACGGCGAGGCATAACCCGGCGATACCTGCCCGGCGTTGGCGAAACTGGTCTCCATGGCAGCGGCCGGCTGACGGTCCACCACCACCACTTCGAACCCGGCACGCGCCAGATAATAAGCACTGGTGGTACCGATGACGCCGCTACCCAAGACCATAACGCGCATTTTCATATCCCTCATCGCGGCTTGCCGCTGACGTTCGTAGTTGTAGAGCATTGATGTGCGCAGTGTAAAAAAGATTAGGCAGTGCTTTTCACTATATAACTGCCTATATTTGGCGAGAATTCTCGGCAAAAACCCTTTTCACGGAGGCGCATCCCCTATGCGTACCAACACTCAGACCAAACGTGAGCTGGACAAGATCGACCGCAACATCCTGCGGATCCTGCAAGCGGACGGACGCATCTCCTTCACCGAGCTTGGGGAAAAGGTCGGGCTCTCGACCACACCGTGTACCGAGCGGGTCCGGCGCCTGGAGCGCGAAGGGATCATCATGGGCTACAACGCCCGGCTCAATCCGCAGCACCTCAAGGGTAGTCTTCTGGTGTTCGTCGAGATCAGCCTCGACTACAAATCCGGCGACACTTTCGAAGAGTTCCGACGTGCGGTGCTGAAACTGCCCCATGTGCTGGAATGCCATTTGGTGTCGGGGGATTTCGACTACCTGGTGAAGGCGCGGATTTCCGAGATGGCTTCCTACCGCAAGCTGCTGGGCGACATCCTGCTCAAGCTGCCGCATGTGCGCGAATCCAAGAGCTATATCGTGATGGAAGAGGTGAAAGAGAGTTTGTGCCTGCCGATTCCGGATTGAGACTTTGTGGTGTCTGTTCAGACCCCATCGCTCGCAGGCTCGCTCCCACCGCTGATCTTCAGCGGGCACACAGTCTGTGCATGACGCAGATCCAGTGTGGGAGCTAGCCTGCTAGCGATACAGGCGACTCGGTCTTCCCTCAGACGAGGACCTGCCGGGTCGACGCCATGTACTCATGAATCTGCTTCTCCACCCGCGGATGAATCAGCTCCACCGGCCCCCGCCCATTCGGGCACGGCAAGGTCTTGGTGGTCCCAAACAACCGGCAGATCAGCGGCCGCTCGTCATACACCGTGCAGCCATTGGGGCCCAGGTGCACGCAGTTGAGCTCATCCATCGCCGCATCCTGCTCGGCCCGGGTCTTGCGCGGCAGGCGGGACATTTCTTCCGGCGAGGTGGTCACCGGTCCACAGCAGTCATGGCAGCCGGGCACGCACTCGAACGAGGGGATCTGCTGGCGAAGCGTGCGGATTTTCTGGCTGTTGCAGCTCATCGAAGCGGTGACCCAAAGCGGAATAGACCGGGATTCTGACGCAAAAGCCGCGATCCAGACAGCACGAACCGACCAATGTTGCCCGCGCCGGAACGTCCGGCTTATGCTCCGTCAAATTTTATAGACACACGAATCAGGGACGCTCACATGAATGCCCGTGCCCAGCACACTGCCTCTTACTACGCCGCCAGCAGCCTGCCGCAGCCCGATCATCCGGTGCTGCAAGGCGATCTGGTGGCGGACGTGTGCGTGGTTGGCGGCGGGTTTTCCGGGCTGAACACGGCGCTTGAGCTGGCCGAACGCGGCCTCAGCGTGATCTTGCTGGAAGCGCACAAGATCGGCTGGGGTGCCAGCGGACGCAATGGCGGGCAATTGATTCGCGGCGTCGGTCATGGCCTCGATCAGTTCACCGACGTGATCGGTGCGCAAGGCGTGCGCCAGATGAAACTCATGGGCCTGGAAGCGGTGGAAATCGTCCGCCAGCGTGTCGAGCGTTTCCAGATTCCGTGCGACCTGACCTGGGGTTACTGCGACCTGGCGAACAAACCCCGCGACCTCGAGGGTTTCGCCGAAGATGCCGAGGAGCTGCGCAGCCTCGGCTACCGCTATGAAACCCGGCTGCTGCAAGCCAATGAAATGCACTCGGTGGTGGGTTCGGACCGCTACGTCGGCGGCTTGATCGACATGGGTTCGGGCCATCTTCACCCGCTTAACCTGGCACTGGGCGAAGCGGCCGCCGCACAGCAGCTGGGCGCAAAGCTGTTCGAACACTCGGCGGCGACCCGCATCGATTACGGCCCCGAAGTAAAGGTCCATACCGCCCAAGGCTCGGTTCGCGCCAAGACGCTGGTGCTGGGCTGCAACGCCTACCTCAACCAACTCAACCCGCAGCTCAGCGGTAAGGTGCTGCCCGCGGGCAGCTACATCATTGCCACCGAGCCGTTGAGTGAAGAGCTGGCGCACTCGCTCCTGCCGCAGAACATGGCGGTCTGCGATCAACGGGTGGCGCTGGATTACTACCGGCTTTCGGCGGATCGACGCCTGCTGTTTGGCGGTGCCTGCCATTATTCGGGCCGCGACCCGAAGGACATTGGCGCGTACATGCGGCCGAAGATGCTGGAAGTCTTCCCGCAACTGGGCGGGGTGAAGATCGACTATCAATGGGGCGGGATGATCGGCATCGGCGCCAACCGACTGCCGCAGATTGGCCAGCTCAAGGATCAGCCGAATGTGTATTACGCCCAGGCGTATTCCGGACATGGGGTGAATGCCACGCACCTGGCGGGCAAGTTGTTGGCCGAGGCGATCAGCGGGCAGCAAGGGGGCGGGTTTGATCTGTTCGCTCGCGTCCCGCATATCACCTTCCCCGGCGGGAAGCATTTACGCTCGCCGCTGTTGGCGCTGGGGATGTTGTGGCATCGGCTTAAAGAGTTGGTCTGAGGAAGTTGTAGCGTTTTTGCGGACGCCTTCGCGGGCAAGCCTCGCTCCTACAGGTTATGCGTCGGTCGGAAGATCGACACTAACCCTGTAGGAGCGAGGCTTGCCCGCGAAGAGGCCCGCCAGAACACCGCAAAACTCAGATCCGCCAGAAAGGCTTAAGCCCCTCCTCCCGCGCCTGCTCCCGACTCAACCCGACATCCCTGAGTTGCTCGGGCGTGAGCGTCAGCAACGCCTTGCGCGTGTGCAGACGATGCCAGAACAGTCCCCAGCGACTCAGGCCGGACGGCGCATTGCGCATGACTGCCTCGCGCGCACCGTTTTTCTGCCCTGCCGCCAGTTCCTGACTGTGTAACGTCAGCCGCACATCGCTCAAGCCGTTCATTTTGATTGCTCCTGTTTACTTGGGTAGCCAGAGCTTTCATGATGCGCGGACGGCAAAAAGCATTACAGATTCAACGAGACTGTATTAACCCCATACAGATTCTTCGATTCAGCGTCTGAATCCGATAATTTAGCCCCATCTGTACTGGTTAACCGAATCACCCGCATCGAGACTGCGCCATGACCCTTTACGTCAACCTCGCCGAATTGCTCGGCACCCGTATCGAACAGGGCTTCTATCGCCCCGGTGACCGGCTGCCGTCGGTGCGGGCGTTGAGTGTCGAGCACGGGGTCAGCCTGAGCACGGTGCAGCAGGCCTATCGCGTGCTGGAAGACAGCGGGCTGGCGACACCCAAACCCAAGTCCGGCTATTTCGTACCGGTGGGCCGCGAATTGCCGGAGCTGCCGGCCATCGGCCGTCCGGCCCAGCGTCCGGTGGATATTTCGCAGTGGGATCAGGTGCTGGAATTGATCCGCGCCGTCCCGCGCAAGGACGTCGTGCAACTGGGCCGCGGCATGCCGGACATCACCACGCCGACCATGAAACCGTTGCTGCGCAACCTGGCGCGCATCAGCCGTCGCCAGGACATGCCCGGTCTGTATTACGACAACATCTACGGCACCCTCGAACTGCGCGAACAGATTGCTCGCCTGATGCTCGATTCCGGGTGCCAATTGACCGCCCACGACCTGGTGGTGACCACCGGCTGCCATGAAGCGCTGTCCACCAGCATTCGTGCGATTTGCGAGCCGGGGGACATTGTGGCGGTGGACTCGCCCAGCTTTCACGGCGCCATGCAGACCCTCAAGGGCCTGGGCATGAAAGCCCTGGAAATCCCCACCGACCCGATCACCGGGATCAGCCTCGATGCGCTCGAACTGGCGTTGGAGCAATGGCCGATCAAGGCCATACAGTTGACGCCCAACTGCAACAACCCGCTGGGCTACATCATGCCGGAATCGCGCAAACGCGCCTTGTTGACGCTCGCACAGCGTTTCGACGTAGCGATTATCGAAGACGATGTGTATGGCGAACTTTCCTACAGCTACCCGCGTCCACGCACGATCAAATCCTTCGACGAAGACGGCCGCGTGTTGCTGTGCAGTTCCTTTTCCAAAACCCTGGCACCCGGGCTGCGCATTGGCTGGGTCGCGCCCGGACGCTATCTGGAACGGGTGCTGCACATGAAATACATCAGCACCGGCTCTACCGCGCCACAACCGCAGATTGCGATTGCCGAATTTCTCAAGGCCGGGCATTTCGAACCGCATTTGCGGCGGATGCGCACGCAATACCAACGCAGTCGCGACCTGATGATCGACTGGGTCACGCGCTATTTCCCCGCCGGCACCCGCGCCAGTCGCCCGCAAGGCAGCTTCATGTTGTGGGTGGAGCTGCCGGACGGCTTTGACACCCTGAAACTGAATCGCGCCCTGCATGATCAAGGCGTACAGATTGCCGTCGGCAGCATCTTTTCCGCCTCGGGCAAGTACCGCAACTGCCTGCGGATGAACTACGCTGCCAAGCCAACACCGCTGATCGAAGAAGCCGTGCGCAAGGTCGGCGCCGCAGCGATCAAACTGCTGGCAGAAACGGACCACATCACCGACTGACCTTTCTCAGGAATCCAGCGTCCATATACCGACCTTTGCCGCCAATCGGAACGTTCCTACGTGAGAGTCAGACAGCCCCTACTTGCTCTTCTGCTACTCGCCTCGTTTCTGGGCGGTTGCGCCAGCTTCGACGTTCAACGCGAACCGAGCCAGGCTTTACCCGCCAGCGATTCGGCGTTCGGTCGCTCGATCCAGGCCCAGGCCGCGCCCCACGAGGGCAGGTCCGGCTTTCGCTTGCTGTCCAACAGCAGCGAAGCCTTCATGGCCCGTGCCGAGCTGATCCGCAATGCCCAAAGCAGCCTCGACTTGCAGTACTACATCGTGCATGACGGCATCAGCACGCGGATGCTGGCGGACGAATTACTCAAGGCTGCGGATCGCGGCGTGCGGGTGAGAATCCTGCTTGATGACACCACCAGCGACGGCCTGGACTGGATCATCGCGACCCTCGCTGCGCACCCGCAGATCCAGATCCGCCTGTTCAACCCGCTGCACCTGGGCCGCGCCACGGGCGTGACGCGCACCATGGGCCGCTTGTTCAACCTGTCGCTGCAACATCGGCGCATGCACAACAAGTTGTGGCTGGCGGACAACAGTGCGGCCATCGTCGGCGGCCGTAACCTGGGAGACGAATACTTCGATGCCGAGCCCAACCTGAATTTCACCGACATCGACATGCTCGGCGTCGGACCGGTGGCGGAACAGCTTGGCCACAGCTTCGACCAGTACTGGAACAGCGCGCTGAGCAAGCCGATCGACGAGTTCCTGTCGAGCAGACCGACGCAAAAGGACCTGCAAAATACCCGCACGCGCCTGGAAGAATCCCTGGAAGAGACCCGCAAGCAGAATCATGCGCTGTATCAGCAGTTGATGACTTACACCACAAAGCCACGCATGGACATCTGGCGCCGGGAGCTGATCTGGGCCTGGAACCAGGCGCTGTGGGATGCACCGAGCAAGGTCTTGTCGGACGGCGAGCCTGACCCCCATTTGTTGCTGACCACGCAACTGGCGCCGGAGCTTACGGGCGTCAGCAAAGAACTGATCATGATCTCGGCTTACTTCGTACCGGGGCAGCCGGGGTTGGTCTACCTCACCGGCCGGGCCGACGCCGGCGTGTCGGTGAGTTTGTTGACCAACTCGCTTGAAGCCACGGACGTGCCGGCCGTGCACGGCGGTTACGCGCCTTATCGCCGGGCGCTGCTGGAACATGGCGTGAAGCTGTACGAACTGCGCCGCCAGCCCGGCGAAGGCGGCGGCAGCGGGCCGCATATTTTCTACAGCAAGTCCTTCCGGGGTTCCGATTCCAGCCTGCACAGCAAGGCGATGATCTTCGACCAGCAGAAATCCTTCATCGGCTCATTCAACTTCGATCCACGCTCGGTGCTGTGGAACACCGAAGTCGGCGTGCTGGTGGACAGCCCCGAACTCGCCGCGCATGTGCGTAGAGCGGCCATGGAGGGTATGGCGCCGCCCTTGAGCTATCAGGTGAAACTGGAGAATGACCGGATCGTCTGGGTGACGGAGGATGACGGCAAAATGCACACGCTGACCAAGGAGCCAGGGAGTCTATGGCGCCGCTTCAATTCCTGGTTCAGCACGGCGGTCGGCCTTGAGCGGATGTTGTAGCGTTGCTTCCATCAATCAAATGTGGCGAGGGAGCTTGCTCCCGCTGGGTCGCGAAGCGGCCCTAAACCAGAAGCCCCCGTTCATTCAGACTGAACGAGGGCTCCGATAGGCGACTGCTGCGCAGTCGAGCGGGAGCAAGCTCCCTCGCCACACGCTTGTGCAGGGTTTCAGGCCGGTTCGGCAACTCCACCGAACGCGCCTTGGCGTGACAGTAAGATCACCAACCCGAACGCCCCCGCGGCCATGAACAGCGGCAACGCATGCCCGCTGATCCACTGGCTGCCGGCACCGGCCGCCAAAGGCCCGATCAGGCAACCGATGCCCCACAGCTGCGCAATGTGCGCGTTGGCTCGCACCAGTGCATCGTCGCGATAGCGTTCGCCGATCAGGATCAGCGACAAGGTGAACAATCCTCCGGCGCTGGCGCCAAACAGCACCCACAACGGCCAGATCAGCAAGGTGTCGATGAGCAACGGGATCGCCAGACTCGAAAGCAGCAACACCACCGCGCAACCGGTGAACAAAGTGCGGCGTGACAAGCGATCCGCCAGCGCGCCGATCGGCAGTTGCAGCAGGGCATCACCCACCACCACGGTGCTGACCATCGCCAAGGCGATTTCCGTGGTGAAACCCTGACGCAGGCAATACACCGGCAACAAGGTCAGGATCATCGCTTCAAACGCCGCGAACAGCGACACCGCCCAGGCAATCGCCGGCAAGCCACGGCAGAAGCCCCACAAGTCGCCAAACGTCACGCTGGCAGCCTCACTGGACGGTGCGCCGCTGCGGCCCAGCAACAGGAGCGGCGCCGCTATGAGCAAGCCGACGCCGACCCAGAAGCCGTAATCGTGTTCGGTGCCCAGAACGCCCAGCAGCAACGGCCCGGCCAGCTGACTCAGCGCGTAGCTGCTGCCGTACAGCGCCACCAATCGTCCGCGCCATTGTTCGATCACCAGTTGGTTGATCCAGCTTTCGCCGAGGATGAAGACCAGGGTCAGGATCACCCCGATCATCAGGCGCATCACCAGCCAGACCGGATAGCTCGGCAACAGCGCCAGCAAGCCGATGGACACCGCCCCGGCCCACAGGCACAGACGCATCAGATTGGCCGTGCCCAGACGCGAGGCCAGATGGCTGGAAATCTTCGCCCCCAGCAGCACGCCAATGGCCGGCATCGCCGCCATCACACCGATGGCGAACGAGCCGTAGCCCCAGCTTTCCAGGCGAAACGACACCAGCGGCATGCTGACCCCCAGGGCCAGGCCAACACTCAAGACAGACGCCAACACGGCGAAATAAGTCGCCCAACGCATGTTCCACGCTCCTGTGGATATTTTTGGCACCGCACAAAACAATGTGGGAGCGAGCCTGCTCGCGATAACGGAACAACATTCAACACTGGATGTTGACTGTCACACCGCCATCGCGAGCAGGCTCGCCCCCACAGGGGATCTTCGTTGCGTGGTGCTTACAACTTGATCCAGGTCGCCTTCAGCTCGGTGTATTTGTCGAACGCGTGCAGCGACTTGTCGCGGCCATTGCCCGATTGCTTGAAGCCGCCAAACGGTGCGGTCATGTCGCCGCCGTCGTATTGGTTGACCCACACGCTACCGGCACGCAGCGCACGAGCGGTCAGGTGCGCCTTGGAAATGTCCTTGGTCCATACCGCAGCAGCCAGGCCGTAAGGCGTGTCGTTGGCAATCGCGATGGCTTCCTCGGCGGTGTCGAACGCGATCACCGACAATACCGGGCCAAAGATTTCTTCCTGAGCGATTTTCATCGCATTGTTTACGCCGTCGAAAATCGTCGGTTCAACGTAAGTGCCACCGCTTTCCTGAAGCGTGCGCTTGCCGCCAGCCACCAGTTTGGCGCCGTCGGCGTGGCCGGATTCGATGTAGGACAGCACGGTATTCATCTGCTGGGTGTCCACCAGCGCGCCGACGTTGGTCGCCGGGTCCAATGGGTTGCCCGGCTTCCAGGTTTTCAGTGCTTCGATCACCAGCGGCAGGAAGGTGTCCTTGATCGAGCGTTCGACCAGCAGACGCGAACCAGCAGTGCAGACTTCGCCCTGGTTGAAGGCAATGGCAC
Source organism: Pseudomonas sp. GW823-FHT02C02 (assembly GCF_058797635.1). NCBI lineage: Bacteria > Pseudomonadati > Pseudomonadota > Gammaproteobacteria > Pseudomonadales > Pseudomonadaceae > Pseudomonas > Pseudomonas sp. GW823-FHT02C02. The sequence goes on along the minus strand of NZ_JBXAJV010000003.1, from coordinate 167,597 downwards.
CGGCCGCCGCTTCAGCTGCGGCTTGCAGGTCCGGGGCATCGGCAAACACGATGTTCGGGCTCTTGCCGCCCGCTTCGAGCCAGACGCGCTTCATGTTCGATTCGCCGGAGTAGATCAGCAATTGCTTGGCGATCTTGGTCGAACCGGTGAACACCAGCGTATCCACGTCATTGTGCAGGGCCAAGGCCTTGCCGACGGTGTGTCCGTAACCTGGCAAAACGTTAAGCACGCCTTTCGGAATACCGGCTTCGACGGCCAGCGCAGCAATGCGAATGGCGGTCAGCGGGGATTTTTCCGATGGCTTGAGGATCACCGAGTTACCGGTGGACAGCGCCGGCCCGAGTTTCCAGCAGGCCATCATCAACGGGAAGTTCCACGGCACGATGGCGCCAACCACGCCGACCGGTTCGCGAGTCACCAGACCCAGCTGATCGTGCGGGGTGGCGGCGACTTCGTCGTAGATCTTGTCGATGGCTTCACCGCTCCAGCTCAGGGCTTGCGCCGCGCCGGGAACGTCGATGTACAGGGAATCGCTGATCGGCTTGCCCATGTCCAGGGTTTCAAGCAGCGCCAGCTCTTCGGCGTGCTGTTTGAGCAGGCCGGCGAAACGGATCATGGTGGCTTTGCGCTTGGTCGGTGCCAAGCGCGACCAGACGCCGGAATTGAAGGTGGCGCGGGCATTTTCAACGGCGCGCTGGGCGTCGGCGGCGTCACAGCTGGCAATCTTGCCCAGCAGACGGCCATCGACCGGGCTGATGCACTCGAAGGTCTCGCTGGAGACGGCATCGGTGTATTCGCCATTGATGTAGGCACGGCCTTCGATCTTCAGATCGCGAGCCCGTTGTTCCCAATCGGCACGAGTCAGGGTGGTCATACGAGTGTCCTCCTCTTGTTGAATACGAGCGCCCAACGATCGTCGCGGACGCTGTCAGGAATTCTGCCCAGCCAGCCTGATTTTTCGGCCCAAGGCAACCGCCACCCTAAACCAGCGACAGGTGAAGTTTCAATATATTTGACATAAGGCCGGCAAACGGCCTTGCGATGTTCATTTTAATAAACATAGACTTTGGGCTTTCCAACCAACCGCGCCGCAATCACGGGGGATAACAACAATGAGCATCCAGGACATCGTCGACTTCAGCCAGGCCACCACCCAACCCGATCGCTATCGGCCGGACCCGGCAAAAGTCCTCAAGGGCGACCCCGAGCAAGCGGTCTACAACCACTACAACAGCCCTTGCGGCCAGTTGAATGCGGGCGTGTGGGAAGGCGCTGTTGGCCAGTGGCATGTGAACTTCACCGAGCATGAGTACTGCGAAATCATTCAGGGCGTTTCAGTGCTGCGTGACAACGACGGCAACAGCAAGACCGTGCGTGCGGGTGATCGCTTCGTGATCCCGGCCGGGTTCAGGGGCACCTGGGAAGTGCTGGAGCCGTGCCGCAAGATTTATGTGGCGTTTGAACAGAAGGCCTGAGGATTTGTATTAGCCGGGCCGACCTCTTCGCAGGCAAGCCTCGCTCCTACATCGGACGCGACTCACCGCAGGCGAAGGGGCACTAACAGGCAACCCATAACCTGCAGGCAACAAAAAAGGCCCGTATCTCGCGATACGGGCCTTTTTTGTAAGAGGGAAAAATCAATTACTTGATTTTGCCTTCTTTGTACATCACGTGCTTGCGAACGCGCGGATCGAACATGCGCTTTTCGAGCTTGTCCGGAGTAGTACGCTTGTTCTTGTCGGTAGTGTAGAAGTGACCAGTACCGGCGCTAGAAATCATTCGAATCAATTCACGCATGATTAGCTCCCTTAGATCTTGCCAGCTTTGCGGATTTCGGCCAGCACGACAGTGATGCCACGCTTGTCGATAATACGCATGCCTTTGGCAGATACGCGCAGACGCACGAAACGTTTCTCTTCTTCAACCCAGAAGCGGTGATGCTGCAGGTTCGGCAGGAAACGACGACGGGTTTTGTTGTTTGCGTGGGAAATGTTATTCCCAGTCACCGGACCCTTACCGGTAACTTGACATACTCTCGACATGCCTCAGCCCTCTAAAACCACATGCCCAACCCGGCATGGGTTGGCCGCTTAATCTCTCAGTCATTTGGCGCCAGGCGCCGCGTTTCTTTAGAGGTCTTACCGGCTACACCTACAGTGAAGGAACCGGGCCCCTAGAAAAGAGCGCTGCTTTATACCAGAAAGACTGGAGAGCAACAACATTCCGTGTGCGCGGACTTTATAAATTCCCCATTTTTCGGGCGCCGAGCGCCTTGGATAAAGGCTGTGGCCGATTAAGACCGCTCGTCGCAGAGAATCGGTCAACCGACCGATTTCGGGTTTTCCTCGGCCCGCATCACCGAAAACAAGCGCACATACTCTCCTTAAAATGAAAAAGGGGATAGTCATTTGCAAAAGAGCCCACTAGGGTAAGCCTTTTCCAGACTGCACTTGCAGATGGGCCTTCGATCTGTAAAGGAATCCGACCATGCGCCTCGCTGCCCTACCGCTGTTGTTCGCCCCGCTCCTGCTGAGCCCGCTGGCCCATGCCGCCGCCCTGAGCGTCTGCACCGAGGCGAGTCCGGAAGGGTTCGACGTGGTGCAATACAACTCGCTGACCACCACCAACGCGTCCGCCGATGTGCTGATGAACCGTCTGGTGGACTTCGACACCGCCAGCGGTAAAGTGGTCGCCAGCCTCGCGGACAGCTGGGAAGTCAGCCCCGACGGCCTGACTTACGTGTTCAAGTTGCACCCACAGGTGAAATTCCACCGCACCGAGTACTTCAGCCCGACACGCGAGCTGACCGCCGAAGACGTCAAATTCAGCTTCGACCGTATGCTCGACCCGGCGCACCCTTGGCACAAGGTCGCCCAGAGCGGCTTCCCGCACGCCCAGTCGATGCAGTTGCCGGCGCTGATCAAGAAGATCGACGCACTGGACCCGCTGACCGTACGCTTCACCCTTGATCACCCGGACTCAACCTTCCTCGCGACCCTGAGTATGGGCTTCGCCTCGATCTATTCCGCGGAATACGCCGACAAACTGCTGAAGGCCGGCACGCCCGAGAAGCTCAACAGCCAGCCGATCGGCAGCGGCCCATTCGTGTTCACCCGCTTCCAAAAAGATGCCTCGATTCGCTACAAGGCCAACCCGGACTACTTCCGTGGCAAGCCTTCGGTGGACCCGCTGATCTTCGCCATCACCCCGGACGCCAATGTGCGTTTGCAGAAATTGCGTCGCAACGAGTGCCAGATCGCCCTGTCGCCCAAGCCTCTGGACGTACAGGCCGCGCTGAAAGAACCGACACTGAAAGTGGAAAAGACTGACGCCTTCATGACTGCGTTCGTCGGCATCAACAGCCAGCATCCGCCGCTGGACAAACCTGAAGTGCGCCAGGCGATCAACCTCGCCTTCGACAAGGCCAACTACGTCAAAGCCGTGTTCGAAGACACTGCCGAGCCCGCCAACGGCCCGTACCCGCCGAACACCTGGAGCTACGCCAAAGGCCTGCCCGGTTATCCGCATGACGTCGAGAAGGCCAAGGCATTGATGGCCAAGGCCGGACTCAAGGACGGCTTCCAGACCACCATCTGGACCCGACCTTCCGGCAGTCTGCTGAACCCGAACCCGAGCCTGAGCGCTCAAATGCTGCAATCGGACCTCGCGGAAATCGGCATCCAGGCCGAAATCCGCGTGATCGAATGGGGCGAGCTGATTCGCCGCGCCAAAGCCGGCGAGCACGACCTGCTGTTCATGGGTTGGGCTGGCGACAACGGTGACCCGGACAACTTCCTCACGCCGCAGTTTTCCTGCGCCGCGGTCAAATCCGGCACTAACTTCGCCCGCTACTGCAACCAGGACCTGGACAAGCTGATCAGCGCCGGCAAGACCACCGGCGAGCAAGGTGTGCGTACCAAGCTTTACGAACAGGCCCAGGCGCAGATCCAGCAGCAGGCGCTTTGGCTGCCGTTGGCCCACCCGACGGCGTTCGCGTTGATGCGCAAGAACGTCGAGGGTTACTCGGTCAGCCCGTTTGGTCGCCAGGATTACTCCAAGGTCAACCTCAAGTAACGCTCGGAAACGCTGCGCGAATGCTTCTCTGACGCGAGGGAGCTTGCTCCCGCCGGGCTGCGCAGCGGCCCTGAAGATCCTGTGAGCGCTGCGCACTCAAGCGGGAGCAAGCTCCCTCGCCACAGAAGCCCGTCCCCAAGCCCTACATCCACCCATACTCGGCCATTGAAAGCGGCTCGCCGTCACCAATGATGAAATGGTCGAGCACCCGCACATCAATCAGCTCCAGCGCCTCTTGCAGGCGCTTGGTCAGCATTCGATCAGCCTGACTGGGATCGGATTTGCCCGACGGATGATTGTGGCAAAGGATCAATGCGGCGGCGTTATGAGCCAGTGCGCGCTTGACCACCTGTCGCGGGTACACGCTGGTGTTGTCGATGGAGCCGCGAAACAGCACCTCAAACGCCAGCACCCGGTGTTTTGAATCCAGGAACAGGCTACCGAAGACCTCATGCGGCTCGTGGCGCAGCATCGACTTGAGGTAGTCGCGCACCGCGAGGGGGCTTTCCATCACTGAGTCACGTCGTAACCGCTCTGCCAGATGCCGGCGGGCCATTTCCAGCACCGCCTGCAACTGCGCAAACTTTGCCGGCCCAAGGCCGAGCTCACCACTGAAGGTCCGAAGGTCGGCCTCGAGCAAAGTGCGCAGGCTGCCAAATTGCTGCAACAGGTGTCGCGCCAAATCCACCGCGCTTTTGCCGGACACACCGGTCCGTAAAAAAATCGCCAGCAGCTCTGCGTCCGAGAGACTCGCCGATCCCTGCTCCAGTAACTTCTCCCGCGGCCGCTCCGCCGCCGGCCAATCACGAATACTCATAGCACCTTCCCTGTCTGTGGGCGCCGCTGTTCCATAGCGGTCGCTGTGATATCGTAGCCCATCTTTTTTGCTGGCGATTTCATCCCTGGGGAGGGGGTCTCGCCATGCTGTCATCAACGAAATAAAAGGCAGACCTATGCAGCGGCTGTATCGGAAACGCATCGTTCTGGGCGTCGGCGGCGGTATTGCTGCCTACAAGAGCGCCGACCTGGTTCGCCGCCTGATCGACCAGGGTGCCGAAGTGCGCGTGGTCATGACCCGTGGCGGCAGCGAGTTCATCACTCCGCTGACCATGCAGGCCTTGTCCGGGCACCCGGTTCATCTCGACTTGCTGGACCCCGCGGCAGAAGCTGCCATGGGCCACATCGAGCTGGCCAAGTGGGCCGATATGGTGCTGATCGCCCCTGCTACGGCGGACCTGATTGCCCGTCTGGCCCAAGGCATTGCTGACGATCTGCTGACCACGCTGGTGCTGGCCACCGATGCGGTGGTCGCCGTCGCCCCGGCGATGAACCAGGCCATGTGGCGCGACCCGGCAACCCAGGCCAACCTGCAAACCCTCGAAAGCCGCGACATCAAAGCCTTCGGGCCGGCCTCCGGTAGCCAGGCCTGCGGCGACGTCGGCCTGGGCCGCATGCTCGAAGCCGTCGAACTCGCCCAATGCGCGGCGGACTGCTTCAAGCGTCAGGCATTGACCGGCAAACACGTGCTGATCACCGCCGGCCCGACTCAGGAAAACATCGATCCGGTGCGCTACATCACCAACCACAGCTCCGGAAAAATGGGCTTTGCCCTGGCCGAAGCCGCGGTGGAAGCCGGCGCCCGCGTCACGCTGATCACCGGCCCGGTGCACCTGCCGACTCCGGATCGTGTCACCCGCATCGACGTGGTCAGCGCTCGCGACATGCTCGCCGCCTGCGAAGCCGCGATCCCTTGCGACCTGTTTATCGCCTCGGCAGCGGTCGCGGACTACCGTCCTGAAGTCGTCGCCCCACAGAAACTCAAGAAAGACCCTACGAACGGCGACGGCTTGTTGCTACAGATGGTGCGCAACCCGGACATCCTGGCCACCATCGCCACCCGCCCCGACCGTCCGTTCAGTGTCGGCTTCGCTGCCGAAACCGAACACCTGCTCGATTACGCTGCGCGCAAGTTGAAAGACAAGAACCTCGATCTGATCGTCGCCAACGACGTCGCCAACCCGAGCATTGGCTTCAACAGCGAAGAAAACGCCTGCAGCGTGATCGATCGAGAACTGCACGCCACACTTTTCGCCCAGACCAGCAAGAGCAAAATTGCTCGCCAGCTGATCACTTTTATCGCCGAACGTCTGAACCAGGTTTAATTTACATGCACGCTTTGCAAGCCAAGATCCTCGACCCCCGCATCGGTACCGAATTCCCGCTGCCGCAGTACGCCACGCCTGGCTCCGCCGGCCTCGACCTGCGCGCCATGCTGGAAAAAGACACCGTCATCAAGCCGGGCGAAACCCTGCTGATCCCGACCGGTCTGTCCGTCTACATTGGCGATCCGGGTTTGGCCGCGCTGATTCTGCCGCGCTCCGGCCTGGGCCATAAACATGGCATCGTGCTGGGCAATCTGGTCGGTTTGATCGACTCCGATTACCAGGGCCCGCTGATGGTTTCGTGCTGGAACCGTGGCCAGACCGACTTCAACATGGTGGTCGGTGAGCGCCTGGCTCAATTGGTTCTGGTGCCGGTGGTTCAAGCGCACTTCGAGATGGTCGAAGAGTTTGTTGAAACCGAGCGTGGTGCCGGTGGTTTCGGGCATTCCGGCAGCCATTGATCCGAAAAGCATCCTGTGGCGAGGGAGCTTGCTCCCGCTGGGCTGCGAAGCGACCCCAAGATTTTGTGAGTGCCGCGCACCCAAGCGCAAGCAAGCCTCCTCGCCAAAATTCGCACAACGTTCATCTGGAAGGTTTACCGCCCAAAATCAAGGCATTGACCGATCATTACCCCGCAAACGCAGGTGGCATGGCCTTTTCGCACCACGAACTCTCAGTGGAAAACGCCGTCATACCCTTCAGTTTGAGCCCGCCGACGAGATTTTCGCGGACAGGTCCAGTCACTTTCGAGATGGAGCATTCCCACAGATGAGCACCCCAGCCACAGTCGCACCCAAGTTCCCGGACAGCATCTTCCGCGCCTACGACATTCGCGGCACGGTCCCGGAATTCCTGAACGCTGAGACCGCTTACTGGCTCGGCCGCGCCATCGGTGCCCAGAGCCTGGCCCAGGACGAACCGAACGTTTCCGTTGGCCGCGACGGCCGCCTGTCCGGCCCGGAACTGGTCGAACAATTGATCAAAGGCCTGGCCGACAGCGGTTGCCACGTCAGCGACGTGGGCCTGGTGCCAACCCCGGCGCTGTACTACGCCGCCAACGTACTGGCCGGCAAATCCGGCGTCATGCTCACCGGTAGCCACAACCCGTCGAACTACAACGGGTTCAAGATCGTGATCGCGGGCGACACCCTGGCCAACGAACAGATCCAGGCCCTGCACGACCGCCTCAAGACCAACAACTTGAGCAGCGGCAAGGGCAGCGTCACCCAGGTCGAGATCCTCGACCGCTACAACACCGAAATCGTCCAGGACATCAAACTGGCTCGTCGCCTGAAAGTCGTGGTCGACTGCGGCAACGGCGCGGCCGGCGTGATCGCTCCGCAATTGATCGAAGCGTTGAACTGCGAAGTCATCCCGCTGTTCTGCGAGGTCGACGGTAACTTCCCGAACCACCACCCGGACCCGGGCAAACCTGAAAACCTCGTCGACCTGATCGCCAAGGTCAAGGAAACCAACGCCGATATCGGCCTGGCATTCGACGGCGATGGCGACCGCGTCGGTGTGGTGACCAACACCGGCAGTATCGTTTACCCGGACCGCCTGCTGATGCTGTTCGCCCGCGACGTACTGGCGCGCAACGCGGACGCGGAGATCATCTTCGATGTCAAATGCACCCGCCGCCTGACACCGCTGATCAAAGAATACGGCGGCCGTCCGCTCATGTGGAAGACCGGTCACTCGTTGATCAAAAAGAAAATGAAACAAACCGGCGCCCTGTTGGCCGGCGAGATGAGCGGGCATATCTTCTTCAAGGAGCGCTGGTTCGGTTTTGACGACGGCATTTACAGCGCCGCGCGTCTGCTGGAGATCCTCAGCAAGGAAAAATCCACCGCGGAAGAGCTGTTTGCGACCTTCCCGAACGATATTTCTACGCCGGAAATCAATATCCATGTGACCGAAGAGAGCAAATTCAGCATCATTGATGCATTGCACGACGCGAAGTGGGGCGAAGGCGCCGACCTGACCACCATTGACGGCGTGCGAGTCGACTACGCCAAAGGCTGGGGCCTGGTGCGCGCGTCCAACACCACACCGGTGCTGGTGCTGCGCTTCGAGGCCGATGACGAGGCTGAATTGCAGCGCATCAAGGACGTGTTCAAAGTCCAGCTGAAGCGTGTTGCACCTGATCTCCAATTACCGTTTTGATCTTCTGAAGCACCCGGAGCCCTGAATGACCCTCGAACGCGAAGCCGCCGCCAACACCGCCAAGGTCCTGTCCGAAGCGTTGCCTTACATTCGCCGCTATGTCGGCAAGACGCTGGTGATCAAATACGGCGGCAACGCGATGGAAAGCGAGGAGCTGAAAACCGGCTTCGCCCGCGACATCGTGCTGATGAAAGCCGTCGGTATCAACCCGGTGGTGGTTCACGGCGGCGGCCCGCAAATCGGCGACCTGCTCAAGCGCCTGTCGATCGAGAGCCACTTCATCGATGGCATGCGCGTGACTGACGCGCAGACCATGGACGTGGTGGAAATGGTCCTCGGCGGCCAGGTCAACAAGGACATCGTCAACCTGATCAACCGTCATGGCGGCAGCGCCATCGGCCTGACCGGTAAAGACGCCGAGCTGATTCGTGCGAAGAAGCTCACCGTGACCCGCCAGACGCCGGAGATGACCCAGCCGGAAATCATCGACATCGGCCAGGTAGGCGAAGTGGTCGGGATCAACACCGACTTGCTGAACCTGCTGGTCAAAGGTGATTTCATCCCGGTCATCGCGCCAATCGGCGTCGGTGCCAACGGCGAGTCGTACAACATCAACGCTGACTTGGTGGCCGGCAAAGTCGCCGAAGCACTGAAGGCTGAAAAGCTGATGCTGCTGACCAACATCGCCGGCTTGATGGACAAGTCGGGCACGGTCCTCACCGGCCTGACCACCCAGCAAGTCGACGAGCTCATCGCCGACGGCACGATCTACGGCGGCATGCTGCCGAAGATCCGTTGCGCGCTGGAAGCGGTTCAGGGCGGCGTGGGCAGCTCGCTGATCATTGATGGCCGGGTGCCGAATGCGATTCTGCTTGAGATCTTCACCGATACCGGTGTGGGTACGTTGATCAGCAATCGCAAGCGTCACTAAGCAACACAAACAAAAAGACCCCGCTCAGCTTGGCTGAGCGGGGTCTTTTTTTGCCTGCGCACTCCCTTGTAGGAGCGAGGCTTGCCCGCGAAAGCGATCTGACAGTCCCATCATTGCTGAATGTGACGACGCCTTCGCGGGCAAGCCTCGCTCCTACAGGTCAGCGTTAGACGCCGTACTGGGCGCGGTACGCTTCTACGGCTGGCAGGTGCTGCTTGAGCTGCGGATCATCCGCCAGGAATTCCAGCACCTGGTTCAGCGACACAATGCTGATCACCGGAATGCCGAAATCACGCTCCACTTCCTGGATCGCCGACAACTCGCCGTTGCCACGCTCCTGACGGTTCAGGGCGATGAGCACGCCCTTGGCCTTGGCGCCGTCCTGGGAAGCGATGATTTGCATCACTTCGCGGATCGCGGTGCCGGCGGTGATCACGTCGTCGATGATCAGCACATCGCCGGTCAACGGCGCGCCAACGAGACTGCCGCCTTCACCGTGGGCCTTGGCCTCTTTGCGGTTGAAGCACCACGGCAAATCACGGCCATGATGTTCGGCCAGCGCCACCGCAGTGGTCGCCGCCAGCGGGATGCCTTTGTACGCCGGGCCAAACAATACATCGAACGAAATACCGCTCTCGACGATGGCTGCCGCGTAGAAACGACCCAACTGCGCAAGGGCCGAACCGGTATTGAACAGACCGGCATTGAAGAAGTAAGGACTGGTGCGCCCGGACTTCAGGGTGAACTCGCCGAAGCGCAAAACGCCGCGATCGATGGCAAAACGAATGAAATCGCGCTGATACGCTTGCATGAAAAAAACCCCAAATACCACGGATTTAGCTAATTAGGTTGACGCCGTGTATCATACACGCACGCGATTTTTGGGGCCATTTATGCGGATCATCAGTGTGAACGTCAATGGTATTCAGGCTGCAGTGGAGCGAGGGTTGCTCAGTTGGCTGCAAGCACAGAATGCCGACGTCATCTGCCTGCAGGACACCCGCGCCTCCGCCTTTGAACTGGACGATCCAGCCTTCCAACTGGATGGCTACTTCCTTTATGCCTGCGAAGCCGAAGTTCCCGCCCAGGGTGGCGTGGCTTTGTATTCGCGGTTGCAACCGAAGGCAGTCATCAGCGGTCTCGGTTTCGAGACAGCCGACCGCTACGGGCGCTACCTGCAAGCCGATTTCGACAAGGTCAGCATCGCGACCTTGCTGCTCCCTTCGGGGCAGAACGGCGATGAAGACTTGAACCAGAAGTTCAAGCTAATGGACGATTTCGCCCGTTATCTGGATAAACAGCGACGCAAACGTCGCGAGTACATTTATTGTGGCTCGCTGTACGTGGCGCAACAGAAGCTGGATATCAAGAACTGGCGCGACAGCCAGCAATCCCCGGGCTTCCTGGCACCTGAACGTGCCTGGATGGACGAGATTGTCGGCAACATGGGCTATGTTGATGCCCTGCGTGAAGTCAGCCGTGAAGGCGACCAGTACAGCTGGTGGCCGGACAACGAACAGGCGGAAATGCTCAACCTCGGTTGGCGTTTCGACTACCAGTTGCTGACCCCTGGCCTGCGCCGTTTTGTTCGCAGCGCACGCCTGCCACGCCAGCCACGGTTCTCGCAACACGCACCACTGATCGTGGACTACGACTGGACGCTGACCATTTAAGCGTCTTTTCGCAGACGCAAAAAAGCCGACATCGCCGTCGGCTTTTTTGTGCGCCTCATTCCTGTAGGAGCGAGGCTTGCCCGCGAAGAACGATAACGCGTTGTTCCTGACAGACCGAGGCGCCTCAATTCGCGGGCAATCCTCGCTCCTACGGGACAGCGGTGGCTACTTGATCAACCGCCAGGTGAACGGATACCGATACGGCACCCCTTCATTGGCTTTCACACCACCGATGATCGTCAGTACCAACGCACCAATCGCCACCAGACCGAACAGGAAGAACCCGATGATCACCACCATCAGCAGGAAGCAGATGGCAGAGGCAATGGCGACGGTGATCTGAAAGTTCAGCGCCTCCTTGCCCTGTGCATCGACAAACGGGTCCATCTCGCGCTTCATCTGCCAGAGGATCAGCGGGCCGATCAGCGTACCGAACGGAATCCAGATTCCCAGCAACGCGGACAAGTGACAAAACATCGCCCACTGCCGAACCTCTTTGCTCGGGATGGGAAGTAGCTGCTGCTCGTCACTCATGGTGTCCTCCTTGCGTGGAACATCCGATCAGTCGGCCAGTGCGGCCTTTTGCAGTTCGAAGATCTCGGTCATGCCTTTCTTCGCCAGTTCAAGCATAGCGTTCAGCTCTTCCGGCTGGAACGGCGCGCCTTCGGCAGTGCCCTGGACTTCGATGAAGCCGCCAGTGCTGGTCATCACCACGTTCAGGTCAGTCTCGGCAGCCGAGTCTTCCAGGTAGTCGAGGTCGAGCACAGGCTCGCCCTGGTACATGCCCACCGAAACGGCCGCGATCATTTGCTTGAGCGGGTCGCCGCCTTTCAGGCCGCCGCGCTTCTTGATCACTTTCAAGGCATCGACCAGCGCAACCATGGCGCCGGTGATGGATGCGGTGCGGGTGCCACCGTCGGCCTGGATCACGTCGCAGTCGACGTACAGGGTGACGTCGCCCAGCTTGGACATGTCCAGCGAAGCACGCAGGGAGCGACCGATCAGACGCTGGATTTCCAGGGTGCGGCCGCCTTGCTTGCCACGGCTCGCTTCACGCTGGTTACGCTCGCCAGTGGCGCGCGGCAGCATGCCGTATTCCGCGGTCAACCAGCCTTGGCCCTGGCCCTTGAGGAAACGCGGTACGCCGTTCTCGACGCTGACCGTGCAGATGACTTTGGTATCACCGAATTCGACCAGTACAGATCCCTCGGCGTGTTTGGTGTAGTTGCGGGTAATGCGGATCGAGCGGAGCTGATCGGCAGCGCGACCACTTGGACGTTTCATAGGGAATACCTGTACGGAGGACGGAAAACTGCCGAGCATTATAGAGCCGCGCGCCAAGACTGGGCACTTCTAAAAAATCCGTCCGACGATTGAAGGCGCTGACTAGAGCTTAGAACAGCGCTTTACCGACGGCCTGCAGCCCTTTGTCACACCGTGTGTTTGGGCGCATCCGCCCCACTGCGCTACAATCCTGCGCCTTTGCTGCCTGTCGGCTTTAATTCACAGATATCGGGTCTCGCGAAACCTTTGGTAACGCAAACCTGAATTGCGAGGTACCTCCATGGTGCACAGCATGACCGCCTTCGCCCGCGTTGAAAAAGCCGGCGCCCAAGGCACCCTGAGCTGGGAATTGCGCTCGGTCAACAGCCGCTACCTGGAACCCCATTTGCGCCTGCCGGAGTCGTTTCGCGACCTCGAAGGTGCGGTCCGCGAAGCGCTGCGCCAGGGGATATCCCGGGGCAAGCTCGAATGCACTCTGCGCTTCACCGAAGAAAACACCGACAAACCCCTGCAAGTGGACCGCGAGCGTGCCGCGCAATTGGTCGCTGCCGCCGAGACCATCGCCGGCCTGATCAAGAATCCCGCCGCATTGAATCCGCTGGAAGTCCTGGCCTGGCCTGGCGTTCTGGTGGGCGACGCCGCTGACCCGCAAGCGTTGAATGCCGAAGCACTGGCGCTGTTCAATGAAGGTCTGAAAGAACTCAAGGCCGGCCGCGAGCGCGAAGGCGCGGAGCTGGCCCGGTTGATCAATGATCGCCTGACCTCCATCGAAGAAGATGTGGTGACCCTGCGCGAACTGGTCCCGCAGATGCTAGCCACCCAACGCCAGAAAGTCCTCGACCGCTTTGCCGACATGAAAGCCGAGATGGACCCGCAGCGACTCGAGCAGGAAATGGTCATGCTCGCGCAAAAGAGCGACGTCGCCGAAGAACTGGATCGCTTGAGCACTCACATCATTGAAGTTCGCCGGGTACTCAAATCCGGCGGCGCTGCCGGTCGGCGCCTGGACTTCCTGATGCAGGAGCTCAACCGCGAAGCCAACACACTGGGCTCCAAAGCCTTCGACCCGCGCAGCACCCAAGCGGCGGTCAACCTCAAAGTGTTGATCGAGCAGATGCGCGAACAAGTGCAGAATATTGAGTAAGGCAACCCCGACATGACCCACAGCACCGGCACCCTGTACATCATTTCCGCCCCTTCGGGCGCGGGTAAGAGCAGCCTGGTCAAGGCCCTGACCGACGCTGACCAGGAGATCCGCGTCTCGGTCTCCCACACCACCCGCGCCATGCGCCCCGGTGAAGTGAACGGCGTGAACTATCACTTCGTCGAACGCGGCGAGTTCGTGAAGATGATCGAGCACGGGGATTTCCTCGAGCGCGCCGAAGTGTTCGGCAACCTCTACGGCACTTCGCAAAGCCACCTGCAGCAGACCCTGGACGAAGGCCACGACCTGATTCTGGAAATCGACTGGCAAGGTGCCGAGCAAGTGCGCAAATTGATGCCTCAGGCCCGCTCTATCTTCATTCTGCCGCCCTCTCTCCAAGCCTTGCATCAGCGTCTGAACAATCGCGGCCAGGACAGTGACGAGGTCATTGAAGGCCGGATGCGCGAAGCCGTCAGCGAAATGAGCCATTACGTCGACTACGACTACCTGATCATCAATGACGATTTCGCCCATGCGCTGAAGGATTTGCAGGCGATTTTCCGTGCCAATCAGCTGCATCAGAAGCGTCAGCAGCAGCGCAACGGAAAACTTTTGGCTGAATTGCTCGGCTAAACAGCCCTTCCCAAAACCGCTGCAAGGGCTTTACATTGGCACTTGCAGCGCGTTGAAGGGCTTGGTCAAAAAATCAGCGCTTCCCTAATCGCTGGTGATTTTTTAAACTGTTCAGTCCGCTCGCCCACCCGGGCAGCGCGCATATTGCATTCGCTCCGAGGAATACCATGGCCCGCGTAACCGTTGAAGACTGCCTGAACCACGTGGAAAACCGTTTTGAACTGGTCATGCTGTCCACCAAGCGTGCCCGTCAACTGGCCACCGGCGGCAAAGAGCCACTGGTACAGTGGGAAAACGACAAGCCTACCGTTGTAGCCTTGCGTGAAATCGCCGAAGGCCTGATGAGCTACGAGTTCATCGCCAATGCTGAAATCGTCGAAGACGAACCGCTGTTCGCAGCGTTCGAGGACGAGTCCAACGAGGCAGTCTAAGCCTATGCCTGGTCGACGTAGCACGGCGCGGGGTCACAGCGAACGGCAGGAGTCATCATGCCGAGCATAGACGCCCTCGCCGATCGCTTATCGACCTACCTCGGCAAGGACCAGGTCAACCTGGTCCGCCGAGCGTACTTCTACGCCGAACAAGCCCACGACGGCCAACGCCGCCGCAGCGGTGAGGCGTACGTCACGCATCCTCTTGCGGTGGCGAATATTCTTGCCGACATGCACATGGACCATCAGAGCCTGATGGCGGCGATGCTGCATGACGTGATCGAAGACACCGGTATTGCCAAGGAAGCGCTGCAAGCGCAGTTCGGCGAAACCGTGGCCGAACTGGTAGACGGGGTCAGCAAACTGACCCAGATGAACTTCGAGACCAAGGCCGAAGCACAAGCCGAAAACTTCCAGAAAATGGCCATGGCCATGGCGCGCGACATTCGCGTGATCCTGGTCAAGCTCGCCGACCGCCTGCACAACATGCGCACGCTTGAAGTCCTGTCCGGTGAAAAGCGTCGGCGGATCGCCAAGGAAACCCTGGAAATCTATGCGCCCATCGCCAACCGGCTGGGCATGCACGCCATCCGCATAGAATTCGAAGACCTCGGCTTCAAGGCCATGCACCCGATGCGTTCCGCACGGATCAACCAGGCCGTCAAACGCGCCCGGGGCAACCGCAAGGAAATCGTCAACAAGATCGAAGAATCCCTCAGCCACTGCCTGGCCATCGATGGCATCCAGGGCGAGGTCAGCGGTCGTCAGAAACACCTCTACGGCATCTACAAGAAAATGCGCGGCAAGCGTCGGGCCTTCAACGAGATCATGGACGTCTATGCGTTCCGGATCATCGTCGACAAGGTCGATACCTGCTACCGCGTGCTAGGTGCTGTGCATAATTTGTACAAACCGTTGCCGGGACGCTTCAAGGATTACATCGCGATTCCCAAGGCCAACGGCTACCAGTCGCTGCACACCACGCTGTTCGGCATGCACGGTGTTCCGATCGAGATCCAGATCCGCACCCGTGAAATGGAAGAGATGGCCAACAACGGCATCGCCGCCCATTGGCTGTACAAATCCAGCGGCGACGAACAGCCAAAAGGCACTCACGCCCGCGCTCGCCAGTGGGTCAAAGGCGTGCTGGAAATGCAGCAACGGGCCGGCAACTCGCTGGAATTCATCGAAAGCGTGAAGATCGACCTGTTCCCGGACGAGGTCTACGTCTTCACGCCCAAAGGCCGGATCATGGAGCTGCCCAAAGGCTCCACGGCGGTCGACTTCGCTTACGCGGTGCACACCGACGTGGGCAACAGCTGCATTGCCTGCCGGATCAATCGTCGTCTTGCGCCGCTGTCCGAACCGCTGCAAAGCGGCTCCACGGTCGAGATCGTCAGTGCTCCCGGTGCCCGGCCGAACCCGGCGTGGCTCAACTTCGTGGTCACGGGCAAGGCACGGACCCACATCCGCCATGCGCTGAAACTGCAACGCCGTTCCGAGTCCATCAGCCTGGGCGAGCGCCTGCTGAACAAAGTGCTCAATGGTTTCGACAGCTCGCTGGAAAAAGTACCGGCCGACCGCGTCAAGGCGATGCTCGCCGAATACCGTCTCGAACTGATCGAAGACTTGCTGGAAGATATCGGCCTGGGCAATCGAATGGCCTATGTAGTCGCCCGCCGCCTGCTTGGCGAAGGCGAACAGCTGCCAAGTCCGGAAGGCCCGCTGGCGATTCGCGGCACCGAAGGCCTGGTGCTCAGCTACGCCAAGTGCTGCACGCCGATCCCGGGCGACCCGATTGTTGGTCACTTGTCCGCCGGCAAAGGCATGGTCGTGCACCTGGACAACTGCCGCAACATCAGCGAAATCCGTCACAACCCGGAAAAATGCATCCAGCTCTCTTGGGCCAAGGATGTCACCGGCGAATTCAACGTCGAGCTGCGCGTCGAACTGGAACATCAGCGCGGCCTGATCGCCCTGCTGGCCAGCAGCGTCAACGCAGCCGACGGCAATATCGAGAAAATCAGCATGGACGAACGCGATGGTCGCATCAGCGTGGTCCAACTGGTGGTCAGCGTGCACGACCGCGTACACCTGGCCCGCGTGATCAAGAAACTGCGTGCATTGACCGGGGTGATCCGCATCACCCGCATGCGCGCCTAAGCCCACTATTACAAGGAGTCATTCATGACCAAGACTGTTATCACCAGCGACAAGGCCCCGGCTGCCATCGGTACTTATTCCCAGGCGATCAAGGCTGGCAACACCGTCTACATGTCGGGCCAGATTCCTCTGGACCCAAAAACCATGGAACTGGTTGAAGGCTTCGAAGCCCAGACCGTCCAGGTGTTCGAGAACCTCAAAGCCGTGGCCGAAGCCGCTGGCGGTTCGTTCAAGGACATCGTCAAACTGAACATCTTCCTCACCGACCTGAGCCACTTCGCCAAGGTCAACGAGATCATGGGCAAGTACTTTGACCAGCCATACCCTGCCCGCGCCGCCATCGGCGTAGCCGCCCTGCCAAAGGGTTCGCAGGTTGAAATGGATGCCATTCTGGTCATCGAGTAATACATCCGGCGCAGCCTTTTCAAGGTTGCGTCGACTTCGTTTCTGAAAGGATTCCACCATGCGCCATGCGCTAGCTCTCTCGCTGGTCGCCCTACTCTTGGGCGGTTGTGCCAGCAACCCTGCCGATCGTGACATCAGCGGCACCTGGATCAATCAGGTGGCGATCGACGCTGCGTCCAAAGGTGGCCCCCTGCGTGAAGCGCTCCAGGCTTATGGCCCGAACCTGGAATGGGACGTCAACACCAAGGCCGCTCAGGCCCGCTACACCAACGGTTTTGAGAACGTCGACGGCAAGCTGCTGGGCGAAGAGTCCGGCGCCTGGAAAGTCGACTTTTATGGCAGCTCCGCCAGCGAACTGAAGCGTGACGGCAAGCAACTGAGCCAGGCCGCCAGCGAAAACGAGCCGGAGCAGGTCTTTGACCGCGCGTTGATTCCGGTCCCGGATGGCGCACCGATTGGCGCGAGCTTCGAACGCGCGCTGTACACCGCCTACATGGGCGGCAGCTGGAAAATCGTCAACGGTCCGGGCGAAGGCAATACCGTGCAATTCCAGGCCGATGGCCAGGTTGCCGGACTGCCGGGTGCCGATCGATATGCCCTTTGCCTGGCGGGCGATTGCGCGTCGATGAGCGGCGGCAATGACAACATGTGGCTGCAAGTGAACGGCCAGGGCAATACCTGGATCTTTGCTCGCAAGGGCAAGGAACTGGAGATTCTGCAGGCAGTGAACACGGTTCAGGCGGATGAAATGCCTCAGTTCACGCCGGGTGATCGCAAGTGGTTGCTGGAAAAGCAGTAACCCGGCCCTGAAGGCCAACACAAATCCAGTGTAGGAGCGAGGCTTGCCCGCGAAGGCGATGTAACAGCCAACATAAATGTTGGAAGTTATGACGCCGTCGCGGGTAAGCCTCGCTCCTACAGGTATTTTGGACGCATGAAAGTCAGCAACGGCCTTCGAGAATAGCGGCGTAGCCCTCGCGATACGTTGGGTACTTCGGCGCCCAGCCCAAGGCCTTCGCCCGGGCATTGCTGCATTGCTTGCTGCCCGTGCGCCGTACGCTCGCGTCGTCAGCCCACTCGGTCACGCCCAGATATTCACGCAACCAGCCCACCACTTCGGCCAGCGGCGCTGGCGCGTCGTCGACACCGATGTAGACGTCATCCAACGCCACCCCGCGTCGATCCGCTTCAAGCAGAAACGCCATCAAGCCCGCCGCGTCATCGGCGTGGATGCGGTTGCCATACAGCGGCGGGTCAACCGCCACGCGATAGCCACGACGCACTTGAGTCAGCAGCCATTCGCGGCCCGGGCCGTAGATGCCAGTCAAGCGCACGATGCTTGCCGGGATGCCGCTCTGGAGCGCCACTTTCTCGGCCTCCAGCATCAATCGACCCGAGTAGCCTGATGCAAGGGTCGGCGAAGTCTCGTCGACCCACTCGCCCTCCTGCTGGCCATACACACTGCTGCTGGAAACAAACAGCAGGCGATTCGGTACCTGCCCGTAGTCGTCGAGCCACTCCAGCACATGCTCCAACCCCTCGACATACGCGGCGCGATAACCGGCTTCATCGTGATTGGTCGCGGCCGCACAATAAACGAGGTAATCCACGGCACCGATGGGCCACGTCTCAGGACAGTCCTTATCGAACAAGTCGCCGGCAACGCCAATGACTCCCTCGGGCAGGCGCGAGACGTCCCGCCTCAGGCCATGAACCTCCCACCCGGAAGCCATCAATTGCGTGGCCAAACGACTGCCGACATCACCACAGCCGGCGATCAACACAGAAGGCGCAGACATCAGAAAACTCCCATCAGAAAGGCAAAGACTAGCGCCGACAATGGACGAGCGGCTAGCAATGAAGGAAAAAAAGATACTCTATTACTTTTGTTAACAAGAATTACTTGCAATAATGCACGCCACTTTTGTTCTCGGCCTTACGAGGCCTGGAAGAGCATTTACCGTTTTTCTATTTCAGGTCCGGCCAGCATGACACGCAATCAATTCCCCGCTTCGCCAACCAAACGACCTCGCGCCTGGAGCGCAGTGGCCGCCCTGCTGCTCAGCCTGATGCTGGCACCGACCGCCGCTTTCGCTGACGTACAAGCTCCGGCCACTACGGCCGCCGCCGCTGCTCCAGCCCCGGCTGATCATGCCGCCCCCGCCGTTGCACCCGCCGCAACCGACCCGGCTCAGGCAGTAGATGCCGAAGACGTCCCTGAAGTTCTCGAAGCCGACAACACCCTGGGCATGGCCCACGACCTGTCGCCTTGGGGCATGTACCAGAACGCCGACATTATCGTGAAAATCGTGATGATCGGTCTGGCCATCGCCTCGATCATCACCTGGACCATCTGGATCGCCAAGGGCTTCGAGCTGATGGGCGCCAAGCGGCGTCTGCGCACTGAAATCGTCCACCTGAAAAAAGCCACCACCCTTAAAGAAGCCAGCGCCACCGCCACGAAGCAAGGCACCCTCGCCAACCTGCTGGTGCATGACGCCTTGGAAGAGATGCGATTGTCTGTCAACAGCCGCGAGAAAGAAGGCATCAAGGAACGTGTTGCCTTCCGTCTCGAGCGTCTGGTTGCAGCCTGCGGTCGCAACATGAGCAGCGGCACCGGCGTGCTCGCCACCATCGGTTCCACCGCGCCGTTCGTGGGCCTGTTCGGCACCGTGTGGGGCATCATGAACAGCTTCATCGGCATCGCCAAAACCCAGACCACCAACCTCGCCGTCGTCGCCCCCGGCATCGCCGAAGCCCTGCTGGCCACCGCGCTGGGTCTGGTTGCGGCGATTCCTGCTGTTGTGATCTATAACGTCTTCGCCCGCTCCATCGCTGGCTACAAGGCGCAAGTGTCCGATGCCTCGGCTGAAGTCCTGCTGCTGGTCAGCCGCGACCTCGATCACCTGCCGACCGCCGAGCGCTCCGCGCAACCCCACATGGTCAAAGTAGGGTAATCAGCCATGGGCTTGCATTTGAAAGAAGGCGCAGACGACGATCTGGCCGAGAACCATGAAATCAACGTCACGCCGTTCATCGACGTGATGCTGGTGCTGTTGATCATCTTCATGGTGGCCGCTCCGTTGGCCACCGTGGACATCAAGGTCGACCTGCCCGCCTCCAGCGCCAAACCGGCGCCGCGGCCAGAGAAGCCGGTGTTCCTCAGCGTCAAGGCTGACCAGCGCCTGTTCCTCGGTGAAGACGAAGTGAAGGCCGAAGCACTTGGCGCCACCCTCGACGCCAGGACCCAAGGCAAGAAAGACACGACGATCTTCTTCCAGGCCGATAAAGGCGTGGATTACGGCGACCTGATGAGCGTGATGGACAACCTGCGCTCCGCCGGTTACCTGAAGGTAGGTCTGGTCGGGCTCGAGACGGCAGTCAAGAAATGATCACGACGCGCCATAAGCTGACGCGTTACAGCGCGAGCCTGGCCGTGGTGCTGGGCGTCCATGCACTGGCTATTGCGCTGGCGCTGAACTGGACGTCGCGCCCACCCATCGAGCTGCCTCCGCAGGCGATGATGGTCGAGTTGGCGCCGGTTCCGGCCCCACCACCGCCGGCACCGCCGAAGGTGATAACGCCGCCACAGCCACCGGCCCCGGTGGAAGAACTGCCGATCCCGAAACTGGCTGAAGTGCCGAAGGCCGAGATCGTTGTGCCGAAGCCGGTCAAACCCAAGCCGAAGCCGAAGCCGCAACCACCCAAGCCTGTGGAGAAAAAGCCGGAGCCGCCGAAGGAGAAACCGTCCGAAGAGAAGCCTAGCGACGCGCAACCGACCCAGGCACCGACGGAGAAATCCGCGCAACCAGCACCGGGCCCATCGCCTGCACAACAGGCTGCCAAGGCCAGCTGGGAAGGCACTTTGCTCGCGCACTTGGGCAAGTACAAAAAGTACCCGGTGAGTGCACAGAATCGGGGCAAGCAAGGCACCAACCGTCTGCGCTTCATCGTTGATGGCGAAGGTAATGTGTTGTCGTACGAACTGGTGAGCCGTTCAGGCACCGCCGATCTGGACCGCGCCACCCTGGAAATGATCCGCCTCGCCCAACCGCTGCCCAAGCCACCGGCGGACATGCTGACCAATGGCACCATCGAAATCACGGCGCCATTCCTCTACTCACTGGAAAAACGCCGCCGCTAAACGCAACACAAAACCATTGCAGGAGTGAGCCTGCTCGCGATCAGGCCACCACATTCGACCTTTTCGGTGAATGTAATACCGCTATCGCGAGCAGGCTCACTCCTACAGGGGTCTCCTCCAGCAGGAAAGTCCATGATCATGCAGAGAAGGCACCGAAAGGTGCCTTTTGTGTATCTGCCAGCGGCAAACCGGCATTACCCAGTGTCACTCTGCACACTCACTCTGATAACGTGCGTCTATCGATTGCAGCCGTTATGCTTGGCGCGCAACTTCATGGACGCTTGCTATGACTCTCACAGAATTACGCTACATCGTTACCCTCGCCCAAGAGCAGCATTTCGGCCACGCGGCCGAGCGTTGCCACGTCAGTCAGCCGACCCTGTCGGTGGGCGTGAAAAAGCTTGAAGACGAACTCGGTGTGCTGATTTTCGAGCGCAGCAAGAGTGCCGTGCGCCTGACCCCGGTCGGTGAAGGCATCGTTGCCCAGGCGCAGAAAGTCCTGGAACAGGCCCAAGGCATTCGCGAACTGGCCCAGGCTGGCAAAAACCAGCTGACCGCTCCGCTGAAAGTCGGCGCGATCTACACCGTCGGCCCGTACCTGTTTCCGCACCTGATTCCACAACTGCACCGGGTTGCCCCGCAGATGCCGTTGTACATCGAAGAAAACTTCACTCACGTACTGCGCGACAAACTGCGCAACGGCGAGCTCGACGCGATCATCATCGCCCTGCCGTTCAACGAAGCCGACGTGCTGACCCTGCAGCTCTACGACGAGCCGTTCTACGTGCTGATGCCGGCCCAGCACCCGTGGACGCAAAAAGAATCCATCGACGCCAGCCTGCTCAACGACAAGAGCCTGCTGCTGCTCGGCGAAGGCCACTGCTTCCGCGATCAAGTGCTGGAAGCCTGCCCGACCCTGGCCAAAGGCAACGACGGCGCCAAACACACCACGGTGGAATCCAGCTCTCTGGAAACCATCCGCCACATGGTCGCGTCCGGCCTGGGCATTTCGATCCTGCCGCTGTCGGCCGTCGACAGCCATCACTACGCCCCTGGCGTGATCGAAGTGCGCCCACTGACGCCTCCGGTGCCGTTCCGCACCGTGGCCATTGCGTGGCGCGCGAGCTTCCCGCGTCCGAAAGCCATCGAGATTCTCGCTGACTCCATCCGCCTGTGCTCGGTGGCCAAGCCGCAAGCACCGGTGGTTGCGGCCTAAGTCGCTGCCATGACCGAGTTGTCGCAAGTGTCGGTCACGGCACTCAAGGGTGTCGGCGAGGCCATGGCCGAGAAACTGGCCAAGGTCGGCCTGGAGAATCTCCAGGACGTGCTGTTCCACCTGCCGCTGCGTTATCAGGACCGCACCCGTGTAGTCCCGATCGGCCATTTGCGACCGGGCCAGGACGCCGTGATCGAAGGCACCGTCAGCGGCGCCGACGTGGTCATGGGCCGTCGCCGCAGCCTCGTCGTGCGTCTGCAGGACGGCACCGGCGGGCTCAGTCTGCGCTTCTACCATTTCAGCAACGCCCAGAAAGAAGGCCTCAAACGCGGCACGCGGATTCGCTGCTACGGCGAAGCCCGGCCCGGTGCGTCGGGGTTGGAAATCTACCACCCGGAATACCGCGCCATCACCGGCGACGAGCCACCGCCGGTGGATGAAACCCTGACCCCGGTCTACCCGCTCACCGAAGGCCTGACCCAGCAGCGCTTGCGCCAACTGTGCATGCAAACCCTGACCATGCTCGGCCCGACCAGCCTGCCCGACTGGCTGCCGACCGAATTGGCCCGGGACTATCAACTCGCGCCGCTGGCCGATGCGATCCGCTACTTGCATCACCCGCCCGCCGATGCCGATGTCGACGAACTTGCCCTCGGCCATCACTGGGCGCAGCACCGTCTGGCCTTTGAAGAACTGCTGACCCATCAGCTATCCCAGCAACGTCTGCGCGAAAGCATGCGCTCCCTGCGCGCGCCGGCGATGCCGAAAGCCACCAAACTGCCGGCGCAATACCTGGCCAATCTGGGTTTTACGCCAACCGGCGCACAGCAACGAGTCGGCAACGAAATCGCCTACGACCTGAGCCAGCACGAACCGATGCTGCGACTGATTCAGGGCGACGTCGGCGCGGGCAAAACCGTGGTCGCTGCCCTCGCCGCGCTTCAGGCGTTGGAGGCTGGTTATCAGGTCGCATTGATGGCGCCCACGGAAATTCTCGCCGAGCAGCACTTCATCACCTTCAAGCGCTGGCTCGAACCGCTGGGCATTGAAGTCGCGTGGCTGGCCGGCAAGCTCAAGGGCAAAAACCGCGTGGCCGCGCTGGAGCAGATCGCCAATGGCGCACCCATGGTGGTCGGCACTCACGCGCTGTTCCAGGAGGAAGTGCAGTTCAAGAACCTTGCACTGGCAATCATCGACGAACAGCACCGCTTTGGCGTGCAGCAGCGCTTGGCATTGCGGCAGAAAGGCGTCGGCGGGCGGATGTGTCCGCATCAGCTGATCATGACCGCCACGCCGATTCCACGAACGCTGGCCATGAGCGCCTACGCCGACCTCGACACCTCGATCCTCGACGAACTGCCGCCCGGCCGAACCCCGGTCAACACGGTATTGGTCACCGATACCCGGCGTGTCGAAGTCATTGAGCGCGTGCGCGGCGCCTGCGCCGAAGGGCGTCAGGCCTATTGGGTGTGCACGCTGATTGAAGAATCGGAAGAGCTGACCTGTCAGGCCGCCGAAACCACTTACGAAGATTTGACCGCCGCACTTGGTGAGTTAAAGGTCGGCCTGATCCACGGCCGCATGAAGCCCGCCGAGAAAGCCGCCGTCATGGCCGAATTCAAGGCGGGCAACCTGCAACTGCTGGTCGCCACCACCGTGATCGAAGTCGGCGTCGATGTGCCGAACGCCAGCCTGATGATCATTGAAAACCCCGAGCGCCTCGGCCTCGCGCAGTTGCACCAATTGCGCGGCCGCGTCGGTCGAGGCAGCGCCGCCAGCCATTGCGTGCTGCTCTACCATCCGCCGCTGTCGCAGATCGGCCGTCAGCGCCTGGGCATCATGCGTGAAACCAACGACGGTTTTGTCATCGCCGAAAAGGACCTCGAGCTGCGCGGCCCCGGTGAAATGCTCGGTACGCGCCAGACCGGTCTGCTGCAATTCAAGGTCGCCGACCTGATGCGCGACGCCGATCTATTGCCCGCCGTGCGCGACGCCGCCCAGGCATTGCTGGAGCGCTGGCCGGATCACGTCAGCCCGTTGCTCGACCGCTGGCTGCGCCATGGGCAGCAATACGGCCAAGTGTGAGCACCGTCGCAGTTTGTGGACGATGCTTTTAAACAAGCTGGTTATACTCCTGCAATTGTTTGAATACGGATACAGACCATGACTGAAGCTGCCCTCGCCCCGGAACCCCTGCACGCTCCGTCTGTTATTCGGTTGCTGCTGGGCAAATTGGGCATTGCCTACGAAGAAGTCCTCGATCATCACGGCCTCAACGCCTCGCGCAAAGTGCAGGCGGTTCTGGTGGACGACGCCGTCGGCGCCTTGATGGTGCTGTTCCCGCAAAGCCAGTTGCTTGACCTCAATCGCCTCGCCGAATTGACCGGTCGCCGCCTCACCGCCGTGCCCACCGAACGCCTGGTGAAAATGCTCGGCAAGCACAACCTGAGCCTGCTGCCTGGCCTGCCGGCGCTGACCAGTTCGCCGTGCCTGTACGAAGAAAGCCTGCTGCGCGAACCGAAGTTGCTGATCAACTCGGGCGAGCCGGGCCTGCTGCTGGAAATCACCAGCGAAGATTTCAAAAGCATGCTGACCAAGGCCAGCGCCGCCAACTTCGGCGAGAACCTGACCAGCATCCGCCCCAACCTCGACCGCCCCGACGATGACCGCGAGGAAATCACCCAGGCCGTCCAGGCGTTCACCGCACGACGCATCCAGCAACGCCTGGAAGCCACCATCGAGATTCCGCCGCTGGCCGAGACCGCGCAGAAAATCATCAAGCTGCGCGTCGACCCCAACGCCACCATCGACGACATCACCGGCGTGGTCGAAACCGACCCGGCGCTGGCCGCCCAAGTCGTCAGCTGGGCCGCGTCGCCGTACTACGCCTCGCCGGGCAAAATTCGTTCAGTGGAAGACGCGATCGTGCGCGTCCTGGGTTTCGACCTGGTGATCAACCTGGCCCTGGGCCTGGCCCTGGGCAAAACCCTGAGCCTGCCCAAAGACCACCCGCAACACACCACGCCGTACTGGCAGCAATCGATCTACACCGCCGCCGTCATCGAAGGCCTGACCCGCGCCATGCCCCGCGCCCAGCGCCCGGAAGCCGGCCTGACCTACCTCGCCGGCCTGCTGCACAACTTCGGCTACCTGCTGCTGGCCCACGTCTTCCCGCCGCACTTCTCGCTGATCTGCCGTCACCTGGAAGTTAACCCGCACCTGTGCCACAGCTACGTCGAGCAACACCTGCTCGGCATCAGCCGCGAACAAATTGGTTCGTGGCTGATGCGCTACTGGGACATGCCCGACGAACTGGCCACTGCGTTGCGCTTCCAGCACGACCCAAGCTACGACGGTGCCTACGCTGAATACCCGAACCTCGTCTGCCTGGCCGTACGCCTGCTGCGCAGCCGCGGCATCGGCTCCGGTCCGGACGAAGACATCCCCGACGCATTGCTGGAACGCGTAGGCCTGACTCGCGACAAAGCCAACGACGTCGTCAGCAAAGTCCTCGAAGCCGAAGTCCTGCTGCGCGAACTGGCTTCGCAATTCAGCCAAGCCTAAAAGCATTGCGGGCAAGCCCACTCCCATAGGATTCACGCAATCCCTGTAGGAGCGAGGCTTGCCCGCGAAGAATCCAACTCGGTCTATCTGAGTGAATCAAGCCAGATAGCGCAACATCCATCCGCCCTTAAAGCTCGGCAAAGGTTCACCGTCTCCCCACAAGCTTCCGCAAATAACAATGCGTCCATCAGCCATTAATGCCATGTCCAAAGCGTGCTCAAATCCTTTCTCACCGTCAAAAACAGCAAAGCCTTTACCGGCATTGAATGTCATGTCCAATGAGCCGTCAGAAAGATAACGCGCCGTCACCACTGCCATCTCCTCAGAGACGAAGCCTTGCCCGGTGCTTCCGGTGACACTGATTGATCCATTGGCGTGCAACGCACAGCGCGCCCAATCCTGCCCCTGCGGCACCAACTCAGAAAAAAGGGCCCGTCCGTTGTTAAAAGGAAGATTGTAGGACCCACTTTTGTTTAAAACGACGATCACCCCGTTTTGAACGTCCTTCTCTCGCGAATTCCCCACCGCAACAATCCTGCCGTCACTTTCTCTAACCGTGATGGCGCTCAACATCATCCAGCGAGGACTCGGAATGGTCACCGCAAGGCCGCCATTAAACGTGCGGTCTACTTGTCCCAGTGAGTTGAAGCAAGTTACGAAGGCTCCCATGGATTCGTCCTGTTTCACGTACATGCCAGTCACCAATATCTGGCCGTCTGCCTGAACCGCAACACCTTCGGCACCGCTCCATTCATGCTCGACACCTGGGAGTTCGACAATCGCGGAGCCAGTCCCGGCGAACGTCAGATCGGGCGAGCCGTCTGAATTACGCCGCAGCACAATCCCCTTCGGTTTTCCGGAAGTGTTGATAACGGAACTGACCAGCACGATCTTGCCATCCGACTGCTCAACCACGGAGACTCCGCTGTGGCCAGAGACCCGGGAGCGTCCTGCCGACGTCTTTTCGCCATGGCGGCCAGCAACCTCCAGCGTCACCCCACTGTGCTGGGGACTACCCAAATCATCATAAGGAATGAAGAGTTTTCCATCGCCATTCAAGGACGTATCCAGTCGGCCATCCTGAAACTGCCGCACGATGAGCAAACCGCCACCGCTGAACGATATGTATTGGCCAACGATCAGCCACCCACCATTAGCCAGAGGCGTGAGCCCGAATACATAGATGTCACTATCTTCGAAAGGCACTTCAACAAAGCCACGCTGCGCAGTGCCAAATGAGCGATCCAGCGTCCCGTCTTCATTCAGCCGCGCAACTATGACCGGAACGTTGAACGCTGTAGGCCTCATGACAACAAGCGTTTTGTTGTCATCCAATGGGAGAACCGCATCGGGGAATCCGTACACTTCAGAGAGCGGAAAGTCCAAAACACCAGAACCGTTAAATGTCGGATCGAGGCTTCCTGAGTTGGCTGGTTTCAGCTGGATCATGATCTTGCTCCATCAAGGTGAGTGGAATCCGCTATGGACCTCCCTCCCCCAAGTAGAGCATTCACAGTCACCCTATCGCGCCTGTAAAAACTGACAGTTCTATTGTCCTCTTGAGCCTAAATGATGACAGCGTGAGCCAGCACTGGATTTATCAACGAACAGCAGCAGGCTTCTTCTTCGGCTTCAAATACTTGGTCAACCCCTGAAACCAGATCACCAACGCCGGATTGCCCTTGATCTGAATCGACTTGTCCTGAATCCCCGTCATAAACGCCAACTGCTTGTTCTTCGCCTGCATCGTGGCAAAGCCATACGTTGCGTCTTTAAAGGCAATCGCAAACGCCGGCTCGGCATACACGCCCGACTTGCTGGTAATGCGCTGATCCTTCACAAAGAAATGCCGCGCCACCTTCCCGTCCAGGGTCTGTAGCTGGAACACCAATTCCTTGTCACCCAACTGCTGCTGAAACGCAGGATTAGTCCGACTGGCCTTACCCATCAACAAACCCAGCATCCACAGAAGAAAACGAAATTTCATGCGCACAGCCTCAAGAGAAAAGTGAACGGCCGGCGCAGTGTAGCGGCTTCAAGCGAGAACGCCACTGTTGTGCAGCGATAGAAGAAGATGCCGTGGTTTTTGACGCTGATGACTACCAAGTCATTGACGAAACGAGGGTGTTTAAAAGCGTGAAGATTTTGATCTTTCTACGCTCGACTCCCTCGGATATTTCCTTCAACACGTGGTGCTGTTCGTGAACTAGGCAGCCTTTGGCTTCACCGATAGTCTTTGTTCGTTACCGCAAAATCGGTGACACGGACGTGCAAGTCCGGTACATATCGCCGCACGGTCGCCAAACCGAACATCAAGCGTCTTTCTGCTCGATGTAAATACTTCATGGCGGCTGTGCGTGGGAGGTCCCTTTGGGGTCTGCCGGGGTCCGATATGCCCGGTCTTGCACACCTGCGCACGGCTGCCACCCTTATTCGAATGCAAGCGAAGAGGAGACAGCTACATCTAAAACACATATCGGAAATTACTAATGATCAAGCCAACACCGAATCCACCAGCCAACGAAGCCACCTCCCCCTACGAATCCCTCGATTCGAAGAAACTCCACGAAGCCGCCGAACGCGCCCTCAACCACCATTTCGCCCCACCACCCGGCGACAAACCCAAGCCTCGCAAAGGCAACCTCTTCGCCGTCTCCCCCGATATCGACACCGAAGCCCTCCTGGCCAACGCCTCGGAAGACCTGCTATCCATCAGCGCCATCGCCGCCAACCTGGCCGACGACGTGGACGGAGCACGACGCTCCTTAGCCTTGGCGCTAAGCAGATTGGCGGATGGGGTCCGGTTGTTGGTGGAGCGAGCACTGGATCATATTGATTCGCCGAATCCGGCGGAGCATCGGGCGAAGGTGTAACGGAGCCACGGGATAAAAAAAGGGGACGTTGAGTCCCCTTTCTTGATGATCTCGACTCACCACTGACAGCCTGCCTCTGGTGACGCCTCCATGCTGATATCTTGATCGAACGAATACTTCTTACCGGATTTGTAATTCGTGTAGTACATCGAGTTTACCCGAGCCCCCTGAGTTGCCCTTTCATACTCCCCCGTCAGCACACCGTCAGAAACCTCCACCCAAGTCGTCGTGAACTGATACGGCCCGTCCTCCGTCATGACTTCTTCCTCAGTGTTCCGATAGACGAGAGGAATGGCCTTCTTCGACTTGCTATACCTAACCCCGGCGCCTCCCCATTTGATGACCGAGTCGTAATAGGTTCTGAATTCGAAATTGATGTTTTTGCCTTCTAGCGAACGAAAACAAGAAACCTCAGTTGTGACTTCGCTGTAAGCCGCCATCGGGCAGAGGAGCAACAACGCAATAAAAAACACAGACAAAGATTTCAAATCGATCATTCCTTTAGCGGTGTTGTCCGTCAGCGTTACGACCGAAAGCCTCTGAACTACCGTGGTCACTGTTGAATACCAATGCGACGACCGGGCTCCCGCTTTTGATCTGCAACAGCCTTTCCATCAAGTGCTGCCAAACGCTTTTTAATACTCGCCGCGTCCTTGTAAGCGCATACCACGTCTACCCCCTTCTCCAGATCTCTACCGTCGCGACAGTTCTGCAATTCAGGATCTGAAGGATCACCGCGAAAAAACTTCAAAGACAACTGGTCGCCGTTTTTAATGAGCGGCAGCTCTAATACTGAATAGGAAAAGCCCTCGAAGCTAATGTACGACTCTTTGCTTTTCCCCAGCACAAACATGGATTTCCCCGCCCGCTCCGGGGTCTTTCGCTCGAAGAAAAACACCGACACAACCTGCTCATCTTCCAGCTTCCACACATAGTTCAGCGTTGGCTTCGTTGCGTTTACTGGTGAGTAGAAAATTTCGGCGTCAGGAACGTGAACGTGTGTCGCCTGATCTTTCAGATTGTTCTTAAAAAAGTACACCATGATCTTTTGATCGCCCACGGATGCCACTACAGGCGGATGCAGCTCACCAATGGTTTGCGGGTCGCTTGCCGATGCCGGTTGAGTTGGTAAGCCAACCATGAGTCCGAGCACGCAGACATACCTTAAAAGCCTTTCCAATTTCAGCTACCTTCCTTGGTGATACACGAATCGAACAATTAATATCTTTGCTTGTACTTACATGGATTCAGGCGGGCCGCATTTCAGCTCTTTGATTTGCGAGTCCTGAATCGGAATTACACAGGCACGACGCTCCTCACCATTGCCACGAAGTTCCGACAAGCTGAGCGTCACGTGCAACCCGTCCGCATGAAACTCAAGGTTTTCGAACCCGGCATAGGAATAACCATCCCAAAACGATTTGCCGTCAAAGCTGCAGAACCGCGCAGATGACAGTACTCTCCAGCCGCCGTCAGGCGCAAGGATCTGGGCGTTGAGGCAAACGCTGCCGAAGGTAGTCACATAGCGAGCCACAACATCACCGTAGCGTTGTGAGCCCGCCGTAAACACCTTGTTAAGATCGAGCAAGTCGCCCGACCTATCCGTCACGATCCCGTCCAGATAAACGGCACGCTCCAAACTCATTCTGGTAATGCAGTTATTGATCGTCGTGGCATGCGCCGCTGTACCAGGCTCGATATCCATGGCTTCAAGCGGGCAAGTGGTGTCTCGCAACTTGATCCAGGCCCGCTGGGAATCTCTGGCAATAGCCATGAACGCTTTCCCTTGTTCCGTATCACGCTTTTGCTGAGCCTCAAATCGCGCCATCAGTTTTTTGTAGCTGGCATTGAGTTTCGCGTCGGCGTCTTTGCGAGCGGTTTCGGCGCATTGATCGACTTGCGCACTTGAAGAGATCACTCTGCAATTATCGTCAGCGAACGTGAATGAAGCGGACAGAAGTCCCAAGGACAACGCGACAAGCCGGATAAACATGTTCAATTTTTCAGTCCCTGATTTACGGATCACTCGACGACTCGCTGTGGAATTTTTTGTATCTTGCCGGTGGCACTCATCGCTTTTAACAGCGACCGTTAACATGGAACCTTCCAGCACGTGCGAAAAGGGGACGGATTTATTTATTGGCGCTATTCATCTGGTGCGATAGCAATCTTCAGAAGAGGACCATGAAGGTACACAATAGCCTCGCGGCCATTAATGTCTACCGGCGTAGGGTTCTGAATCAAATCCTCACCATCTCCACTAACTATCTTGGTAAGTGTCTTATCTAAAATATTGGCACGCCAGATTGTTATGCTGCCGTTCTTAAAATAAAAAATGGGGCGCGACTTACTCCAAATCGGACTGTGAATATACCAGTCATTTCCCGGCGTATTGACAGGCGCAATAGTTTCCTCTCCAGAGGAGTGCGAATAATATGCCTTTATAGGCCCAAACATCTCAATGCTACCGAATAGCACCCCGCCTATGGCGTGTTCAGTGCTATTTGACCACTGCTGAATTAGCAAACTAGTCTCCTTCGGTTGTGAATTCGAGCCCAGCTTGTAAACCATTCCTTTCTGCTGATTCCTAGTTATCTGCTCCCGATAGTAAAAAGACCCATTTAAAATTCCGGCAAACCTTTTACCCTCGTCATTACCGCCTAAATTTAGTGCCCCATCGAATCCGATATTTTTAGCTATGGTATAAACAATGGGTGGTGTAATTGGGTTTTTATCCACATATTCATACAGATTCCCCCTATAAGCAGACAACTGTATATCGTAGTGCCCTTCGAAAATGATGACGTGCAACATCCCTGACAGCATTTCTGCGGAAAGAAGATAACGCTCAGTGACGCCTTTCTCGTTTGGAAGCCCCGTTAACTCCACGGTTTTCCATGAGCGAGAACTCTGTGCATATATTTTGTCTGCCGGGAGAAGTTTTATATCTTTCTCAGTAACAGGAGCAGTTTCTGGCAATGGTTTTAAAAAACTAACTTGTTTATCATAAGCGTCTTCCAGACACTCGGTTGATTCGCAGGTGTTACGCTGCGTCTCAAGCCATTCGCTTTCAATAACCTGAAACGTACGTTTATTTTTCAATGGTTTAAAAGCAGCGCTTAGCTGTTCATCTAGCGTGGACAAAGACGGAGTACCGCAGATATTTCTTTCTACTTCTGTTGACGCCTTACTACAATCAAAACTTGCTGAGCTAGCAGATGAGCAAACAAACAATGCAACCCACAAGAGAAAACCTTTATCCCTAATCACAAAAATCAATTCCATTCGACAAGACTAAAAAATGACTGAGACCAAATAAATTTACTGCCCCCCCTATTTACGTCTTTCTATCGAACCAAGCAATATTTTTAAATCAGATATATCAGCCTCATAAAATGCATTGCACTGCGAAACAACTACATAATTTGAATCTACCTGCTTCTCGAGAGTAGTGCAAACTACGCCTGCTCCTTCCTCTCCACCTTGTCCCTCATATACGACATCCTTCATATCCAACAACTTCCAGCCTGTTTCCGCAAACTTCAGTTTCGCCGCAGCGGAAGCATCATCGTAGTGCAGAATTGCTTCTGGATAGGGCAATTCAATAAAATTATTGTATCGCGACTGAGTTCCATCCCCCACAGCCTTCAACACCAAACCCAAATCATCTCCACTTACAATATACGTTGGTAAGTTTTCAAGATTCGTTTCATAAGAAGGCTGACCAGATGGCGCCAACTTCAGTATATTCAGGCCGTCTTTCGGCGTACAACTGACAAGCTTAAGTTTAAATCGCAAATCGTCAAATTCACAATGCCGCTCCTCAGCACATGCTGAAATCGAAAAAAGAACGACACAGAACAAACCTAACACAGAGAAGTTAATTCTATACTTTGTCACTTAGCACGCTCCACATAGGCACAAGTGCATTTTGTCTTTCGGCATTATGTTCTGGAGTACTATTGGGGTTACCTCTATTAATGACGGAACCGACTACAGTAGAAACAGATGGGGTGGGACCACTATCCGCGTGCTTACTGATTTTTTCCCTCACCCAAAAGAAACCAGATGCATCGCAAGCATTGTAATCATCTGTGGCTAGAAGTGCCGAATGGGGATCCGTTGTGAAATCTTTCCCACGGTACTTTTCATAGCTCGTGTAGTTTTTTCTTCCGGTAATTTGCAAAAATCCACGACCATGAAATCTATCACCATCGCCTGCCATACCACCATTTGCGGCGTTAGCAGCTCCGTTTCCCATCCCAGCAGCCTTAGTTAATACTTGGCCAGGACGCGAAGTCATATAACCAGCTCGGTTAATGGTTGGCTTTGGATTTGGTCCAGGGTTGGGAAGTTCTACGGGCCTTCGACCGGATGGTAGATTACGTACTCTAGTAACGGCATTATCATAATCTTCGCCTGCTTCAGCTGGAGTGATAACTTCATACATTGTTCGAAAGTAACGTGTACCGCCGATTTCCTCTCGGTATCTCCACCATCCGGTTTCTATTCCCACTTGAGAGAAAAAATGAGCCATTCTAAGTTTTGAACTGCTGATCAAATATTTCGAAAGCATCCTATTCATTTGAATTCTTAAGCCAGCAGCACGTTGTCTTCCAAGTGCATCAGAAGGTTTAAGGACACTTGCCAGTTCTTCACTACTAAGCCAACCGCACGATCTGAATACACGAATAAATTCAAGCGGAGGGAAGTGCCAATGTTTGCTTTCGATACCCGTCAAATTAGCTTCTTCCCAGAATGCCAACTCTTTTTGATGGTTTTTTATTTTTTCATATTGCTCCTGCGGCATCGGCCCACCATCCGCAACTTTCAGCAACCAGCCATAACGGGTATCAAAGTCGTTCGCCGTCCATTCGGTCGGAAACTTGCATATAAGGCGTTTTAGAAGTTGCTGTGTGTCACCCGAGCGTAATCGAGACATACTCAACTGGCGCTCATTTGTGTAACGCTCAGACAAGTTTTGTTTTTCTTCATCTGAAAGAACTGCGTAACCTGGTGAGCACGCAATACTAATAGCATCACCATCCTCATGTTTAACGGTGTTCGTCCCCAAACCTAGGAGACTCTTAATGTAATCTGACTGGCAATGACTATCTGTGTCCGTATCATCACTAACTAAACGCCACCCCTGCCAATGAGGAAAATCGGCATCGCTGAATTTGGTCACACTGTCGGCATTCAAGTTCACCCAACCGGCCTTACTCTGCTCTCCTGCCTTACCCGGAAACTTGATTTGGCGCCAGTGCGCGGCATCAACAGGCTGCAGAGTATCAGGTCCTAGTACACGCCCAAACCGTAGCAACTCATATCCAGCACTCGGAGACTGCGGGTAGTACTGCTTAGCCTTGTCGTAAAGTTTGTACGCATACGCAGCCTCCTCTGGTTGACTGCCAATTTCCTGTCCACTCAAATAAAAGGAAGTCAAATTGCATTCGCCCTTTTCGTAACGCATGCGCACGTAGATACCTTCTTGAAGCATGGATGCTACCGCAGGTTCATATCCGTCCACTGTAGCGGAAGGATCTGAAGAGGATGCAGTGCTGCCACCTTCTTGGATCGGTACGGTCGTGGGCATGGCCGGAGGTCTATAGGCTACCGCAGCACTGTTCAACGGTTGCCGGCGGTCATTAGGAGGAGCGCTGTAAAGCAAAACTTCCGGTGGTACGAAAAAGTACATATCTCCCCAGCAACTATTTTTTCGCCCGTTTTGCGTTTGATATTTGAGATCGAGTGTGTCCCTTCCCGTCAAATTGGCTATCTGACCTTGATCTGCAATAACTTCAAAATGGATCCGCCCTTTGCTTCCGTAAATGCTGCCCGCTTCACCAATGGAGTCTTTTC
Source organism: Pseudomonas sp. GW823-FHT02C02 (assembly GCF_058797635.1). Classification (NCBI taxonomy): domain Bacteria; kingdom Pseudomonadati; phylum Pseudomonadota; class Gammaproteobacteria; order Pseudomonadales; family Pseudomonadaceae; genus Pseudomonas; species Pseudomonas sp. GW823-FHT02C02. Next base: position 132,872 of record NZ_JBXAJV010000003.1, on the reverse strand, counting down.
TGCTGATCACTTTTCCTATCTGTGGGCTATTCAGACTGATCTTCGATAGGTGCATATAGATGGAATAGAAGACTACTTTTGACTGTGCTTCCTCGCCAATTTCGGTCTCATGACGCAGAACCACACAACCTTTATCGGTCCATCCCCCTCGGAAATTTAGCGGATGGGCCGAATCTGCGTTTTCAGGAATCGAATCGCGGAAATACACCAATGTCCCATCGCAAATTGCTCTCACGGGCAATGCTCGCCCGCCCTCTTGGGGAGCAGTGAGATGGACGCCTCCATGCCAATTAAGATCAAAGCTAAGCGGATAACCACCATCGCCAGGAACACCACCAACCATAGCGCGCGCCAGAAATGCCTCGTCGGTTTCTCCCGCAACTGGGGCAGGAATAAAGGGAGGGCTAATGATCATTTTGAAAAATCCTTGTTCATATTGATGCTTATACGTCCATTCATAACGAGAACGGGTAATCGACAGTTGGTTTAACCTTCTCAGGCACAGCATTCCCCAACGCCTGATCCATCAAACTCCCCGCCTTATCCTTATCCGCAGCCCCCGGCAACACCGGCGGCTTAATTCCAATCCCTGTCCCGCTCCCTGCCGAACCACCCGCATTAATCTTCACCACCGGCCCAACAACGGTCACACCACCGGCATCCAGCTTGATAAAGCTCCCTCCCCCCAAAATGGTGAGTTCGCTGCCAGCCTCAATAACAATCTTCGCCCCAGCCTTCAGATGAATCTCTTTCCCGACACTAGTCAGCTGCGCAGTCCCGAGCTTCACGTGCTGGTTCTGCCCAATCGTCAGGTGATCATCCAGCCGCGCTTCAACCTTGCGGTCGGCGATGGTGGTGCGGTGTTCTTCGGCTTTCAGCTCGGTGTAGGTGTTCTTCACCACCGTGTCATGCCGTTCATTGCCGACGCGAATCTTCTGGTCGTGCTCAATGTTTTCATCCCAATCCCGCTGGGCATGAATAAAGATCTGCTCCGCACCCTTCTTGTCTTCAATGCGCAGTTCATTGAACCCACCGCCCCCCGGGGAGCTGAGGGTTTTGAAGACGGTGCGGGTTTTGTTCGCCGGCAATTCGTAGGGGACCTGGTTTTCCTTGTGGTACAGGCACCCGATCACCAGCGGCTGATCGGGATCCCCTTCAAGGAACGTCACCAGCACTTCCATCCCAATACGCGGAATGATGATGGCGCCGTAGCGATCCCCGGCCCAACTGGAAGACACGCGCATCCAGCAACTGGTTTTGTCGTCGGCCTGGCCTTCGCGGTCCCAGTGGAATTGCACTTTGATGCGGCCGTACTGATCGCAGTGGATTTCTTCGCCCTTGGGCCCTGTGACCATGGCGGTCTGGCTGCCGAGGACGCGGGGTTTCGGGTGTTCCAGCGCGGGGCGGTAGAAGACGTTCCATGGGGTGGCGAGGAAGCGGTTGCGGTAGCCCTGGTGGAAGTCATCTTTGTTGTCGGTGGTGTCGCTGGTCACGGACTCTTCGAGGACTTGCGGTTGTTTGCCTTCGTGGACGATTTCGGTGAGCAGCCAGAGGTCGTTCCACTCGGTGCGCGGGTGGTCGGACATTTCCAGGAAGTGGCCGCTGATCAGCCTGGTCTGGTCGCCGTGACCTTCGGCTTGCTGGTAGTCGGCGCGGTGGCGTTCGAGGGCGCGTTGGCTGAGGAATTTGCCGCGCGCGCGGTCGAGGAAGCGGCCAGGGTAGTCGTAATCTTCCAGATCCGGTTCGGTGCTTTCGCCGTCGGGTTTGTAGGCGGCTTCGAGTTGCAGGCGCGGTTTTTCGAAATCGTAGTCGCGGCGCGTGACGCGGCCGGTGCGGGTTTCGAGGCGCAGTTTGAAGCCTTTGATGACGGGCTCGTCGGCGACCATGCCGCTGCCTTGCACATACGCGGTTGGCTGGCCGAGCTTCGGAAATACGGTCTGGTCGTCGCCGAAGACCAGCAGATGGGTTTTGTCGCTGTGCTGGAAGTGGTAGTGAATGCCTTCCTCTTCGCATAGGCGCTGGACGAAGTGCAGGTCGGTTTCGTCGTACTGCACGCAGTAGTCGCGATCCGGGCACGGCTGGCTGAGCTGGAAGCGGTAGGCGTTGCCCTTGATGCCGTGTTCGTCGAGGATCAGCGCGATGATTTTCGGCGCGGACATCTGCTGGTAGATGCGCTGGTTGGTGCGGTGATGCAGGTATTGCAGTTGCGGCACCAGGGAGATTTTGTAGCGGGTCAGGCGCTTGCCGGCGTCACCTTGGGCGACGCGGTAGATCTGGCCGTGGATGCCGGAACCCTGTGGATCGAACGCCAGGAACGCCTGTTTGTGCAGGAGTTTTTCCAGGTCCAGATCGGGGTTTTCGCTGACCAGTTCGAGGTCGAAGCGATACGGCTGGCTGATGCCTTCAGTGCCGGTGAACGACAGCACTTGCAGGTCGCCCACGTAGTCTTCAACAGTGAGGCTGAAGTGGGTTTCGTTAGCTGAGTTGAACATTGCTTGCTCCCTGTTCGGTAGTCATCCGTTACGCCCGCAGTCGCAGGCGTTGCAGCAAAGACGAAGTGGCGCCCAGGGCGTCACGCAGTTGGGCGGCGGTGATGGTGCGCTTGGCCGCATCGAAAGCCAGCGCCGTTCGCAGGGCTGGCCAGCAGTGTTTCGGTAGATTCCGTGGAGCGTGCAGTTCGCGTTCGAGGTGGCCGTCGCGGGCTTCGGTCGACGGCAAGCGGCGGAACGGGTGTTTGCCGCCCGCCAGTTCGTAGAGCACGCAGGCCACGCCGTAGACATCTGCACTGGCCGACAGCGGTTGGCCTTCAAGCAGTTCGGGGGCGGCGTAGCCCGGGGTCCAGGCGTTGAAGCGGTCGCGGCTCAGGTGTGGCAAGCCAGGCAGGATGCCCTCTTCAGCCTGGCCGAGGCCGAAGTCGAACAGGCGCACGCCTTCTTCGCTGAGCATCACGTTGCTTGGCTTCATGTCACCGTGCAGCACGCCGCGAGCGTGGGCGTAGGCCAACGCGTCGAGCAGCGGCAGCGCGATGTCGCGCAGTTCTTTCCACGGCAGGCCCAGGGGGCGCTCGCAGAGTAATTTGTCCAGGGTCAGCCCACGCATGAGTTCCATGGTGATGAAGGCGCGCTGGCAATCGGTGTCCACTTCAAAGCTGTGCAAGCGCAGCACGTTGTCGTGGCGCAGGCGCCGGATCAGGGCGAACTCGCTGTAGAGCAAGGCGCTGGCGTCCGGCGATTCGGCAAATTCTTCGCTGAGGATTTTCAGCGCGATATAAGGGTCGGGATCGCCGAACTGTTCGCTCAGCAAGTCCCGTGCGCGGTAAACCGCGCCCATGCCGCCGGCACCGAGCAGACGCTCGATGCGGTAACGGCCTGCGAGCACGTCGGGCATTTCGCCGATGCTGGCCTTGGTTGGCGCCAGCGCAGGCTCAGCTTTATGCGACTTGGCGAACGCAAAGTAAGTCAGGTTATTGGCTTCCTCGTCGGTCACCAGCAGGTCGTCGAGCGGCGGCATGAGTTGGGTCATTGTCGGATCACCACGGCAGTCAGGTTGTCCCGGGCCGAGCCACGCAAGGCGCCATCGAACAGACGCTCCAGCGCAACGTGCGGCGCGGTCAGGCTCAGGGCGTTGCCCAAGGCATCGCTGCTGAGTCCTTGGTACAAACCGTCGCTGCACAACAGAAACGTATCGCCGGGGTAGACCTCGAGTTCGAGCACGTCCAGCGTCAGCACATCAGCCGCCCCGACCGCACGGGTCAGGGCATGGGCCGATGGATGCGCACGGGCGTCCTCGACGCTCATGTTTTGCTCGTCGATCAGTTGCTGTTGCAGCGAATGGTCCTTGGACAGCTGATACAAACGCTGGCCGCGCCACAGGTAGCAACGGCTGTCGCCGGCCCAGATACAGGCCGCTCGATTGCCTTCCACCAGCAGCGCCACCACGGTGCTGCCCATGATGCTGTCATGGCGCCCGGCGGTGACGGTCAACTCCTGACCCAAGCGGCGATTCAACCAGTGCAGGCACTGGCGAATACCTTTGAGTCGTTCGTCGAAGTCGTCCTGCACCGGCAATTCCGCCAGGCTGGCGACGATCAATTGGCTGGCGATGTCGCCACCCTGATGACCGCCCATGCCGTCCGCGACCACCCACAGCCCCTGCTGTGGACAGTCGAGGAAAGCATCTTCGTTGCGCGCCCGAACCTTGCCCGGATCGGTACGCGCAGCGCTGCGCCAGGGACTGGCAACCAGCATCAGAGCTGCACCGGCATACGGAAGGTGCGCAGCACGCCCATGTCGAACGGGTTCGGCGTGCGCTGGCTGCTGAGCAGGTAATTGGCGCGCAGGCCACCCACGTCAGCTTTCAGGACCATCACGTCGCGACCGTTCAGGTACTCGGTCTGCATCAGGTCGAACAGACGGAACAGCGACCACGGGCCGGTGTTCTTCTCGATGCCGATCGGGCGGCCAGCCATTTTGTCGAGGACCAGGCTGGTGCGACCGTCTTCAGCGTCGGTCGGCCATTTGAAGGACACCGGCACGATCGGGCCGTGACGGTATTCGATGGTCTTGTCGCCAAACTTGAACTCGGAACGGCTGACAGCCGGGTCGAGGGTGTACGGCTCCAGTTTGAACTGCACTTGCGGCTCGGCCGGGTTGACCGAGAAGAAGCTCTGGCGGATCACTTGGGCCGCGGCCATCTGGTCGAGGTAGACCTTGGAGATCGGCATGCTGTGACCGTCGATGGAACGCAGACGGTAATTGCCTGGATCGCCACTGACGAACGGACGCATGTAGGTCTCGAAGAAGCGATCGTTGATGCCCTGCGCCTTGAAGAACTCGCGGAAGTCGCTGATCGCGACGTCGCTGGTGCTGTGGGCGCTGAACGGGTAACGCTTGTTGATCGCCTTGCCGTAGAAGCTGTACAGCTCGCTCTGATAACGCTGGTTCAGGTACTGGTAGGAATCGTTCAGCACCAGACGCCAGGTGTCTTCGGCCAGGACGTTGAACCACACGCTGACCGGACGCGGCAGACGGTTCGAGGCATTGCGCAAGTTGCTCAGCGCATCACGCTGGCCGCTCATGCGAGTCTTGGCCATTTCGAACGCGGCCTGATCCGGGGAACTGGCACGCGCCAGGCTCGCCAGTTGCAGTTGCAGGTCGTTGAGCGCCGTCAGTGCCGGGGTCAAATCAGCGGCCGGGCCGTTGTTGTCATCCAGCAGACGGTGCAACGGTTCGAAGCGGCGTTGCAGGGATTTCTTCGCGGTATCCGGCAGGTTTTTGATCGCCGCCATCTCCGAAGCCTGGTCCGCTGCGGCAGACGCCAGTTTGCCCAGCTTGCCCAATTTGCCTTTCTGATCGGCCAGTGCTCCAGCGGCTTCAGCCGCTTGCTCAGCCGGTTCGGCTTCTGCCGGGAACCGGGTGTTCTCGCGCACTTCCACCAGCAGTTGCAGCACCGGGGAATTGGCCGACGTCAGGCCCGCCAGTTGCTCGGCGCCCTCGCCCGCATCGTTGATCGGTGGCAGGGCAACCTGGCCGACCGCCTCACTCCAGAAGTTGGCGTAGTCGCGGAAGTACAATTGCTCCAGTTCGACCATCAGGCGACGCAAGTCCATGCCGCTGATGCCCGCGCCTTCGCCCAGTACCCAGTTGTCACGCAGGATATCGGTGACCAGCGCGCTGCCCTGAACCGAGAAATACTGCTGATAACCCTGCTGGGTGTAGAACCCCGGGATCACGTAATCGGTGCCGACAAACAGCGAAGCCTGCGGACCGATGTGTTGGCTCAGACGGTATTCCGGCAGGTTGCGGGCCTGCTCGCGCAGCATCCGGTAAACCACGTTGGCCAGCGACTCGCTGCGCAATACCTGACGCGCTTGGGCCACCAGTTGATCGTTCAGCGGGTAGATAAACGGCTGCTTGAGCAGACGCTCGAAGTGCGTGTTCAAACCGTTCTGCACCGCAGTGTTGCCGGCGTAACGCTGGGACCAGTCAGTGGCGACCCAATCCTTGAGCCATGCCGCATCGCGACGATCCTTCATGTTCAGCATCAGGTACGCGCGCAGGCTGTTGAGCAAGCGTTCGCGGTCCTTCATGTTGGCGCGGATCTGCCCTTCCAGCAGCGTCGCAACCTTCGGCAGCAACTGCGCTTCGAGCTCACGCTCGTAGGCGTCCTTGACCACCGGGTTGACCTCTTCACCTTGGTACAGGCCGCCACGCTCGTGGTACGACACGTCACCTTTTTTCGGGAAGACCTGGGTCGCCGCATAGCTGGTGTCGAGGGTCTTGAGCACGGCCATGGAATCATCACGCGCGGTCAGGGCCGAGCGCTGCTGAGTCCAGTTGGTGGCCAGGTTGCGCAGGTTTTCCAGACGCTCGTAGTTAGCGGAGAAACCGCCGGCCCAAAGCATACCGAACAGCGCCAGTGCCGCCAGTGCGCCCACGTAAAGGGCACGTTGCCCCCAATGGATGCGGCTGCGTTCGCGCTTGTCCAGACCGGCCAGGTCGGCCTCGGGGAAAATCACCCGGCTGAGCAAATGGTGAATGAACCGCGAACGGCCACTGCGCAAGGTCGGCAGCATGCCGGCGCTCATTCCCAGACTGGCGCCGATGCCGGCGGTGGTCTGGTCCATCTCTTGGGTCAGGTGCGGGGCGCTGGTCAGGTAGAAACCACGCAACTGGCTGACACGCTGGTAGCGGTTGCCGGTGAACGCCATGTCGACGAACAGGCAAAGGCGCTCGCCGATCTGCCCCAGTTGATGCGGGAAGTCGAGGATGCGGCCACGGCGCTGGGTATCGCGCTCCTGGTGCATGCGCATGATCACCTGGCTGTTCAGGCGACGCAGCAGCTCTTCGAACTCGGCGCGCAGAACGGCAACGTCGGTGCCGCTCTGCTCTTTGCGGAAGCTGGTGCCGAGCACCTGATCGCTTTCTTCACGGGTCAGTTGATCGAAGAACTCGTCGAAACCAAGCAGCTTGTCGGCCTTGCTCAGCACCAGATAAACCGGCACATCGACATGCAGTTTCTGATGCACGTCTTGCAGACGCGCACGCACCTGGCGAGCCAGGGTGTCGAGGTCCTGCTCGGTGTTGCCCAGCAGCAATTCAACCGGGATGGTCACCAGCACGCCGTTCAACGGACGGTTGCGGCGACGCTTGCGCAGCAGGTCGAGCAAGGTGCTCCAGGCACTGCCATCGACTTCGGCATCCGGCTGGGTCAGGTAACGCCCGGCGGTGTCGATCAGCACACCGTGGTCGGCGAAGTACCAGTCGCAATGACGGGTGCCGAGGGTGTCGCGGGTCAGCTTGCGGTCGATCTTGTTGATCGGAAACTCAAGGCCCGAGAAGTCCAGCAGGCTGGTCTTGCCACTGCCCTGCGGGCCGATCAGCAAGTACCACGGCAAGTCACTGCGCCAGCGTTCGCTGCGACCGCGATACAGGCTCGAGGTCTTCAGGGTTTTCAACGCATCCTTGAAGCGCACGCGAAGTTCTTTCTGCTCTTCGTCGATCAGCTCTTCACGGCGGATACGATCCTGGCCGTCTTCGGTGTCTTCGATAGCCTTTTTGCGTACGCCAGCGCGCCAGCTGACGAAGACCATGGTCAGGCCCCAGATCAGGAACAGCACACTGATGGTCAGCAGGCGGGAGGTCGAACCTTCCCAGAACTTGTAGTCATCAACGGCCAGCAGCGGCCCGACAAACCACACCAGCAGCGCGACAAACAGCACCACCAGCAAGGTCCAGACCCAGGTCTTGCGCAAGAATGCGCCGACTTTCTTGAAAAACTTTTTCATCACACGTCCCTGTTTACGGCTGCGACTGCGGCTGGACCGCGGCCGGATCTAGCTGCTGAAAAGGTTGCAGAACGGTTTCGCGTTGCTCGCCCAATACCCAGGCGAAACCCGAATACATCACCACCAGGCAGACCACGGTGAACAGCACCACCATCCACGCCGGCACGATGCGCACCAGGCTGCGGCGCTGATCGTTCAAGCCTTCCCAATGCGGCGACAACTCACGAGGCACGTCGCCGCGCAACTGACGGATCTGGCGATACAAGGCGTCGCGGATGCCTTCGAGCTCGAGCATGCCGCGGGCTTGCACCCGGTATTTGCCTTCGAAACCGAGGGACAGGCACAGGTACATCAGCTCCAGCATCGGCAGGTGCTTGACCGGGTTTTTCGACAGGCGATCGAGCAGCTGGAAGAACTTCTCGCCACCGAAGGTTTCGTTGTGGAAGCTGCTGAGCAGGCTCATCTGCGACCACTCGCTTTCGTTGCCCCACGGCGTGGTCACGACGGCTTCGTCGACCACGGTGCAGAGCACGTAACGCGCGGCCATCACCTGGCTGCTTTCGGCGCCGTTGTGCAGGGCGCGCACTTCAAACAGTTTCAGCCCGGCAGTCAGGCGCTCGTTGAGCGCGTACATGTCTTCGCGGGTATCGCTGTGCTTGAGGCGCACCACTTCCGACAACAGATCGGACGCCGCGGCCACCAGCGAATTGAGGCTGATGTTGAAGGATTCCGCCGGGCGCAGGCGCGCGGCATAAATCATCCGTTCTTCAAGCTGTTCGAAGCGCGGCGGTGCAGCGAAGTCTGTCAGCGGACTCGAAGCAGGGCCGTGGCCCTGGCGGTCGAGCAGGACGGTTTTATCGTCCTGGTTATGTTCCATGTCCTTGATCATGTCGGTCAGTTCCTGATGGCCCAGAATTTCAGTTCAAGCTCGGCAAATTCGCCGGACACGTGGAACGCGAAGCCGCCGGAGCGCTCGAGTTGTGCCAGGTCTTCGGAACTGAGTTCGAGAATGAAATAGGTTTTGTTGGAGTGGAACGCGATCTGCCGTGGTGCAACCGGCAACGGTTTGACCTTGATCCCCGGCAGGTGCAGGTTGACCAGCTGGCGGATGCGCTCCACCGGGCCGACCTTGAGGTGCGCCGGCAAGCGGTGGCGCAATTCTTCGGAGTCGCAGTTGGCACTGGCGGCGAGCACGAACGAGGCCGAGCCCAGCAGTTTATGGTCGTGCAACGGCGAGACGATGATCCCGTACTGACGCGCTTGCAGCACCAGTTCGATGGCGTGCTGTTCGAGCACCATCGACAGCACCTGACGAATCGCTTCCATCAGTTTGCGGAAGCTCGCGCCCTGGTCGCTGTGCTGGTAACGGCTGTCCAGACGCGGGCGTTTACTGTCGCTGGAGAAGGTTGCCAAGTCGCCGAGCATGGTCAGCAGCGTGCGGTACAACTCTTCCGGGTGAACCTGCTCCAGGCCGAGGTAGTGACGCAGCAGCAGTTCGGTGCGGTTGATCAGTTGCAGCATCATGAAGTCGCCGACTTCCGCGCCACCGACCTTGCCGTTGGAACGGATGCGCTCGGCGATGGTGTCGCCACGGTGACCGAGCATGCTGATCACTTCTTTCAGGCACGACAGCAAGTAGCTGGAGGCATGCGCCTGAATGTAGGTCGGCACGAAATCCGGGTCGAGGCTGATCACGCCGTCGGGCGTGGTGTCGAGCACTTCGCAGATTTTCAGCTTCACGTAAGCCTGGTCGCTCTGTTGCTCACCGAGCAAGAGTTTGAAGTCCGGGCGGCCACAGCTGACCTGGCTGGCTGAGTCATCGCCGGCGTTGGAGTCGGCCACTTCCGCTTCATACGCGGTATAGCGCGCCAGCACGTCGGATTGCTCCGGGCGGCGGGACTCGATGTGATTGCCGGTGACCAGTGGCAGTGCCAGGTAGATCGGCGTGTTGCCAGTGTTCGGCGGCACGTCGAGGGCCAACGGCTCGGTGTTGCCGCCGAGTTCGAACAGACTGCCGTCCGGCAGAATCCCCGAGGCCTGGCTGATCACCAGTTTGCCCATGTTGAGGAACTGCAAATCGATTTCCAGATTGAGGAAGCCCCAGGTGTAGCTGCCCAGCAACTGGGTGCGGGTCTTCATCTGGTGCTCGTAATAACGGTCGTTATGCTGGAAGTGCTGCGGACGCAGCAGCATGCCTTCCTGCCAAATGACTTTATGGGAATTCATGTTCAGTCATCCGCCTTGGCGAGCGTTTCGTTGCTGTTGCGAATACCGGCCTGATCGAGGGTCAGGTCTGCGTCGGTGACTTCCACCGGGGTGATTTGCACCGTATAGCGCCATTTGGTTTCTGGCAGGTCGCGGTAGGCGGCGAGGATGCCGACGTAGCGGCTGCCCTCCTCCACGCTGAGCTTGAGTTCGACGGTTTCGCCCGGGCGCAGTTCGAGTTCTTCGCTGGCCACCAGGTCCGGGGCCAGGGATTCCTTGGCGCGCTCGTACAGGCTGAAGAAGTCAGCGTTCTCGAAGGTCACCGGGTGCTTGAGCTCGAACAGGCGCACGACGATCGGCGACGGACGCCCGTTGAGGTCCGGGTTCAGCTGATCGCTGGCGGTGAGCTTCAAGTTGAGCTTGGTGACGTGGGAATACGGCGACAGCGACGAGCAGCCAGCCAGCAGCACCAGGGCCGCGAACGCCGTCAGCGTCTTGAAAAAAGCGGTCGAGCAGCGAGACATGCGCATCATCCTTGGTGGTCGGTGTGAAGGGTGGAAATCAGACGGATCTGTTCTTCGTAGGCCTGGGCAAAATCTCGGGCCAACAGGCGCTCGCTCCAGTCATCGTCCTGGCGCAGGGCCTGGTGATAACGACCGTAGGCTCTCCAGCGGCTGCCGGACGTGGCCAGCAACGGCTTGTTGTCGCGCTCGAAACGCAGGGTCAGTTGCTGCGGCGAGAAGTGTTCCAGCGTGCCGCGAACGGCGGCGCGGCTGGCGGTCAGCAATGCCACCTGATGCGCCTGCAAATCACGGAACGCACGGGAGATCGCTTGCTCGGGCGGCATCTGGCCCGGCTTGTTCGGCTGCAACAAAATGCCCAGCGCTTCGCCGGCATCGACGGCGAATTTCAGCGGGTTCTTGTGAGTGCCTTGCACCGTGGTCTGGGCCAGGCGCAGTTCGTTTTTCAGTTCGCTGCGGGTGCGGAGGCTCTGCTGCAACCCGCCGACGCTCTGCTTGAGCAAGCGGGCAGCGTTCAGCGCCATGGCTTCGCGGGCGTCGTGGTCGAGGCCTTTGAGGTCCACGCCCAGCGCGGCGCCGAAGTGCTCCCAGAAACCTTCGCTCTGACGCTCGACCGCTTTGGGCGGTGGAGCAGGGGCTGGCTCTGCCGGGGCGTTGATCAGCTCCGGGACCATCAGGCTTTCCATGTCGATGCGGGCGTAGTCGGCGCGCTGACGGGTGTCCTCAATGGTCGTGCTCGGGGAGATCAGTTCGTCGATTTCCGAATACACGCGCTCTTGCTGATCGAGAGCGTTCAGCGGGTCGAGGTCGAGGAACGCATCGTCCGGAATGATGCTGCCGGCCGCTTGCGGACGGCCGACTTCGACGTCGAAGGTCGCCGGATCGCGGACCAGTCGCGCACGGATCTCGAAATCACCCAGCACGTACACGCTGCCGTGCTCGATGCGCATCGCTTCGCCCTTGCGCAGGCGCGCGCCGCTCTCGCTGTCCTGGATACCGTTGCTGCTGGTATCGGTCAGGAAAAACGTGCCTTCGCGGTAGCTGATCAACGCGTGGTGGTTGGACAGGTGACGCTTGCGGTCAGGGATGATCCAGTCGCAGTCCTCGCCCCGGCCAATCACGCCACCGGCCTGTTTGAAGGTCTTCTGGCACAAATCCGTGGGCACGAATTGCTTGGTGTTCAGCATTTCGAAAACCAGTTCCATGGTGATACTCCTTGCGGTCACTTGCCGCGATTGACCGCCTGCGGATCACCCAATGGGCGATAGGTGTTGTCGTTGTATTTGTAATTGCCGCTACAGCCGCCGAGGCCGCATAGAACGACGAGGGTCAGCAGGACGGCTTGCCAGTGACGAACAGGCATCAGAGGGTCTCCATGGGTAGACAAAGCACAAAGCGCCGACCCGGTTGGGCGGCGCTATCGAAAGCAGATGAAATGGGTTGTGGGGCTCTAATCCGGTGGTTAGAGCCGATCCCCTGTGGCGAGGGAGCGTGCTCCCGCTCGGCTGCGCAGCAGTCGTAAATCAACGAATGCGGTTTGACTGAGACACCGCGGCGCATGGTTTTGGGGCTCCTGCCCAGCCCAGCGGGAGCACGCTCCCTCGCCACAGGGAATGTGCTGGCCAAAGCAAGCATTCCAGCCAGAGTTATTGGTGGGTAGAAAATGGGGTTAACCATCGAAATCACCCAAATTGATATTCAGGCGCCCAAGGCGATAAAGCAGCGTGCGGCGTGGCAGGCCGAGTTCGCGGGCGGCGAGGGTCTGGTTGCCGTCGTTTTTGCGCAGGCAATCGAGCAACAGGCTGCGTTCGACCTGCTCCAGGCGTTCGCGCAGGTTCAGGCTGTTGTCTTCGGGCATGGCCTCCATGCGCAGGGAGAAATGCTCGGCCAGCAACTCACCGCCCTCGCACAGCAACACCGCGCGTTCGACCAGGCCTTTGAGTTCGCGCACGTTGCCGGGGAACGCATAGCCGGACAGGTGATCCAGCGCCGCATCGGACCAACGCACCGCATCGCGCTGCAAGAACGAGCACGCCTTGTCGGCGAAATGCCGGGCCAGGTCGAGGATGTCGCCTTCGCGCTGGCGCAGTGCCGGGAGCTCGATCGGGAATTGCGCGAGGCGGTAGTACAAGTCCTCGCGGAATTTGCCTTCGCTGACCAGCACCGACAAATCCCGGTGCGTCGCGGCAATGATGCGCACGTCAATCTTATGGGTGTCGTTGGAACCCAGCGGACGAATCTCGCCTTCCTGCAAAACCCGCAACAGCTTGGCTTGCAGGGACAGCGGCATGTCACCGATTTCATCGAGCAACAAGGTGCCGCCATTGGCCGCGTCGAACAGCCCGGCACGGTCGCGGTCCGCGCCGGTGAACGCGCCTTTGCGGTAGCCGAACAGTTCGCTTTCCAACAGGTTCTCGGGGAACGCCGCGCAGTTCTGCACGATGAACGCCTGGGAACGGCGCGGGCCACAGTCGTGGATGGCGCGTGCGACCACTTCCTTGCCGGTACCGGTTTCGCCGCGCAGCAGCACGGTGTACGGGCTGTGCAGGACTTTGCTGATCAGCGAATACGTCTCGCGCATGGCCTTGCTCTTGCCGATCAGGCCATAACCGCTGGCGCTCGGGACGCTGGCCTTCAACGGTCTCGCCTCACCCGCCGGCTGGCGCAAACGCTGCAACAGATGCAGTTGGCCCAGCACGAACGAACCCAGTTGAGCGAGGGAATCGGCAAAGCCTTGCAGGTCGACGTGCCGGCGACTGGCGCACAGCAGCAAGCCTTCGACAGCTTTCTGCTGATTGACCAGCGGCACGCACAACAGCGACTGCCAAGGCGTGGCCTGTGGCGGCAAAAAGCTGGTTTCGTGCAGGCTGCCGCTCAACTCGCTGAGGCTCACTACGCGGTTCTGGCACAGGGCGAATTGCAGCAGTTGTTCACCGTTGTAATCCGCCGGCAGGCTCGCCGCTTCCCGGGGTTGCAGGATGCCGTTGAGGCACTCGGCGTTCATCCCCAGGCACGTGTGAGTCGCGTCCAGCAAGTACAGCTGCGTCAATTCGCAACCACTGAGCTCGGCCAGCCCGCGCACGAAGTCACCCAGCAGCGCAGCACCGTCCGCTGCGCGCGACAGGCTGGCGAATTGCGCCAGCAAGGCTTCGGCATACACCAGCGGTTGCGGCACTTGAGTGAACATCACACCCACCTCAGGCGAACTCGCACGTCACGCTGGCGCCACCGTCGAGCGTCGCGTGGACACGCTTGAGGCTTTCACCGGTGGCCATCGCATCGAGCAAACGGTCGGCCACCAGCGGCAGAACGTGCAAGTCGAGCAAGTGGTCGATCAAACGCGCACCGCTGTCGCTTTGGGTGCAACGTTCGGCCAGGTGATCGACGAGGTCTTGCGAGTAGGTGAAATCCAGCTGGCGACGGTTCAGGCGTTCGCCCAGACGATCGAGTTTGATCTCGATCAGCTCGCGCAGCACCGGGCCACCGACCGGGTAGTAAGGCACCACGCGCATCCGCGCCAGCAGCGCCGGCTTGAAGTGTTTGCTGAGCACCGGGCGGATGGTTTCTTCAAGCACTTCGGCACTCGGCCGTGCGCCGTTTTCGCAGAGTTCGCTGATGCGGTCGCTGCCCAGGTTCGAGGTCATCAGGATCAACGTGTTGCGGAAGTCGATCTCGCGCCCTTCGCCGTCGTTGGCCACGCCTTTGTCGAAGATTTGGTAGAACAGGTTCAGCACGTCCGGGTCGGCCTTCTCGACTTCATCGAGCAACACGACCGAGTACGGTTTCTGGCGCACGGCTTCGGTGAGCATGCCGCCCTCGCCATAACCGACGTAGCCCGGCGGTGCGCCGATCAGGCGCGAGACCGTGTGTTTCTCCTGGAACTCGGACATGTTGATGGTGGTGATGAAACGATCACCGCCGTACAGCAAGTCGGCCAGGGCCAGCGCGGTTTCGGTCTTGCCGACGCCGCTCGGGCCGACCAGCAGGAACACGCCAACCGGCGCATCCGGTTTGTTCAGGCCGGCAGCGGTGGCGCGCATCGAGCGGTCCAGCGCGTGAACGGCTTGTTCCTGACCACGAATGCGGGTGCGCAAATCGGTGGCGAAGCTCGCGACTTTGGCGTTGTGCTCGCGGGCCAGTTGAGCCAATGGCACGCCGGTCCAGGCGCTGATCACTTCGGCGACCAGACGCGGGCACACTTCGAAGCTCACCAGACGTTCTTTGACCTGCAGCTCGGTCAGGGCTTTGTGCGTTTCATTGAGTGCGGCTTCCAGGGTTTCAACGCTGTGCGCCTCGTCCACCGGCAGCGTTTCGATCACGGTGCCTTCGGCGTCTTCTTCAACCGTGACGGTTGGCTCGACGGCTGCTGCTTCACGGGCCTTGGCCAGTTGCTGACGCAGATCCAGCAAGCGTTCGGCCAATTCTTTCTGTTCGGTCCACAGGGTTTCCAGTGCGACCATTTCCTCTTCGGCGGTGGCCAGGCGATCTTCCAACGCGTCCAGCGCTTCGTGATCGATCAGCAAACCGGCCTCGGCATCACGGCGCAGGGCCTGACGCTGACGGCCACCTTCAGCCAGTTCACCACGCAGGCGTTCGAGGCTTTCCGGGGCGGCGGCGAGGCTGATGCGCACACGGGCGCAAGCGGTGTCGAGGACGTCGACGGCTTTGTCCGGCAGCTGACGGCCCGCGAGGTAACGTGCCGACAATTCCGCCGCCGCCACCACCGCGTCATCGCGCAGGTAGATGCCGTGGCTCTTCTCGTACACCTGAGCCAGGCCACGGAGGATGGTCACCGCTTCGCTGACGGTCGGTTCGTGCAGTTGCACCGGCTGGAAGCGACGGGCCAGGGCCGGGTCTTTTTCGAAGTATTTTTTGTACTCCGCCCAGGTGGTGGCGGCGATGGTGCGCAATTCGCCGCGGGCCAGGGCTGGCTTGAGCAGGTTGGCTGCGTCGGAACCGCCGGCATTGCCGCCCGCGCCGATCAGCGTGTGCGCTTCGTCGATGAACAGAATGATCGGTTTCGGCGAGGCTTTGACTTCGTCGATCACGCCTTTGAGGCGACGTTCAAATTCACCTTTGACGCTGGCGCCGGCCTGCAACAGGCCCATGTCCAACGACAGCAACTCGACACCTTTGAGCACTTGCGGGACTTCACCGGCAGCAATGCGCGAGGCCAGGCCTTCGACGATGGCGGTTTTACCGACACCGGCTTCACCGACCACGATCGGGTTGTTTTTGCGACGGCGGGCGAGGATGTCGACCATTTGGCGAATCGCGCCATCGCGGCACAGCACCGGGTCGAGTTTGCCGTCGCGGGCTTGTTGAGTGAGGTTGTGCGTGAAGCGCTCCAGCAGCGATTCGCCCGGCACGGCAGGCTTGCCGGTGGCCGGTTGTTCTTTCTGCGACAGGGCGAATTCTTTCAGGCGCTCGATGTTCAGCTTGGCCAGCAACGACTGGTAGCGGCTGCCGGCGTAGCGCATCGGGTTGCGCAGCAGCGCGAGGATCAACGCGGCTTGCTCGACCTGGCTCTGGCCCAGTTCAAGGTTGGCCACCAGCAACGCATCTTGCAGCCACTGCACCAGTTCCGGGGCGAACACCGGGTTGCGCGAGGCGCTGTGCTCGACCCGCGATTGCAACGCGGCGCTCAGTTCGCCGGCATCCACTTCGGCGTCTTGCAGCGCGCGTGCGAGCAGGCCTTGCGGGCGCTCCAGCAGGCCGAGCAGCAAGTCTTCGACGAGGATTTTGCTGCCGCCACGGGCGACGCAACGTTCGGCCGAACTTTCCAGGTCACGACGGGTTTCGGCGTCTAGCGCCTGGATAAGTTGTTGCAGGTCTACGTTGATCATGGGTCATCTGTCCTTAATGAATTTTGCTGCCCAGGGTAACCACGCCGTCCGCTTTTTCGCGGCCCAGCCAACTGGTCCATCCCAGGCGACAGGCGTTTTGCTCACCGATGCGCAGTTCGCGGATTTCTTCCTGGCGCAGCACCAGGCGAATGTCGTAATCGAGCGGGTCACGCAGGGTGAACCGCACCAGCGCGCACAGCGGCTGGTAGCCGAAACCGATCGGCAGGAATTCGTGGAAGCGCTGCCAGTCGAGCTCGCGGATGTGGATGCGGAATTTTCCGCTGCGGTCGCGCACGTGCTCGCCCAGCACCAGGTCTTCGCCAAGCAGGCTGTTGGCGCGGCCCAAACGATTGCGCTGCTCGTCGAGAATCTCCACGCGACGCTCGATGCACTGCTCGATGGTCAGTTCAGCGTGCTTGAAGTAGTAACGCAGCACCGCTTCGATCAACGCCGCCGAGTGCGCCCGCAAACTGAGCAGGCCGAGGTAAGGCAGCAGACGCTTCCAGTTCAGTTCCTGGGCCTTGCGGATCTCTTCGCCGCCAAGGCCGATCAGGGCAAAAAGCTGGGAGGAAAACGGATCGAGCGCGCCGCTCTCGAAACTGGCGCGGTAGCGGTACTTGCGCCAAATCGGCAGCATCAGCCGTTGCAGGCGATGGTGGAACAGGTCGAGGAAGTTGCGGGTCGGGTTGCCGTCTTCGCTGTCGCCCAGGGCCTGTTCACCGTAGAACGCCGGCAGTGGCGAGCCGGAACCGACCAGGCCGATCAGGTTGAAACGCAGGCGCGCGCGCATCTGCCCGTGCTCGTGGAAAAACTCCACGCGATCGACGTCGCTGCCAGGGAAACCCAGGCTCGGGTTGGCCTGGAATTCGAGCTGATCGTACAGATCGTCCTGGCTCAGGTGCGGGTGGGCCTCGCGCAGCCGGTCAACCACCAGCAGCACGGCCTGAAACAGCGAGTACTCGCGTATTCCTCGGGTCAGCCCGCTTAAAGAAGCGGCTGAAGGCCCATACGTGGTGTCCATTGGTACACCTCTCCCTGTGTGCTTTTTACTCGCAGCTCGTGGTACGAATTGAGACTGGCGTAAAGCGCGAAAAACTCGTTAAGAACCGAGGCGAAAACGAACAGGTCGCCCTCGCCGATATACCCTTCCGGGTCGATGGTCAGTTCGGTGCGCAACCCGCGAACCGGTAACCCTCGGTGCAACCGGTCGACGTGTTTGTGCTTGATCGACTTGAGCCCGCCGAGCAGGCGTTTGCTGACTTTTTCAGCGTGTTGGTCGTAGTAGCGCGGCAGGTCGTAGGTTTCCAGAATCACCTTCAACGCGTTGACGTCGGCCAGCGACAGGTAGTTGAGCGACATGTTGCTGATCAGCTTCCAGAGAAAGTCGCGGTTCAGCGGCGGCGCGTAACTGGGTGTGGCCGGGGTGATGTTGCGGAAGCTCAGGAACTCCGGCGTGTCTTCGCAGGCCATGCTGATGTCGCCGAGCTTGAGCTTTTTGGGCAGATTCTGGTTGGTGCACATCAGCTCGATCGACAGGGTTTCGTGGGCTTCGGTGTGGCGGATGCCGAAGCTCAGGTAGGTGTCGAGGCCGTCGTGCAACAGCGACGAACGCTGGCGGATGCTGTAATGCGGACGGCTGTTGGGCACGTCGAAGCTCGGGTCGTGCTCGAACGATTCGAACGGCACGTATTCCTGATAACCGAGGCCGCCGGGCTTCCATCCCGTGACCGTTTCCACCGAGAACACGCCGCAGTTCTGCAAATCGAATTCGGCGGGCAGCAGCAGGTATTCGTCTTGCTTGCCGTCGAGGCGGATCGGCAGCGCGTCGTGCTTGAACAGGTTGACGATCGGCGTGCAGTAGAGCTTCACGTTGTCCAGCGTCGGGCGCATGCGCATGATGCCGCTCTTGCGAATGTCGAAGCGCAACTCGAGGCCGCGCATTTGCTTGAGCGTGTCTTCCGGCAATGCCTTGAGCATGTCCAGGCCGTTGACGTCGACGAACAGGAATTTGTCCTGGAAAGCGAAGTATTCCTGCAAGTAGCGATAGCCACGGAAGGTATTCAGCGGATACGGGATCAACGCTTCTTCTTCGGCGAAACCCACCGGCTGCACGCGGTCGCCGGGCATCTTGAACGCCATCGGCATGCCGTTGACGCCGTTGATGGGCTTGCCGGCGCCGTCCAGCGGGATCAGCTCGATGCCTTCCAGATTGCGCAGCAGGCTGAGGTAGAGCATCTGGCTGATGTAACGCTCGCCGGCGAAGTGCAGGCGCAGGCGGCTCAGCTCCAATTCACCGAGATGACCGTCAGCGCTCATCTCCAGACGCAGGCTCAACAGCGAGCCGTCGCCCTTCACCGAGTAATTCAGCGCAGCCAGATCCAGCGGCAAGACTTCGGTCGGGTAGCACGTGCGGAAACGGCAACGCACGTCGTCGATTGGCACACTCTCGACTGGCGTGTCGCGCTCGACCATCAACGCGGGACCCGAACGCTTCAACGGATCGAACTGCAAAATGCTGAACGCCGGCAACGGCCGCATGTAGTTCGGCCACAGCAAGTGCATCAGGGAATGGCTGAGTTCTGGCAGTTCGTCATCGAGCTTCTGGCGCAGGCGCCCGGTCAGGAACGCGAAGCCCTCAAGCAACCGCTCCACGTCCGGATCTCGCCCGGCCTGGCCAAGGAAAGGCGCCAATGCCGGGCTACGCTCGGCGAATCGACGACCTAACTGGCGAAGTGCGGTGAGTTCGCTTTGGTAGTAGTGGTTAAAGGACACGGGGTACCTTCCTGGTGGTGGATCTCATGAAAAAACTGTCCTGTAGAGCGCGACTGTCAGACCGGAAACCACGTAGCCCGCTATGAGGAGGTACGGTAAAAAAGCCAGCCAGCCAAACATCATCGGGAACCCGGCAAGGCTCCCCAAAAGCACATGGGCCAACCCATAAATCACCCACGGGACAGCGTAAAAAGGGATGAAGGTCAGTGGTGCGCGCCACACGCTTTTCAAAATCTGCTGTTCGGTTTTTCCGTTCAGTGCTCGCATTGCCCACAGGGCAAATGCGATGTAGGCCGGGATTCCGAATGAGAGAACGTAGATCAACAGCATTTGTTGCCAGTCCAGAACCGCCGCGTATTCGTCGCCCTGCTCGACCAGTGTCAAAGCCAACATCACCAGGAGCGGAGACCAGAGCGCTACTCTGAAAAAATTTGGATTAGCGCAGCATTCGCTTTTTCGAATGTTCTGCGCCGAATCGTTAGTAAATTTCACTGAACACCCAGTGATTGAAACTGTAAAGAGCAACAACACCTACAACGGAGGAAACCAAGAACGAAAAGCCATCGTGCGAGCGTTTATATTTGAAGAAATTCATTAGCGCTCTTACAAAATAGTAAAAAGAAAACGCCATCATCGGAATATAAAAAAACATACAAAAAACAAATAAGCCTCCGTAGACATCAACCCCAGCTATTGACCACTTAGTTTTCGGATCAGTGCACGACATCAACAGAAAAACCGCGGAGGTCAAAAAATAAAAATAGTTGATCATTTTAAGAATTTTCGACACGACCAAATCTTTCGAATGCAGCAGCTCAAGCGCAATCTTTGGAATGGGGTTAGTTTCATAACTAATCACGACATCGGCCCATCTGAAAAAAACTTCGGAAGCACGAACAACACCAGCAAACCGATTATCCAAAGCACGAGCAAATAATAGTTACTGGGCATTCTGCAGGCCATCCACCCTTTAACCACTCCATAACCAATAGCGAACTGTAATAGCAAGAACGAGATAATTCCCAGCGGAACGGAAAGCAAATAACTATAAGGCTCCGCAAACCCGAACCGGATAACCGCATAAATTTCGAACAATGCAAACGGTGCGATCAAAGCGTTGGCGATGATGATCATTGCTCTGACTGTTTTTGCGCTACCCATCAACGCAAGCCCTGTGCATAGAGGAACTTTGCCAGCTCTAGTCGGCGCTGCTCACCTGAAGGACCGTCAATACCGTAGTAAAAATGTCCCACACCTTCTTTACGCTCGCTGGACTCGGTCATCTGCGAGCCGAGCAAAGGAGCATGCTCAGCCAAGTCAAAAAATGACATGCCTGCATGAATAGGGTCGCCATGCTCCTTCAAGTCAAGAATGACTACATGCTCGATCAGGGATTGCTGCCTAACTTCCCCAAGCATTTCTTCAGAAATTGGAGAACCTATCAGTACAAGATAATCAATGGCCTGCCCTTTATCTGCGTAATAAAGAGCAGATTGGGCGGCTACCAGCGATCCAAAGGAATAACCAATAAGATTAAATTGCCCTCCGGTTGGAAAAGATCGGCTAACGCCTAACGACTTCAGACTCCAGTCCGCCTCAACGCTATACGGTCCAGTGTCCGACATGCCGTTAATTTTCTTAAGCCTGTAACGGTGCTTATTGACGCCAGCAACAGCATCAGCATATTGACCCTCAGTATTACGCCCTACTACTGCGCCACTAATACCCACCATACGCAGTGACTTAATCTGGTCATCAATATACCCACCGGTCATCCCAGCACCACCGAGATAAACAGTCAGACCTTCTTCCAGAACGATATGTTTCGGTGTCCTGTCCGCAGTAGCAGTACTGCTGGTCGAAGCAACCTTTTTAAATATCCCTGTTGATGTTTCCAACACGTCTGTCGTCATTTGCATCAATCCTCTGATGCAACGTAAATATCGACTTTTTCCGCACTCGCGTGCCGCGTCACTCGATGAGTCAAACCTGTATCACTAGTAACGCCTTCTTCTTGAAGACCATTTTCTCGGACCAAGAGATATCGACGGTTTGCCATAGGCGCTCCGCTTTTGTCAGTCAGGACAAATTGCTCATCAAAACCAGGCAGAATCAAAGGCAACGGCGCCACAAACGGCACCGGCGAATGCGAATTCCCGATAATCACCGTCCCGGACCCAGCTGTAACCTTGTTGCCATGGGTCCCGACGGAATCCACCGTCGCAGCCGGTTTGCCGTTGATCAAAACCGTCGTCGCCAATCCGCCCGACATCGCACCACCACACGCCGAGGCATCGCCTTGGCGGGCGGCCGCGAGGCCGTCGAAGAAGACGTCGCCGGAACCGGCGGCGATCGGGTTGGTGCCGTGGCCGGGGAGCGGGCAAGCGGTGGGGTCGGTGACACGTGCTGCGGGTTTGCCGGACATACGAATCTCCTTAGTTGACCTTGACTTGACCGCTGCCATCCAGGCGCGCGGCGAAACTGACCTGACGCTTGAAACCATCAACTTCCAGCAGGCCTTCGATGCTGAAGGACAGGCGAAGCTGATCGTGATCACGCGGCAGGGAGATGACACGCACATTGCTCAAGCGTGGCTCGTAGGCTTCGATGAAATTTTCGATGGCCAGACGGGCCTGACTCAGGGAGTCGTGCAGGCTCAGACGCATGTCATTGAGATCGGGTAGCCCGTAATCGGACAGCGTTTGCACGCTGCCCGCACGGGTGCTGAGCATCTTGGCCAGATGGGCAGCCACGGACGCCATGGCGGAGACCTCGCGGCTCCAGCCGACGCGTTTGTCCGCGTCGCCCCCCAGGCGTTCGAAAAGGCTGCCGTATCCAGTCATGACTCAGGCTCCTCTTACTCTTTGTCCAGCTTGCCAACCAGCGACAGGGTGAAATCGGCACCCATGTACTTGAAGTGCGGACGCACGTTCAGGCTGACGCGGTACCAGCCAGGCTCGCCTTCGACATCGCTGACGATGATCTGGGCAGCGCGCAGTGGACGACGGCCACGGACTTCGGCGCTTGGGTTTTCCTGGTCGGCCACGTACTGGCGGATCCACTTGTTGAGTTCCAGCTCGAGGTCGGTACGTTCTTTCCACGAACCGAGTTGCTCGCGCTGCAGCACTTTCAAGTAGTGAGCCAGGCGGTTGACGATCATCATGTACGGCAGTTGGGTGCCGAGCTTGTAGTTCAGCTCTGCGGCCTTGCCTTCTGCGCTGATGCCGAAGAACTTCGGCTTCTGCACCGAGCTCGCGGAGAAGAACGCCGCGTTGTCGGAGCCTTTGCGCATGGTCAGGGAAATGAAGCCTTCCTCGGCCAGTTCGTATTCACGACGGTCGCTAACCAGAACTTCCGTAGGAATCTTAGTTTCGATTTCGCCCATGCTTTCGAAATGGTGCAACGGCAGGTCTTCAACCGCGCCACCGCTCTGCGGGCCGATGATATTCGGGCACCAGCGGAATTTGGCGAAGCTGTCGGTCAGCTTGGTGCCGAACGCGTAGGCAGTGTTGCCCCACAGGTAGTGCTCGTGGCTGTTGGCGACGGTTTCTTTGTACACGAACGATTTAACCGGGTTTTCTTCCGGGTCGTACGGGTTACGCAACAGGAAACGCGGCACGGTCAGGCCAACGTAACGGGAGTCTTCCGACTGGCGGAAACTCTGCCATTTGGCGAATTGCGGGCCTTCGAAGTGATCTTTCAGATCCTTGAGGTCCGGCAGGCCGGTGAAGCTTTCCAGGCCGAAGAATTTCGGGCCGGCAGCCGCAATGAACGGCGCGTGCGACATGCAGGCAACGCTGGACACGTACTGCATCAGTTTCACGTCCGGCGAGCTTGGGGACATGAAGTAGTTGGCGATGATCGCGCCCACAGGCTGACCACCGAACTGACCGTATTCAGCGGTGTAGATGTGCTTGTACAGGCCCGATTGCATCACTTCCGGCGAATCGCCGAAATCGTCCAGCAGGTCTTCTTTGGAGACGTTGAGGATTTCAATCTTGATGTTTTCGCGGAAGTTGGTGCGGTCGACCAGCAACTGCAGGCCACGCCACGACGATTCCAGGGACTGGAAGTCAGGGTGGTGCAGGATTTCGTCCATCTGACGGCTGAGCTTGGCATCGATCTCGGCGATCATGCGGTCAACCATGGCTTTCTTGACCGGCTCACCGTTGTTCTGCGGCTTGAGCAGCTCTTCGATGAAGGCCGACACACCGCGCTTGGCGATGTCGTAGGCTTCGTCGTCCGGCGTCAGGCGGGTTTCGGCGATGATGCTGTCGAGAATGCTGTATTCGCCACTCTCTTTGTTCTTTTGCTGTGCTGCGCTAGTGCTCATGGTGTTGGCTTCCTTAGGCTGATGGAGACTCAGGCGTCCTGGGCTGCGGCGTTCAGGCCCAGCTCACCCAGTACGCGACCGCGGGATTCGTCGTCGGCGAGAACGCCTTCGATGGCTTTGCGGAACGCAGGCGCGTTACCCAGTGGGCCTTTGAGGGCCACCAGCGCGTCGCGCAGTTCCATCAGTTTTTTCAGCTCGGGCACTTGCTCGACCAGCGAGGCCGGGTTGAAGTCCTTCATCGAATTGACGCGCAGTTTCACGGCCAGTTCTTCAGTGTCACCTTCTTCCTGAAGACGGTTCGGTACGCTCAGTGTCAGGCTCAGCTCTTGCTTGGCCAGCACTTCGTCAAACGTCATTTTGTCGATGCTGATCGGCTTGCGATCTTCGACTTTGCGTTCGTCCTTGCGGTGGGTGTAGTCACCGATTGCCAGTAGTTTCAACGGCAGTTCGATCTCTTCCTGTGCACCACCGGTGGCAGGTTTGAAGGTGACGTTGATGCGTTCCTTGGGGGCTACCGAGCCTTCTTTGGCCATGGCTTTTCTCCTTGCGGTTGTGGCCCTGGGGCCTATTCGAGTACCACTTCGAGATCGAGGTGGCACAGCCTGCGATAAATCTCTTCCTTGCGTTCACGTACGGCATGGTTCTGCGGCAACAACTCGCAGCAGCTATGCAGTAAATGCAGCACTTCCAGCGCAAGATCGGGCTCCCAGGCGTTCAGGCCTGAGTCCTGTAATGTTTGGTCGAGTGTTTCGAGTTGGGTCTTGGCCAGTTCGTATTTCTTGGCCATGAAGCACAGCCGCGCGAGGGCGAACTGCCAGAAAAACCGGACGCGTCCGCCCTGGGCGCTTTGCAGCCCCTGCTTGAGGATCTGCACGGCGGCCTTGAGGCCGTCCTTGCGCAGGATCGGCAGGACTTCTTCGAGGGCCACTTCCCAGGCTGGCTGGCTGTCGGCGACTTCAACCTTGCGCGGCGCACTGGCGCTTTGCAGGTGCGGCATGACGTTGGCGCTGATCCAGGCGCGGGTGGCCGGATCGGCGAACGGCGCGCCGTCGTGGAAACGCAATTCGATGATGCCGGGCAGGCGCTGAATCAAAAGCGCGAAGTGGATTTCCACTTCGCGCATTGCCATCTCGGCGTTCAGGCCCTGGAGGCACTCCCAGACCATTCGCTGGCCATCGAACCAGAACGGCGCCTTCGCCAGGCTCGCCTCCAGTTCCACCAGCAAGTCGGCGTATTTGGCTTGATCGTAGCGGTCCTGATAGGCCTTGAGCTTGTCGGCGGGCAAGCCGCGCAACACGGTGATTTGCTCGGCGTTACGCTCGGGCACCGCGTCGATGGGCAGCCACAGCAGCGTGCGATTGAGGCGCAGGGCGCGCAGATCAGTGGCTTTCTGCTTGAGCCACCAGGCACACAACGGACGGGCACTTTCCTGCTGGGCGCGCAGGGCCTTGTGGGCTTCTTTTTCGTTGTCGATCGGTGCGCCGGGGGTGAACAGCTGCGTCGCGGCCTGTTTGACCTGGGCCACTGCGGCGCCAACCACGCCGGGTTCCGGCTGGTTGTCGGCGGCGCGTTGCACCATGTTTTTCAGACGGCGGGAGATCGGCAGCAGCAGCGGCGCATCGTCACCCAAATGCTCGGTGCAAGCGGCATCGAGGCCTTCAAGGTGTTCGACCAGCCGCCGGAACATCGGCAACTGCTCTTTTATCGCGACGTTTTCGGTCAGCACCTGCTCAAGGCGCGGCACCAGCCAACTGATTGCGGCGGAGCGAGTGCGGGCCTTGTTCGGGTGAAGGTCAGCCCAGTGGTTCTCGCACAGGTGGTGCAGCAACCCGAGGCCAGCCAGCAAGCCCTGGAACGATTCGCGCTGGTACAAGGCCCACGTCAGCCAGGCGCCGACCCGCAAATCCTTGGACTGGGTGCGCAGCAGGTTTTCGCTGTTTTCGCGGATTTTCAGCCAGTCGATCTGACCGCTTTCGTGCATGGACGAGGCTTTCGCCAGCTCGCTTTCCAGTGCCTCATATTCGCTCGAAAAGCGAACGTCCTCGCCCGCGAAATTCTCTTTGGAAACAGAGGCTTTTGCGAGTTCGAGGTAATGAGCGGAAAGTTTGCTTGAGTAGGACATCCATGGCCTTTAATTAGGATTACGGTCGAACGCCAATTGCAGTTGCAGCGGCGCGGGACAGTATCAAAGAGCTGCGATGAGTCTCATCCAATTGAGTTCGTGCTCTTTCAAGTGCGCGCATCGTACTCACGATGATGGCCACTAGCAAGCATCCGATTAAACAACAAGACGAAGTGCGCTTTATTGCGTGTAAGAGGTTTCCCTATATGAGACAGGGGATTCCCCGATGCCGATTTAATATTCACGCTCTTACGGCAACCCCTGAAAGCACTGAGCCAGAGCGCCCCGAGAGGGATGCGCCGATTTGTTGGCAACATTTTCCCCTCGTAGACGTAGAGCATGCCAACAATAAAAGACAATGAATGTAGGAATCGTCCGAAAGGTTGTGGTCATCATGGAAAAGAATGAGGCGCGACAACGGAGACGCAGAAAAGTGCCATCGCCATGATGGCACTTAATATATCGGGGGATATTAGTGAAGGACTTGAAACAGCGAACAAGTGAGCATTAGTTTTCCAGAGTGTATTAATCAGTCCATCCCGGCATATATACACATTGGAACAGCGCCTATAAAAAATGGGCATCCGAATTAATCGGTATGCCCATTTTTCAATACGGTTCTCCCCATTATTCAGGGAGTTCGCCGCAATTACGGATTAACGCTGTCTTTCAACGATTTGCCTGGCTTGAACGCGACAGTATTGCTGGCCTTGATTTTGACAGGTTCACCGGTTTGCGGGTTTTTGCCGGTGCGGGCACCGCGGTGGCGTTGCAGGAAGGTACCGAAGCCCACCAGCGTGACGCTGTCTTTGCGGTGCAGAGCGCCGGTGATTTCTTCGAGAACGGCGTTGAGAACGCGGTTGGCCTGCTCTTTGGTGAGATCTGCTTTTTCAGCGATTGCAGCGGCGAGTTCTGGTTTACGCATTAGTGAAGCCCCTTTGACGGTTTTTTGTTGTTATGTCCGTGCTGTTCTCGTTGGAACAGCGCCCAAAGCGCCGCAGGTGCTCTACTCTGCGGCAGACGGGAGTGAGAATGGCACGCACGGAAGAGCCGCGCCAGTCTCGGCGCGACCTTTGTAGGGGCAAAAGAGGGGTGATTCCGACAGAACGACCGGTATTTACGCCAGCAGTGCCGGAAGCTCTTTGTTCAGGGCCAGTTTTTCAATCACCGCCGCGCCTGTCAGGGCATAACCGAGCAGTTTTCCGCTGGCATCGCGGCATAAAGCTTTGATGTCCGCGCCCTGCCCTTCAACGGTCCAGACACCCTCGGCGCCCCGTGGTGGTGGCGAAACCACCAACGGACAGACCGGGGTTTTCACGGTGATTGGCATCGGGCCATAACTCACGGCGGTGGGGTTGCCGGCGAGGGTTTGCGCCAGCGCTCTCGCACAGCTCATCAGGGGCATGACGTACAACAGATTCAGCCCATCGACCTCGGCGCAGTCGCCCAGCGCGTAGATATTGGCGTGGGAGGTTTTCAGGTGGCGATCGACCATCACGCCTCGGTTGACCTGCACACCAGCCGCAGCCGCCAGATCGATACGCGGACGCAGGCCGATGGCCGAGACCACCACGTCGCAAGCAATCACCTGACCATCGGACAGATGCGCTTCCACGCCGTCTGCGACGTGCTGCAAGCGGTTGAGCACCGGACCCAGGTGGAAACGCGCCCCCAGGCTTTCCAGCCCGGCCTGCACCGCAGCAGCCGCCGCCGGGTGCAGCAGGGTCGGCATGACTTGCTCGCACGGTGCAACCAGTTGCACCTCGTAGCCGCCGAGGATCAGGTCATTGGCAAACTCGCAACCGATCAGGCCGACGCCTAGCAGCAACACCCGGTTTTTGCCTGCCGCTGCGGCGCGAAAGCGGGCGTAATCTTCCAGGTCGTTGATCGGGAACACCACATCCGCCGCATCGCCTTCGATGGGCACCCGCACGGTTTCCGCGCCCCAGGCCAGGATCAAGTCGCGATAAATCACCGCTTCCTCACCGATCCACAGGCGCTTGTGGCCCGGATCGATGCCGCTGATGCGCGTGTGGGTGCGCACTTCGGCCCTCAATTGCTCGGCCATGGCACCCGGCTCGGCCATGCTCAGGCCGTCAGCGTCTTTGTTTTTGCCAAAACCGGTGGAGAGCATCGGTTTGGAGTAGGAGCGTCCGTCATCGGCGGTAATCAGCAGCAACGGGGTTTCGCTATCGAGTTTGCGAAACTCCCGGGCCAGGTTGTAACCAGCCAGCCCGGTGCCGACGATCACGACAGGTGCGTTCATTCCTTACTCCTCTGGTGTTTTGTTAGTTGATTTCGATCATTTCGAAATCCATCTTGCCGACGCCGCAGTCCGGGCACAGCCAGTCTTCCGGCACGTCCTGCCACAGCGTGCCCGCCGCAATGCCGTCGTCCGGCCAGCCCTCGGCCTCGTTATAGATCAGGCCGCAGACCACACATTGCCACTTTTTCATTCAGGTACTTCCTCAGGATTCAGGCTTATTGCCGGCGCGAACGGTCGATGGTTGGAGCGCTGCCGTCCGGCTCAGGGGCGTTTTGTACTGATCGGGCCCGGCAGATGCAAGCGCGTTCCGCGCAACGGCGGCCCCGATCAATCAAAATCGCTGGCTGACATGGTAAGCTCGCCGCCTCATTTGCTGCCAATAATGACTCACTGTGCCGCACTCAAAACTCCCCTCCGCTACCCCGCTGTGGCTCCCTCAAAGCCAACTGACGCCCCTCCCCGACACGTCTACCCTCGACTGGCTGTTCGACGAAGGCTCCCTGACCCGACGCCTGATCCGCTTGTCGAATGACGGCTTCAGCGTCACGCCGTTGTTTGAAGGCTGGCAAACGCTGCGCGCCGACGAATGTGCAGCGCTGGAGTTGGAGGAAGGCAGTGAAGGCTGGGTGCGCGAGGTGTATTTGCGGGGGCACGGCGAAGCCTGGGTGTTTGCCCGTAGCGTGGCGGCGCGCAGCGCCTTGCAGGGCGACGGCTTGCACATGGATGAACTGGGTAGCCGCTCGTTGGGTGAGTTGCTGTTTTGCGATCAGGCGTTCCAGCGTCGCGCCATCGAGGTTTGTCACTATCCTCAGGAATGGCTGCCGCTGGCGTCCCGGGCCCCCGAACTGTGGGGCCGTCGCTCGCGGTTCGACCGTGGCGCCTTGAGCGTGCTGGTGGCTGAAATTTTCCTGCCGACCTTGTGGCTCGCCGCCCGCGCCCACCCGGAGAACTGCTGATGTACCAGAGCCTGCTCAAGTCCCTGAACCGCTTGAACCCTCGGGCCTGGGACTTCATTCAGCTGACGCGCATGGACAAGCCGATCGGCATCTATCTGCTGCTGTGGCCGACCCTGTGGGCGCTGTGGATTGCCGGCAAAGGCTCGCCATCCCTGGCCAACATTGTGATTTTCGTCCTCGGCGTGGTCCTGACCCGTGCGGGCGGTTGCGTGATCAACGACTGGGCGGATCGCAAGGTCGACGGCCACGTGAAGCGCACCGAGCAGCGCCCTTTGGTCAGCGGCAAGATCAGCTCCAAAGAAGCCCTGGTGTTCTTCGCGGTGCTGATGGGCGTGAGTTTCCTGCTGGTGCTGTGCACCAATGCGGCCACGGTCTGGTTGTCGTTCGGCGGTTTGGCGCTGGCCTTCAGCTACCCGTTCATGAAGCGCTACACCTATTACCCGCAAGTGGTACTGGGCGCGGCGTTCTCTTGGGGCATGCCGATGGCGTTCACCGCCGAAACCGGCGAGCTGCCGGCAGCGGCATGGTTGCTGTGGATCGCCAACCTGCTGTGGACCGTGGGCTACGACACTTACTACGCGATGACCGACCGCGACGACGACTTGAAGATTGGCGTGAAATCCACCGCCATTCTGTTCGGCGATGCGGATCGGGTGATCATTCTGACGTTGCAAGGCTTGGCGCTGGGGTGTCTGTTGCTGGCAGGATCGAAATTCGAGCTCGGGGGCTGGTTCCACTTGGGATTGCTGGCGGCGGCGGGCTGTTTCGCGTGGGAATTCTGGTACACCCGCGGCAAGGACCGGATGCGTTGCTTCAAGGCGTTTTTGCACAACCACTGGGCCGGGTTGGCGATTTTTGTCGGGATTGTGCTGGACTACGCCACTCGCTGACCGCCCAAGCCGTTGCCGACGCTTTGTGTCGGCAACGGCTACAGGCGTTGAGTCGTCTACTTTTGCGACTCGTGAACAACGTGCCAGACGTCTTTCATTTTGTCGCCCACCATGTCGCCGGGTTTTTTGTCCTTCACGAAGGTGTAAAGAGGTTTACCGTCGTAGGCATATTGGCTCGTGCCGTCATCGCGCTTGATGACGCTCCACTTGCCAGCGGCCGTGGCACCCGCCGGTGCCATCATGGGTGGCCAGTTTTTGGCGCAATCGTCATTACACATCGACTTGCCGCCGCTGTCCTTGTCAAACGTGTACAAGGTCATGCCCTTGTGGTCGACCATCATCCCGTCCTTCATCATCGCCGGGTCGGCGGCGAAGGCCATGGTCGGCAGCGTTAGAGCTGCAGTCACTAAAAATGCCTTCCAGGATTGAGCAATGTGATTCATGGAAACCTTCCTTTTGTGGTTGTCAGGATTCGGACTTAGAGCTTAGTTCAGGATCATGACCACCGCCGACCTGCTAAATTGCTGTCACACGACTGCAATAATTCCGTTATCTAATGCGGCGCAAGACAGTTAAATGACAAGAGGATTAAGGCATGGTTGGCAGGAGCATTCTGATCGTCGACGACGAAGCGCCCATTCGCGAAATGATCGCCGTTGCGTTGGAAATGGCCGGCTATGACTGCCTGGAGGCCGAGAACTCCCAACAGGCCCATGCCATCATCGTCGACCGCAAACCGGACCTGATCCTGCTCGACTGGATGCTGCCCGGCACGTCCGGTATCGAGCTGGCTCGCCGTCTCAAGCGCGATGAGCTGACCGGGGACATCCCGATCATCATGCTCACCGCCAAGGGCGAAGAGGACAACAAGATCCAGGGGCTGGAAGTCGGCGCTGATGATTACATCACCAAACCGTTTTCCCCCCGTGAACTGGTGGCGCGCCTCAAAGCCGTGCTGCGCCGTGCCGGTCCTACCGATGGAGAGACACCGATCGAAGTCGGCGGCCTGCTGCTGGACCCGATCAGCCACCGTGTGACCATCGACGGCAAGCCCGCCGAGATGGGCCCGACCGAATATCGTCTGCTGCAGTTTTTCATGACTCACCAGGAACGGGCCTACACCCGTGGCCAGTTGCTGGATCAGGTCTGGGGCGGCAACGTGTATGTCGAAGAGCGCACCGTCGACGTGCACATCCGCCGTCTGCGCAAAGCCCTCGGTGATGCCTATGAGAATCTGGTACAAACCGTGCGTGGCACCGGTTACCGCTTTTCTACCAAAGCCTGACCAAGAGCTTTCCCGCCCGACAAGCTGACAAGGACGCGTGTTCAATTGAACCAAAACTGGCATGGCACCCTGATCCGCCACATGCTGTTGCTGGTGACCGGGTGTCTGGTGATCGGCCTGATTACCGGCTACTACGGCTGGAGTCTCGCCGCGGGCCTGGGCCTTTACCTGGCCTGGACCCTCAAGCAATTGCTGCGGCTGCACGAATGGCTGCGGCTGCACAAACCCGACGAGGCACCACCCGACGGCTATGGCCTGTGGGGCGAAGTGTTCGACAGCATCTACCACTTGCAACGTCGCGACCAACGCGTGCGCGGACGCCTGCAAGCGGTGATCGATCGGGTCCAGGAATCCACTGCCGCGCTGAAAGACGCCGTCATCATGCTCGACAGCGAGGGCAACCTTGAGTGGTGGAACCGCGCCGCCGAAACACTGCTTGGCCTGAAGACGCCGCAAGACAGCGGCCAGCCGGTCACCAACCTGGTGCGCCATCCGCGCTTCAAGGAATATTTCGAGCAGGACAGCTACGCCGAACCGCTGGAAATCCCTTCGCCGATCAACGATCGTCTGCGCATTCAGCTGTACATCACCCGCTACGGCAACAACGAACACTTGATGCTGGTGCGCGACGTGACGCGTATCCATCAGCTGGAACAGATGCGCAAAGACTTCATCGCCAACGTCTCCCATGAACTGCGCACACCGTTGACGGTTATCTGCGGTTACCTGGAAACCTTGCTGGACAACGTCGAGGAAGTGAACCCACGCTGGACCCGTGCCTTGCAGCAAATGCAGCAGCAAGGCGGGCGCATGCAGACCTTGCTCAACGACTTGTTGTTGCTGGCCAAACTGGAAGCCACCGATTACCCCTCGGACAACCAGCCCGTGGCCATCGACGGCTTGCTGCAATCGATCACGAGCGACGCCCAGCAGTTGTCCGGCCAGAAAAACCAGCGCATCACCCTGGAAGCTGATCCGACGATCCTGCTCAAGGGCAGCGAAGCCGAGTTGCGCAGCGCGTTTTCCAACCTGGTGTTCAACGCAGTGAAATACACGCCGGCCGAAGGCAATATCCGCATTCGCTGGTGGGGCGATGAGCAAGGCGCGCACCTGAGCGTGCAGGATTCCGGGATCGGCATCGACAGCAAACACCTGCCGCGCCTGACTGAACGTTTCTACCGCGTCGACTCCAGCCGCAATTCCAACACCGGCGGCACCGGCCTCGGCCTGGCAATCGTCAAACACGTGCTGCTGCGCCACCGCGCACGGATGGAAATCAGCAGCGTGCCGGGCCACGGCAGCACCTTTACCTGCCATTTCGCGCCCGCTCAGGTCACAAAAACCCGGGTCATCAGCACCGCCGACTGATACCGGCCAGCACTCGCCACTAGGCAATCGCCCGGTCAGCCGCTACATTGGCTGACTTGTGCCTGCCCTTCAGGCACCGCATTGACCCCCTATTCGAATACACGGAACCCGCAAAACTCCATCATGGACCCTTCCCCAGGCTTGACCCTCGCGACACTCTTCGCCGATTTCGGCATGATTCTTTTTGCTCTGATCCTGGTTTTGCTCAACGGCTTTTTCGTTGCGGCGGAATTCGCCATGGTCAAATTGCGCTCGACCCGGGTCGAGGCCATCGCTGAGAAAAACGGCTGGCGCGGACACATCCTGCGCACCGTTCACAGTCAGCTCGATGCGTACCTCTCAGCGTGCCAATTGGGTATCACCCTCGCCTCCCTGGGCCTGGGCTGGGTCGGTGAACCGGCGTTCGCACACATTCTGGAGCCGCTGCTTGAAGCCGTCGGCGTGCAGTCGCCCGAAGTGGTCAAAGGCGTATCGTTCTTCGCTGCGTTCTTCGTCATCTCGTACCTGCACATTGTGGTCGGTGAGCTGGCCCCGAAATCCTGGGCCATTCGCAAACCCGAGTTGCTGTCGCTCTGGACCGCAGTGCCGCTGTACCTGTTCTACTGGGCCATGTACCCGGCGATCTACCTGCTCAACGCCAGCGCCAACACCATCCTGCGGATCGCCGGCCAGGGTGAACCCGGCCCGCATCACGAACACCATTACAGCCGTGAAGAACTGAAACTGATCCTGCACTCCAGCCGTGGCCAGGACCCGAGCGACCAAGGCATGCGTGTGTTGGCTTCCGCCGTGGAAATGGGCGAGCTGGAGGTGGTCGACTGGGCCAACTCCCGTGAAGACCTGGTGACGTTGGAGTTCAACGCGCCGCTCAAGGAAATCCTGGCGATGTTCCGTCGCCACAAGTTCAGCCGCTATCCGGTGTACGACAGCGATCGCCAAGAGTTCGTCGGCTTGCTGCACATCAAGGATCTGCTGCTGGAACTGGCGGCTCTGGACCACATTCCCGAGTCATTCAACCTCGCCGAACTGACCCGGCCGCTGGAACGCGTGTCGCGGCACATGCCGCTGTCGCAGTTGCTGGAGCAGTTCCGCAAGGGTGGCTCGCACTTCGCCCTGGTCGAAGAAGCCGATGGCAACATCATCGGCTACCTGACCATGGAAGACGTGCTAGAGGTGCTGGTCGGCGACATTCAGGACGAACACCGCAAGGCTGAGCGCGGCATTCTCGCGTACCAGCCGGGCAAGCTGCTGGTGCGCGGCGATACGCCGTTGTTCAAGGTCGAACGCCTGCTGGGCATCGACCTGGACCACATCGAAGCCGAAACCCTCGCCGGGCTGATCTACGAAACCCTGAAACGGGTGCCGGAAGAGGAAGAAGTGCTGGAAGTCGAAGGCTTGCGAATCATCATCAAGAAGATGAAAGGGCCGAAGATCATTCTGGCCAAGGTGTTGATGCTCGATTAAGCGCGACACCGGCGGCGAGCGAGCTCTTGTGGCGAGAGAGCTTGCTCGCGCCGGCCGATCCGCGCCAGGGCGTAGCAGTCGTAAACCGATGAATGCGGTGTGCGGTTGCAGGCGTTGGGGCCGCTTCGCAGCCCAGCGGGAGCAAGCTCCCTCGCCACAGTAATCGTGCTGATCCGGCTATTGCTTGCCCAACGCAAAGTTGGGCAACGCGCCCACTGGCTGATTGAACTGATACGGAATCGACACCAACCCAAGCCCCGTATTGCGCTGCACCACGAAGTGCAAATGCGGCCCGCTGCTGTTGCCGGTGTTGCCCGACAGGGCCAGCGCACTCCCCACCGCTACCCGTTGCCCCTCGCGAACGCCCACCGAACCTTGCTTGAGGTGCAGGTACACGCCCATCGTCCCGTCATCGTGCAGCACCCGCACGAAATTGCCTGAAGGATCGGTGCCACGTCCGGTCTGGGCATTTTCGGTTTTCACCACCACCCCGCCCCGCGCCGCAATGATCGGCGTGCCTTCGGGCATGGCGATGTCCATGGCGTAACGGTTTTTGGCGCCGAAATGGCTGTATTGGCCGTTAGCACCCTGACTCAAGCGAAACGGCCCACCACGCCAGGGCAGCGGATACCTATAGGCCATGGCAGCCCCTGAAGGGTCGCCCAGGGAATATTCGAACCTTGGAGTGTACGCCAGCGGCCTTCCGGCCTTAGTCGCCGTGAGCAGCGCCAGACGGATGTTGCTGCGGGCCGGCATCACCCGGCGGATCGGTCGGCTCGGCGCGCCGCTGACATTGCTCAGCCCGGCAAAACTCAGCTCGATCTCGACCGGCGCATACAGGTCGTTGCGCACGTACACGTTGTCCACGCCCTTCTGCTTCTTGATCTCCAGGTACACCTGGCGCTCAAGGTGCTCGACCATGCGATCACGAAAAACGAACACCTGGGAGCCTTTCGTGGGGCGGTCGCTGTAGGAGACCACGCCATTGGCGTCTTTGGACTTGTAGATCGTCATGGCCACAGCCGAGGTGGAGGCCATGAAAAGACCACAGAAAAACAGCAGGCGCGCGAGCATGGGCAAGAGTCTGTCGAGTAAGGCCTGGGAAGGAGCCTAGCAGCTGCAATGGACCCGGGTAGTCGGCAGATGTTTCAAAATGGGCAGCAAAGGGGATGTGCGGTGAGTTTGATGGCCCCTTCGCGGGCAAGCCTCGCTCCTACAGGTCGGTGTGATCTGTAGGAGCGAGGCTTGCCCGCGAAGACGGACTCTCAGGCGATGAAGATTACGCGCCTGGGACGAAATGCTTCTGCGCCGTGCCACGTGCGATCAATCGGGAGATGTAGTCGAGCTTCTGCGCATCCTGATCCACAAAGCGGAAGGTCAGTTGCAGCCAGTCGCTGTCAGGTTTCGGCTCAAACGCGACAATGGCGTGCAAGTAGCCATTGAGGCGGGCGACTTCAGCGTTGTCGCCCTGCTCCAGGTCCAGCACGGCGCTGTCGAGGACTTGCGGCAGCGTGTCGGTGCGCTTTACCACCAGCAGCGCTTCCTTGATGCTCAAGGCTTTGATCACGCACTGCTGAATGCCGCTTGGCAAACGCAGCTGGCCTTGACCCCGACCGCTGGCGGGAGCGGAAGCAGCGCCCGGTGCCTTGACCGGCGGGCTATTGAGCAAACCGCGAGACGCAGCCGGGGCAGGGGTCGGCGCGGCGGCAGCAGGTTTGGCGAACGGGTTGACCGGCGTCGCTGCAGGTGCGACCACGGCCGCCTTGCCTCCGGTCAATGCGCTCAGGGAATCGTTGCCGAAAGCCGAGTTCATTTTGGTCGGCGCACCGTTCATCAAGGCGTCGAGCTTGCCGACCTTGTTCAGCGCTTGCTTGACCTTGGTCAGCAGTTGTTCGTTGGTGAAGGGCTTGCTGACGTAGCCGGAAACGCCGGCCTGAATCGCCTGGACCACGTTCTCTTTATCGCCACGGCTGGTCACCATCACGAAGGGCATGGTCTTGAGATTGTCCTGCTCGCGGCACCAGGTCAGCAGTTCCAGGCCAGACATTTCCGGCATTTCCCAGTCGCACAGCACCAGGTCGAACGCTTCCTTGGCCAGCATGGCCTGAGCTTTTTTGCCGTTGATGGCATCTTCGGTCCGGATACCCGGGAAGTAGTTACGCAGGCACTTCTTTACCAGGTCACGAATGAACGCTGCATCGTCCACCACCAACACACTGATCTTGCTCATCCATCACCCCTCGAAAAAATCCCGGCAAGCATACCGTTTTGCTGATGGCACATTGCCAAAAACCTTCAGTCACGCCGGGACTTTTCGTTCGCGGGTGCTGCTTTTGAAGTCGAAAGCCACACACAAAAACGCCCGGCCAAAGGACCGGGCGTTTTTCTTGGGCAGTCTTACTTATCGTCAGCTTTGCCCGGAACATTAGCGGTTTCGCCACTTGTGCCTTCAACTTCTTCTTTCATGCGCTTGAGGCCCAGGTGACGCACGTCCGTGCCGCGCACCAGGTAAATCACCAGTTCCGAGATATTGCGCGCGTGGTCGCCGATCCGCTCCAGCGAACGCAGCACCCAGATAATGCTCAAGACCCGCGAGATAGAGCGCGGGTCTTCCATCATGTAGGTCGCCAGCTCACGCAGTGCGGTCTTGTATTCGCGGTCGATGATCTTGTCGTACTGGGCCACCGACAACGCCAGGTCGGCGTCGAAGCGGGCAAAGGCGTCCAGCGCGTCACGCACCATGTTGCGCACCTGGTCGCCGATGTGGCGAACCTCGACGTAGCCGCGCGGGGCCTCGCCTTCTTCGCACAACTGAATGGCGCGGCGGGCGATCTTGGTCGCTTCGTCACCGATGCGCTCCAGGTCGATCACCGATTTGGAGATGCTGATGATCAGACGCAAGTCGGATGCGGCCGGCTGACGACGGGCCAGAATGCGCAGGCATTCTTCGTCGATGTTGCGTTCCATCTGGTTGATCTGGTCGTCGATCTCGCGAACCTGCTGGGCCAGGCCGGAGTCGGCCTCGATCAGCGCGGTCACCGCGTCATTGACCTGCTTTTCCACCAGACCGCCCATGGCCAGGAGGTGGCTGCGAACTTCCTCCAGCTCAGCGTTGAACTGCGCGGAGATGTGATGGGTAAGGCCTTCTTTACTAATCATTCGGTTCGCTCCGCGAAAGTTGCCAGCTTCAAGCTGCAAGCTTCAAGCAGTTATGTATAAGTCCTGATATCGCACCGCTTCCTACTTGCCGCTTGAAACTTGCGGCTTTCAGCTGTACGGCTAGCCGTACCGCCCCGTGATGTAGTCTTCGGTCTGCTTCTTCGCCGGATTGGTGAACAACGTATCGGTGTCGCCGAATTCCACCAGTTTGCCCATGTACATGAACGCCGTGTAGTCGGAAACCCGCGCGGCCTGCTGCATGTTGTGGGTCACGATGACAATGGTGAATTTCGATTTCAATTCGTAGATCAGTTCTTCGACTTTCAGCGTGGAGATCGGGTCGAGTGCCGAGCATGGTTCGTCGAGCAGCAGCACTTCCGGCTCTACAGCGATGGTGCGCGCGATGACCAGACGTTGCTGCTGACCACCGGACAGGCCGAGTGCCGATTCATGCAGACGGTCTTTGACTTCGTCCCACAGCGCCGCGCCTTTCAACGCCCACTCGACCGCTTCGTCGAGAACGCGCTTTTTGTTGATGCCTTGGATGCGCAGGCCGTACACCACGTTTTCGTAGATGGTTTTCGGGAACGGGTTCGGCTTCTGGAACACCATGCCGACGCGACGACGCAGTTCGGCCACGTCTTCGCCCTTACGGTAGATGTTGTGGCCGTACAGGTTGATTTCACCTTCTACGCGGCAACCGTCGACCAGGTCGTTCATGCGGTTGAAGGTACGCAGTAGCGTGGACTTGCCGCAGCCGGACGGGCCGATGAAGGCGGTCACACGCTGTTTCGGAATGTTCAGGCTGACGTCGTACAGCGCTTGTTTGTCGCCGTAGAACAGGTTCAGGCCCGGCACTTCGATGGCCACGGTTTCCTGTTCAAGGCTCAAGCTCTGTTTGTCGCGGCCCAGGGCAGACATGTTGATGCCGTGGGTATGTGCTTCGTGCTGCATGGGGTCTCACTCCGTTCGTAGCTGCAAGCTTCTAGCTGCAAGCTGCAAGTTTTGAGCAAAAGCGGCTTATAGCTTGCCGCTTGTGGCTAATGGCTTTAGCTGTCTAGAGCTTTGTATTTTTCGCGCAGATGGTTACGGATATAAACGGCCGACAGGTTCAATGTGGCGATCACGAGCACCAGCAGCAGCGCCGTGGCGTACACCAGCGGCCGCGCGGCCTCGACGTTCGGGCTTTGGAAGCCGACGTCATAGATATGGAAGCCCAAGTGCATGATCTTCTGGTCCAGGTGGAGGTACGGGTAGTTGCCGTCCAGTGGCAGCGACGGCGCCAGTTTCACCACACCCACCAGCATCAGCGGCGCCACTTCACCGGCGGCGCGCGCCACGGCGAGGATCATGCCGGTCATCATTGCCGGGCTGGCCATTGGCAGCACGATCTTCCACAAGGTTTCAGCCTTGGTCGCGCCGAGGGCCAACGAGCCTTCACGCACGGTGCGAGGAATCCGCGCCAGGCCTTCTTCCGTGGCCACGATCACCACCGGCACCGCCAGCAGCGCCAGGGTCAGGGACGCCCAAAGCAAACCCGGTGTACCGAAGGTCGGCGCCGGCAACGCTTCCGGGAAGAACAACCGGTCAACCGAACCGCCAAGTACGTAGACGAAGAAGCCCAGGCCGAACACGCCGTAGACAATCGCCGGAACGCCCGCCAGGTTGTTCACCGCGATGCGGATAATCCGGGTCAACGCGTTCTGCTTGGCGTATTCACGCAGGTAAACCGCCGCCAACACGCCGAACGGCGTCACGATCATCGCCATGATCAAGGTCATCATGACGGTGCCGAAAATGGCCGGGAAGATCCCGCCCTCGGTGTTCGCTTCACGCGGGTCATCGCTGAGGAATTCCCAGACCTTGCTAACGTAGAAGCCGATCTTGGTGAAGGTGCCCATGGCGTTCGGCTGATAGGCGCGGACCACTTTGCCGATGCCGATCTCGATCTCTTTGCCGTTGGCATCGCGGGCGGTCAGGCTGTCGCGGTTGAACTGGGCGTGCAGG
This sequence comes from Pseudomonas sp. GW823-FHT02C02, assembly GCF_058797635.1. NCBI lineage: Bacteria > Pseudomonadati > Pseudomonadota > Gammaproteobacteria > Pseudomonadales > Pseudomonadaceae > Pseudomonas > Pseudomonas sp. GW823-FHT02C02. The sequence continues at coordinate 93,892 of NZ_JBXAJV010000003.1, read as the reverse complement.
TCATTCAGGCGGGCTTCGATGTCCTGATAACGAGCATTGAGCTCAGCGCGCTCGGATTCCATGTCCGCTTGCGCGGCGGCGTCGAGCTGGCCGGCCAGTTCCAGTTTGCGACCGTGCAGACGCACACGTTCCAGACCGGCGTTGATCGCGCCAATGTCGACTTTCTCCAGGGTCTTGAGCTGTGCTGCAAGCTTGTTCACGCGATCGACACGGGCCTGCAACTCGGGCCATGCGGCTTCGCCCTCAGCAATGACTTTGCCGTCCTGCTTGACGTTGACCAGGTAGCCGTAGAAGTTGCCCCACTCGCGACGCTCGACGGCCATCAGCTCCGGCGGCGTCTTCTGGTTGGTCAGCCACTCGCCGACGATCCAGGTGAAGTCGTTGCCGTTCAGGTCGCGGTTGCCGACCTTGATCAGCTCACGGGTCATGAACTCCGGGCCCTGATCGGGCACCGGCAGACCAGCGCTTTTCAGGCGCTCGCGCGGCACTTCTTCTTTCTGCACCACTTCGCCGATGACGAGGTGGTTGGCCTGGCCCGGCACGTCATAACTGGCGTGCACCAGGTCTGCCGGCCAGAAGTGGCCCAGACCGCGCACGGCAATCACCGCCAGCAAGCCAATGGTCATGATGACCGCGATGGACACCGCGCCACCGCTGATCCAGACGCCTGGGGCGCCGCTCTTGAACCATCCTTTCAGGGAGTTCTGTTTCACAGACTTCTACCTTTCTTAAAGCGACGAGTATTTCTTGCGCAGACGCTGACGAATCAGTTCCGCGAGGGTGTTCATGACGAAGGTGAACAACAGCAGCACCAGTGCCGAGAGGAACAGCACGCGATAGTGGCTACCGCCGACTTCCGACTCGGGCATTTCCACCGCGACGTTGGCGGCCAGCGTTCGCAGACCTTCGAACAGGTTCATTTCCATGACCGGGGTGTTACCGGTGGCCATCAGCACGATCATGGTTTCACCGACCGCACGGCCCATGCCGATCATCAGTGCCGAGAAGATGCCCGGGCTGGCGGTGAGGATCACCACACGGGTCATGGTCTGCCATGGCGTGGCACCGAGGGCCAGGGAACCGAGGGTCAGGCCGCGGGGCACGCTGAACACGGCGTCTTCGGCGATGGAGTAAATGTTCGGGATCACCGCGAAGCCCATGGCCAGACCGACTACCAGAGCGTTGCGCTGGTCGTAGGTAATGCCCAGGTCGTGGGAGATCCACATGCGCATGTCGCCGCCGAAGAACCAGGTTTCCATGTACGGGCTCATGTACAGCGACAACCAGCCCACAAACAGAATCACCGGGATCAGGATCGCGCTTTCCCAGCCGTCCGGCACTTTCAGGCGGATGGACTCAGGCAGGCGGCTGAAGACGAAACCGGCGACCAGGATGCCGATTGGCAGGAGCATCAGCAGGCTGAAGATGCCCGGCAAATGCCCTTCCACATAAGGCGCGAGGAACAGGCCGGCGAAGAAGCCGAGGATCACCGTCGGCATCGCTTCCATCAGCTCGATCACCGGCTTGACCTTGCGACGCATGCCCGGGGCCATGAAATACGCGGTGTAGATCGCGGCAGCGACGGCCAGAGGAGCGGCCAGCAGCATGGCGTAGAACGCGGCTTTCAGGGTGCCGAAGGTCAGCGGCGACAGGCTGAGCTTGGGTTCGAAGTCGGTGTTGGCGGCGGTCGATTGCCAGACGTATTTAGGCTCGTCGTAGTTCTCGTACCAGACCTTGCTCCACAACGCGCTCCACGACACTTCCGGGTGCGGGTTGTCGAGCAGCAGCGGCTGAATCTTGCCGCCCGCTTCGACGATCACACGGTTGGCCCGTGGCGACAGGCCGAAGACACCTTGGCCGTCGACCACCTGGTCCACCAGCAAGGTGCGGTGGGCGGTGCTGTGGAACACGCCAAGCTTGCCGGAGGCGTCGAGGGCCACGAAGCCTTTGCGACGTTCTTCAGCGGTGATTTCAACGATCGGCGTAGTGCCCATCTGGAAAGTGCGGATCTGCTTCAGGCGCAACTCGCCATCCGGGTCACGGGCCATGAACCACTGGGCCAGGCCGCCTTTGGAGTCGCCGAGGATCAGCGAGATACCGCCCACCAGTTGAGTACTGGCAGTGATTTCGGCGTCACCGTTTTCCAGCAATTTGTAGCGACCGTTGAGGCTCTTGTCGCGCAGGCTGAACACGTCGGCCTGGGCGCGACCGTTGATCACGTACAGCCATTGCTGACGCGGGTCGACAAAGATGTTCTTCACCGGCTCGGTCATCTGCGGCAGCTCGATACGCTTCTGCTCGTTGGTGACTTCGCCGGTCATCATGTTTTCTTCGCTGGTCAGCGAGAGCACATTGAGTTGCGAACCGGTGGAGCCAACCAGCATCAGAGTGGTGTCGGTGGCGTTGAGGCTGACGTGCTCAAGCGCACCGCCCGCCTCGTTCAGCGCAATCGGAGTTTCGCCGTACGGGTATTCGACGGCTGGCGAGATGGTTTTCTTGCCGTCCGGGTAGCTGACCTTATACGTGTGGCGGAACACCAGCGCCTGGCCATTGGACAAACCTACAGCCACCAAGGGATGGCCCGGTTGGTCTTCGCCGATGGAAGTCACGGTAGTGCCGGCCGGGATCGGCAGATCGACGCGCTTGAGTTCGGCGCCACTGTCGATATCGAAGAACAGTGCCTGCCCTTTGTCGGAAACCCGCATGGCGACCTGGTTCTGCTCTTCCAGGGAGATCATCAGCGGCTTGCCGGCGTCTTGCATCCAGGCAGGCGTGATGGCGTCCTTGGCGGTCAGGTCGGCCCCCTGGAACAGCGGCGCGACGACATAGGCGAGGAAGAAAAAGATCAGCGTGATCGCGCCGAGAACGGCAAGGCCGCCCACGAGGACGTACCAGCGGGTCAGGCGATCTTTGAGCGCGCGGATGCGGCGCTTGCGTTGCAGCTCAGGCGTATTGAAATCAATTCGCTTGGGGGGATTAGTAGTCATGGTGGAATTGGCCAGATCATTCATGCGCACACCCTAGCGATCCTGTATGACAGAAAGATGACAATGCAGTGACGCAACAAATCCGCCGCCAGCGGGAACTGGCAGTGGACCGGAAATTTGGGGGCCGGCGTACCGGCATTTGCAGGATCGAAGCTTGCTCGCGAAGGCGTCATTACATTCAACGTCACGTTGACTGAACCACCGCTTTCGCGGGCAAGCCTCGCTCCTGCAGAGCCCGGGATTACCCCGGGCTCAGGGTTTTACTTTTTTGCTACGTTGCCGCCTTCTTGCAGACCCAGGTCAGCCAGTGCTTTTGCAGCAACCTTGGCCGGCAGTGGGATGTAACCGTCTTTCACTACAACTTCCTGACCCTGTTTGGACAGAATCAGTTTCACGAACTCAGCTTCCAGCGGGGCCAGAGGCTTGTTCGGGGCTTTGTTGACGTAAACGTAGAGGAAACGCGACAGTGGGTACTTGCCGTTCAGGGCGTTTTCTTCGCTGTCTTCGATGAACTCAGTGCTGCCTTTCTTGGCCAGGGCCACCGTCTTCACGCTCGCGGTTTTGTAGCCGATGCCCGAGTAACCCACGCCGTTCAGCGAGGAGCTGATCGACTGCACAACCGAAGCCGAACCTGGTTGTTCGTTGACGTTTGGCTTGTAGTCGCCTTTGCACAGGGCTTCTTCTTTGAAGTAGCCGTAGGTGCCGGATACCGAGTTACGACCGAACAGCTGAACCGGCTTGTTGGCCAGGTCGCCCGTCACGCCCAGATCACCCCAGGTTTTCACGTCGGTTTTAGCACCGCACAGACGAGTCGAGGAGAAGATCGCGTCGACTTGCTCCATGGTCATGTGCTGGATCGGGTTGTCTTTGTGTACGAAGACAGCCAGGGCGTCCACGGCAACCGGGATAGCGGTTGGCTTGTAGCCGTATTTGGTTTCGAAGGCTTGCAGCTCGTTGTCCTTCATCTTGCGGCTCATCGGGCCCAGGTTAGCGGTGCCTTCAGTCAGCGCAGGTGGCGCGGTAGAGGAACCAGCAGCCTGAATCTGGATGTTGACGTTCGGGTATTCTTTTTTGTAGTTCTCAGCCCACAGGGTCATGAGGTTGGCCAGGGTATCGGAGCCGACGCTGGACAGGTTGCCCGACACACCAGTGGTCTTGGTGTAGCTCGGGATAGCAGGGTCAACAGCGGCAACCGCGTTGGCAGTCGCAACGCCAGCAGCGACAAAAGTCATTGCCGCCATCAAACGCTTCAGTTTCATGCCTTACTCCTAGCAGATAGGGTGTGTTAGTCGGGGCCAAGTATCAGCAGGCCGTGTGAACACTCTATGGCTGAAATATGACAATTGGATGAAAGGCCAGCATTCGAGTTTTTTGCCGGATAATTCATGCGCCCCAAATCGCTAGCAGGCTAGCCCCACATTGCAATGCAATTCAATGTGGGCGCTAGCCTGCTATCGATAGGGCCGGTACAGCTACAGACAGTTTCGGGGATCAGCGACCCTTCTTCCAAAGATACGCACCCACCAGAATCCCGACCCCGCAAATGATCGCCACGTAGTAGGCAGGCCCCATCGGGCTTTCCTTGAGCAGCAGCGTCACCACCATCGGCGTCAAACCACCGAAAATCGCATAGGCCAGGTTGTAGGAGAACGACAACCCGCTGAAGCGCACCACCGCTGGAAAGGCTTTGACCATCACGTAGGGCACTGCACCGATGGTCCCGACCAGGAAACCGGTCAAGGCGTACATCGGGAACAGCCAGTCCGGGTGGTTGAACAGGCTGTGATAGAACGTCCACGAGCTGATCAACAGCGCGGCGCTGCCAAACACAAACACTCGGCCAGCGCCGAAACGGTCAGCCAGGGCACCGGAAGCCACGCAACCTACACTCAGGAACACGATCGCCAGGCTGTTGGCCTGCAACGCGGTAGTTGGCGAGAAGTGGTAAACGGTCTGCAGCACGGTCGGCGTCATCAGAATGACCACGATGATGCCGGCGGACAGCAGCCAAGTCAGCAACATGGAAATCAGGATCGCACCGCGATGGTCACGCAGCACCGCGCGCAGAGGCACTTCTTCGGCCAGGGCCTTGCGCAGTTGCAGTTCGGCAAACACCGGGGTCTCGTGCAACCAGCGGCGCAGGTAGACCGAGAACAGACCGAACACGCCACCCAGCAGGAACGGGATCCGCCAGGCGTAATCGGACACTTCCAGCGGGGTGTAAATGCTGTTGATCGCCGTGGCGACCAATGAACCCAGGAGGATGCCAGCCGTCAGACCGCTCGTCAGGGTGCCGCAGGCATAACCGATATGTCGCTGCGGCACGTGTTCGGAAACGAATACCCACGCGCCCGGCACTTCACCGCCAATCGCCGCGCCTTGAATCACCCGCATCAACAGCAACAGGATCGGCGCCCACATGCCGATCTGCGCATAGGTCGGCAGCAGACCCATGATCAGGGTCGGCACCGCCATCATGAAAATGCTCAGGGTGAACATCTTTTTGCGGCCAAGCAGGTCGCCGAAATGGGCCATCACAATGCCGCCCAACGGACGAGCGAGGTAGCCGGCGGCGAAAATGCCGAACGTCTGCATCAGGCGCAGCCACTCGGGCATGTCCGCCGGGAAGAACAGTTTGCCCACCACCGTGGCGAAGAACACGAAGATGATGAAGTCGTAAAACTCCAGTGCACCGCCCAGGGCAGACAGCGATAACGTCTTGTAGTCGCTACGGGTTAACGGGCGTGCGGGCTGGGTCGGCTGCGCGATGCTAGAGGGCGCTGTGGTCATGGCAAGGGCTTCTCTTATAGTCGGATCTGCAACCCCAACAACGCTGGCGAGGGCTTGGGCAGGTCCGGCACGATAGCAAATTGTTCGAAAAAGCACATAGAGGTGCGTATTTGACGGTCAAAATGAGAACCGGACGGTCGTCTCGGAGTCTACCGATCGATATACTCGCTGCGTTGCAGCATTTGTAAGGGGTTGCTGTGCGAAAACGCGCTGGATGACTGGCAAGGTCATTGCGTGGCTCAGTCGGTTTCGCAGAGTTTCCCTTTAGGCGCCTTTCGAAAAACGTGACGAACGTAGTATGTTCGGGGCTGAATCGTTTTTTCTTGAGACGGCTATTCACCTGAAGTACCAATGAAGAGTCACGGGTCAGAGGCACCCCCGGCATGATAGAGCTCGAACAAGAAGATCCAATTCCGCAAGGCGACCTTGCCCTGCAAATCACCGCGCTTCCGCGTGAAACCAACGGCTTTGGCGATATTTTCGGCGGCTGGCTGGTGGCACAGATGGATTTGGCCGGCACCGCAATGGCCAGCAAAGTTGCGGGTGGGCGCGTAGCAACCGTGGCGATTGATCGCATGGCGTTCCTGGTCCCGGTGGCGGTGGGCGCTCAGCTTTCCTTCTATACCCAGGCGCTGGAAATCGGCCGCAGCTCGATTCAGATGATGGTCGAAGTCTGGAGCGACGATCCGCTGTCCAGCGAGTGGCGTAAAGTGACTGAAGCCGTGTTTGTGTTTGTCGCGATTGATGGCAGCGGCCGTACTCGTTCGGTTCCTCCACGCGCGCGTTAAACACGGCGACCTTTCTGCGGTCCATTGCAGTCATTGTTCCTGATCGAGAGTTGCCCCATGAGCACGCCCAACGTTGAAGCCGTGAAACTGGATGAACTGAACTGCTGGCGCATCCGCCACGGTCAGGCCGAATTGCTGGTTGCGCAGCAAGGCGCGCACATCCTCAGTTATCAATTGGCCGGCCAACCGCCGCTGATCTGGCTTAACGATGAGGCCGTGTTCAAGACTGGCAAGAGCATCCGCGCCGGCGTGCCGGTGTGCTGGCCGTGGTTCGGCAATTTCAAGCGCAACCCGCAAAGCGTCCAGGCGATGCGCGTCAGCAACGAACCGCCGACTGCCCACGGTTTTGTCCGGGCGATGGATTGGGAATTGGGCGGCATAGAAACCGAGGGTGAGAGCCTGAAGGTGGAATTCGTCCTGCCCTACCCCGAAGGCGGCTTTCCAGGCTGGCCACATCAGGTGGATCTGAAGTTGAGCATCCGTCTGGATGAGCAACTGCACATCAGCTTGACCAGCCACAATCAGGGCACCGATACCGTCACCATCAGCCAGGCGTTGCACAGTTACTTCGCTGTCAGTGATGTGCGCACGGTGCATGTCGAAGGGCTGGATGGCTTGAGCTATATCGAAACGCTGGACGACTGGAAAACCGTGACCCAGACCGGCGATCTGCGCTTTACCGGCGAAACCGACCGTATCTACCTCGATACCCCGGCGAAGCTGAGCATTGTCGACCCGGCCTGGAAACGGCGCATTGAGCTGACCAGCAGTGGTTCGCGCTCGGCGGTGATCTGGAACCCGTGGATCGAACGCGCGACGGCGTTCAGCGACATGGCCGACGATGGCTGGCAGAAGATGCTGTGCATCGAGACGGCGAATGTGATGGATGATGTGGTGACGCTGAAACCCGGCGCCACCCACACTCTCGAAGTGAGCATCGCCAGCAACCCTTTATAAGCAACACCACAAAACCAATGTGGGAGCGAGCCTGCTCGCGATGACGTCATAACATCCAACATCAATATTGGCTGTTACACCGCTATCGCGAGCAGGCTCGCACACAGTGGATCTTTGCCAGTCTGGTTGGCGCTGTTACAAATCCGACTCCTGCACCACCCGCACCTTCGCCGCATCCAGCGCATACGCCGCGTCAGCCAAATCATTGTTGACCTTCTCGACCTTCAGCGTGCCGGTCACCCACAGTGGTGTGTAGATATCGTCCAGCTTCAAACCCTTCGGATAACGCACCAACACCAATTGGTTAGGTGGCGGTGGCGGCACGTGGATGCAGGCGCCCGGGTACGGGACAAGGAAGAACAGCGTGCTGCGGCCCTTGGCGTCGGACTCCAGCGGTACCGGATAACCGCCGATGCGGATGTTCTTGTCGTTCATCGACGGCACGGTTTTGGTCGAATACATCACCGCCGGCAAGCCCTTGCTCTGCTTCATGCCACCTTTTTCAGTAAAGGTGCCATCGCCTTCGGGGGAGTTGTGGTCGATTTCGGGCATGGCCTCGAGGGCTTTCTGGTCCGACTTGGGCATCAGTTCGAGCCAGTCGGTTTCCGGCAGTTCGCCGGCATGGGCAAGGCCCGTACCCAGTAAAAGAAAAGTCAGCAGAAAACGGCGCATGAAGGTGCTCGGCATAAGGAGAGGTCTGTGCAACGCCGAGCATTCTAGCCCTCCCCGCGTGCGGCGCGGAGAGGACTTCGTCGCTTGAATCAGTTCTTTCTGATCAAACCGTAGATCACCAGCAGCACCACCGCGCCGACCAGCGCACCGATGAAGCCTGCACCTTCGCCTGCGTGATAGATGCCCAGAGCCTGGCCGCCGTAAGTGGCCGCCAGCGAACCGCCGATACCGAGCAGGATGGTCATGATCCAGCCCATGCTGTCATCACCCGGTTTCAGGAACCGAGCCAGCAGGCCGACGATCAAGCCGATAAAGATGGTTCCGATAATTCCCATGGCACTTCCCTCTGATTGAATGGCAATGCAGAAGCCTAGTCAGACTTTCGCATCCTGCCATGAGAGAACGGCGGACCTAGAATGGTTCCGCCGCTGCCACATGAAACTGTTTATTCGGCGATGAGCGCTTCGACCTTGAGGATCTGCGCGGCCAGTGTTTCGCGGTTTGCACAACGCAGGTTGGCATGACCGACCTTGCGGCCAGCCTTGAACGCTTTGCCATAGTGATGCAGATGGCAATCGGCGATGGCCAGGACCTTTTCAGTCTCCGGGACTTTGCCGATGAAGTTGAGCATCGCGCTCTCGCCGACCTTCGCCGTCGAACCCAGCGGCAGGCCAGCAACAGCCCGCAGGTGGTTTTCGAACTGGCTGCACTCGGCACCTTCAGTGGTCCAGTGACCCGAGTTATGCACGCGCGGGGCGATTTCGTTGGCCTTGAGGCCACCGTCGACTTCAAAGAACTCGAACGCCATCACGCCGACGTAATTCAGCTGCTTGAGCACGCGGCTGGAATAGTCTTCCGCCAAGGCTTGCAGCGGATGGTCGGTGCTGGCCACGGACAGTTTGAGGATGCCGCTGTCGTGGGTGTTGTGAACCAGCGGATAGAACCTGGTTTCACCATCGCGAGCACGCACAGCGATCAGCGAGACCTCGCCGGTGAACGGCACGAAGCCTTCCAGCAGGCAGGCCACGCTGCCCAGTTCGGCGAAGGTGCCGACCACGTCTTCCGGTTTGCGCAGGACTTTCTGGCCCTTGCCGTCGTAACCCAGGGTGCGGGTTTTCAGCACGGCCGGCAGACCGATCGACGCCACGGCAGCGTCCAGATCGGCTTGCGATTGAATGTCGGCGAACGCAGGGGTGGGAATCCCCAGGTCCTTGAACATGCTCTTCTCGAACCAGCGATCGCGGGCGATACGCAGGGCTTCGGCGCTCGGGTAGACCGGGACGAATTGCGACAGGAAAGCCACGGTTTCAGCCGGGACACTTTCGAACTCGAAGGTCACCAGATCGACTTCATCAGCCAGCTGACGCAGGTGGTCCTGATCGCCATAATCGGCCCGCAGGTGTTCGCCCAACGCGGCTGCGCAAGCATCCGGTGCCGGGTCCAGGAAAGCGAAGTTCATGCCCAGCGGGGTGCCCGCCAACGCCAACATGCGGCCCAACTGGCCGCCACCGATTACACCGATCTTCATCGTCAACAACCTCAGGCGATGCGTGGGTCTGGATTTTCCAGGACGCTGTCTGTCTGCTCAGCGCGGAATTTTTTCAGCACCGCGTGGAACTGCGGGTGCTTGGCGCCGAGGATACTCGCCGACAGCAGGGCTGCGTTGATCGCGCCGGCCTTGCCGATGGCCAGGGTGGCAACCGGAATGCCCGCTGGCATCTGCACGATCGAGAGCAGCGAATCGACGCCCGAGAGCATCGACGACTGCACCGGCACGCCCAGCACCGGCAGGTGGGTCTTGGCCGCACACATGCCAGGCAAGTGGGCCGCGCCGCCGGCACCGGCGATGATCACCTCGATGCCACGCGCCTCCGCCTCTTCGGCGTACTGGAACAGCAGGTCCGGGGTGCGGTGGGCAGAGACCACTTTCACCTCGTAAGGGATGCCGAGCTTTTCCAGCATATCGGCGGTGTGGCTAAGGGTGGACCAATCGGACTTGGAGCCCATGATCACGCCAACCAGTGCACTCATCGTCGTGCCTCTTCTCTCTGGGCGCCCGCAGGCGCGTCAAAAAACAACAAGCCACGCAAAATGCGTGGCTTGATTGTACGAATTATGGCCAGTCAAGCCGGCCGAAGGCCGCGCAGTATACCTCAATGAAGCAGATAAACAGCCCCTGAAACGACCATCTGTCATACGGCGCAAAGTGCCGGTTTTATTGACTTGAAGGTCAGCGAAAGAACACCACAAATCCCCTGTGGGAGCGAGCCTGCTCGCGAATGCAATGTGTCAGTCGCCGACACTGTTGACTGAACCACCGCATTCGCGAGCAGGCTCGCTCCCACTTTTGATCTTCAATGGTTTCAGGAACCCGTCGTGCCTTGGGCGGCGCCGCCTTCCAGTTTGCGCCACAGCAAACGAACGTTCGCCTTGCGCACCAGCGCGCAGCGATACAGTCGGATCTCCAGCGGCACATGCCATTGCGGGCCGCCGCAGACCACCAGTTCACCGCGCGCCAGTTCGGCACGCACGCTCAATTGCGGCACCCAGGCAATCCCCAACCCCTCGAGCGCCATGCTTTTCAGGCTGTCGGCCATGGCGGTCTCATAGATGGTGGTGAAGCGCAGCGCACGCTGGCGCAGCAGCATATTGACCGAACGCCCGAGAAACGCACCGGCGCTGTAAGCGAGCAGCGGCACACTGGCATCGCCTTCCAGATCGAACAAGGGTTTGCCGTCGGCATCCGCCGCGCACACCGGCAACATCTCCGTGTGACCAAGGTGCAGCGACGGGAAGATTTCCGGGTCCATCTGCAAGGCCGCGTCCGGGTCATAGAACGCCAGCATCAAGTCGCAACCGCCCTCGCGCAGCGCATGCACCGCGTCGCCGACGTTGGTCGCCACCAACCGCGTGGCAATGTTCAGGCCTTCATTGCGCAACTGCGCGATCCAGCGCGGAAAGAAACCCAAGGCCAATGAGTGAGCGGCAGCCACTTGCATCACTTCGCCCTGCCCGCCTTCCAGGTGATGAAGGTGGCGCAGCACTTCGCCGAGCTGTTCAACCACGGTCCGCGCGGTCACCAAAAACAACTGCCCCGCCGCCGTCAGTTCGACCGGCGTGCGCGAGCGGTTGACCAACGTCAGCCCCAGCGCGGCTTCCAGGCTGCGGATTCGGCGGCTGAACGCGGGCTGCGTCACGAAGCGGCGTTCCGCAGCCTGGGAGAAGCTGCGGGTGGCGGCCAAGGCGCTGAAGTCCTCGAGCCATTTACTTTCCAGATTCATCACGTCCTCCCGGACACGCACCAATTTAGGTCACACGCTCGCCGCACACACGGCGTCACATCGGCATTATGCCGAATGTGCATAGGCCAGTGTTTAACAGCATTGGCCGAAAATTCTCTACAAGCCTAGCATTTGCAGCGTTCCGGCACAGACCGGGTCCTTATCGAGATGATTTCTATCATGTCCTCCGCTGCATCTTTCCGCACAGAAAAAGACCTGCTTGGCGTACTCGAAGTACCTGCTCAAGCGTATTACGGCATCCAGACCCTGCGAGCGGTGAACAACTTCCGTCTCTCCGGCGTTCCGATTTCGCATTACCCGAAGCTGGTTGTCGGCCTGGCGATGGTCAAACAGGCCGCCGCTGACGCCAACCGCGAGCTGGGTCACCTGAGCGAAGCCAAGCACGCGGCCATCAGCGAAGCCTGTGCCCGTCTGATCCGCGGCGATTTCCACGAAGAGTTCGTGGTGGACATGATTCAAGGCGGCGCTGGCACTTCGACCAACATGAATGCCAACGAAGTCATCGCCAACATCGCGCTGGAGGCCATGGGTCACCAGAAGGGCGAATACCAATACCTGCACCCGAACAACGACGTGAACATGGCGCAGTCGACCAACGACGCCTACCCGACCGCGATCCGCCTGGGTCTGCTGCTGGGTCACGACGCGCTGCTGGCCAGCCTCGACAGCCTGATCCAGGCGTTCGCTGCCAAGGGTGTTGAGTTCAGCCACGTCTTGAAGATGGGCCGTACCCAGCTGCAAGACGCCGTGCCGATGACCCTGGGTCAAGAATTCCGCGCCTTCGCCACCACGTTGAGCGAAGACCTGGCACGCCTGAAAACACTGGCCCCTGAACTGCTGACCGAAGTGAACCTGGGCGGCACCGCGATCGGTACCGGCATCAACGCCGACCCGCGTTACCAGCACCTGGCCGTTCAGCGCCTGGCCCTGATCAGCGGTCAACCGCTGGTTCCGGCGGCCGACCTGATCGAAGCCACCTCCGACATGGGCGCCTTCGTGCTGTTCTCCGGCATGCTCAAGCGCACCGCGGTCAAGCTGTCGAAGATCTGCAACGACCTGCGCCTGCTGTCCAGCGGCCCGCGCACCGGCATCAACGAAATCAACCTGCCGGCGCGTCAGCCAGGCAGCTCGATCATGCCCGGCAAGGTCAACCCGGTAATCCCGGAAGCGGTTAACCAGGTAGCGTTCCAGATCATCGGCAACGACCTGGCCCTGACCATCGCTGCCGAAGGCGGCCAGTTGCAACTGAACGTGATGGAGCCGCTGATCGCCTTCAAGATCTTCGACTCGATCCGCCTGCTGCAACGCGCCATGGACATGCTGCGCGAGCACTGCATCGTCGGCATCACCGCCAACGAAGAGCGTTGCCGTGAGCTGGTCGAGCACTCGATCGGCCTGGTCACCGCGCTGAACCCGTACATCGGCTATGAAAACGCCACCCGCATCGCCCGTATCGCCCTCGAAAGCGGCCGCGGCGTGCTGGAACTGGTGCGCGAAGAAGGCTTGCTCGACGACGAAATGCTCGCCGACATCCTGCGCCCGGAAAACATGATTGCTCCGCGTCTGGTGCCTTTGAAGGCTTGACCGAACGCAGACTCTTGCTCTTTTAACGAAGAGCACCAGGAGCCACACGCTCACCAGGTCGAGGGACTAGACACCTCTCACCTTTTGAGGGCTTGGGGATTTATTCCCCAAGCCCTTTTTTTTAACTTTTGTAAGGAAAACCGTCTTCTGTAGGAGTGATCCTGCTCGCGATGAACGATAACGCGGTGTAACTGAAATACCGCGGTGCCTGCATCGCGAGCAGGCTCACGCCTACAAAGGCCTGGCTCAAAAAGTCAGGTGTTTCAAAGGCTTCGTTTCGTCGCTTGCACCACAACCGTGCAGACGGACGGCACTCTCCTAGGTATAGTGCCGCCCCTCTTCGCGTGAGCGGTCGTCGGTAACGAGGCCCAAACCCATGCGAAACCCGAACTAATAACAAACCTGCGATATGGGCCCGGGACGAACACTCGCCTCACTGTTGTGCCACGTGCACACCGGTGTAACGCGATGTTTCTGCCTGCCCAACATTTGCCTACACAAAAAACAGCGAGGAATAATCCATGCTCGAAGTCATTAACGACTTCCTCTCAGGGAAAGTACTGATCGTGCTCATTGTCGGGCTCGGTAGCTACTTCACGATCCGCTCGCGTTTCGTTCAATTGCGCCATTTCTTCCACATGTTCGCGGTGTTCCGCGACAGCCTGAAAAGCAGCGCCGGCCAACTCAGTTCGTTCCAGGCCTTGATGCTCAGCCTCGCCGGCCGTGTCGGCGCGGGTAACATCGCCGGTGTCGGCATCGCCGTTACCCTGGGTGGCCCGGGGGCGGTGTTCTGGATGTGGGTGACCGCACTGGTCGGCATGTCCAGCAGCTTCTTCGAATGTTCCCTCGGCCAGCTCTACAAGCGCTGCGATGCCGACGGCACCTACCGTGGCGGCCCGTCCTATTACATCCAGCACGGTCTGCAGAAACGCTGGCTGGGCATGATCATGGCGTTCCTGTTGCTGGTGACCTTCGGGTTTGCCTTCAACGGCCTGCAATCCCACGCCGTGACTCACTCGCTGAACAACGCGTTCGGCCTCGACACCACCTACACAGGCCTGGCCCTGGCGGTGCTGCTCGGCCTGGTGTTCATCGGTGGGATCAAGCGCATCGCCAAGGTCGCTGACCTGCTGGTGCCGGTGAAAACCCTGGTGTACATCGGCGTGACCATCTATGTGATCGTGCTGCAGTTCGACCAGGTTCCGGGCATGCTGATGACCATCGTCAAAAGTGCTTTCGGTCTGGACCAGGCCTTCGGCGGCCTGATCGGCAGCGCAATCGTCATGGGCGTGAAACGTGGCGTGTTCGCCAACGAAGCGGGCCTGGGCAGTGCGCCGAACGTGGCGGCCGTGGCTTCCGTCGAGCACCCGGTGGCACAAGGCGTGGTTCAGGCGTTCAGCGTGTTCCTCGATACTTTCGTGATCTGCACCTGCACCGCATTGCTGATCCTGCTCTCGGGTTTCTACACCCCAGGCTTCGAAGGCGACGGCATTGCCCTGACCCAGAACTCGCTGGCCGCCGTGGTCGGTGACTGGGGCCGTAGCTTCATTTCCGTGGCGTTGTCGTTGTTCGTGTTCACCTCGATCCTCTACAACTACTACCTGGGCGAGAGCAACCTGCGCTTCCTGATCGGTGAAAACCGCAAGGCGCTGATTGGCTACCGCGCGCTGGTGCTGGTGTTGATTTTCTGGGGCGCCATCGAAAACCTCGGCACGGTGTTCGCCTTCGCCGACATCACCATGACCATGCTCGCGTTCGTGAACCTGATCGCGCTGTTCCTGCTGTTCAAGGTCGGCATGCGCATCCTGCGTGACTACGATGACCAGCGTGCCGCCGGGATCAAGACGCCGGTATTCGATTCGAGCAAATTCCCGGATCTGGACCTGGACTTGAACGCCTGGCCAGCCAATCCGCCGGCCGCGGCTCCAAAGGCTGAAGCCGAACTGCAAGGCGTACCCGCAGCGCAACGCTGATGGGTAAACGACGGGCGCATCCTCTGCGCCCGTCAGTTAAAGTGCACAACTTGTGGGAGCGGGCAGGCTCGCTCCCACATGTCATCTCTTGCGGAGACTTTCCCATGGTTCCCAACTCCTACCCAGCCGCCCAGCACGTCATGGTGCTCTACACCGGTGGCACCATCGGCATGCAAGCCAGCGCCAATGGCCTGGCCCCGGCGTCCGGTTTCGAAGCGCGGATGCGTGAATATCTGCACAGCCAGCCCGACGTGGTCGTGCCGCAGTGGCGCTTTCGCGAAATGTCGCCGCTGATCGACAGCGCCAACATGAGCCCGACGTACTGGCAGCAACTGCGTGAAGCGGTGGTCGACGCCGTTGATGTCCAAGGCTGCGACAGCGTGCTGATCCTGCACGGCACCGACACCCTCGCCTACAGCGCCGCCGCGATGAGTTTTCAGTTGCTCGGCCTGAATGCCCCCGTGGTGTTCACCGGCTCGATGCTGCCGGCCGGCGTGACCGACAGCGATGCCTGGGAAAACCTCAGCGGTGCGCTGGTTGCCCTGGGCCATGGCCTGGCGCCGGGCGTTCATCTGTATTTCCACGGCGAACTGCTGGACCCGACTCATTGCGCGAAGGTTCGTAGTTTCGGTCGCCATCCGTTCAAGCGCCTGGAGCGTCAGGGCGGTGGTGTGAAGGCCACGTCGCTGCCGGCTCAATTGAATTACAACCAGAGCAAGCAACTGGCGAAAGTCGCGGTGCTGCCGTTGTTCCCAGGAATCGGCGCCGAGCAGCTTGATGGCGTGCTGAACAGCGGCATCCAAGGCTTGGTGCTGGAATGCTACGGCAGTGGCACCGGGCCGAGCGATAACCCTGAGTTTCTCGCCGCTCTGGAGCGGGCACGGGACAATGGTGTGGTTATCGTCGCCGTCACCCAATGCCATGAAGGTGGCGTTGAGCTGGATGTCTACGAGGCCGGTAGCCGGTTGCGAGGCGTGGGTGTGCTTTCGGGCGGCGGCATGACCCGTGAGGCGGCGTTGGGCAAGTTGCATGGGTTGCTGGGTGCCGGGCTGGACACCTCTGAAGTCCGGCGTCTGGTCGAGCTCGACCTTTGCGGTGAACTGGTCTGATACACCGCAGGACCTGTAGGAGCGAGGCTAGCCCGCGAAGACGTCCTTGAAGGCGCCAAAAGCTTCGCGGGCAAGCCTCGCTCCTGCAAGTATTCATTCGCGGCATACAACTTGCTCGATTCCAGCATCCAATCGCTGGAACTTCCCATGCTCCACTCCCACCTCACCACCCTCAACGCCGTCTCCCTGGTGCTCAACACCTTCAAGGCCGAAGGCTTGTCCAGCGAAGCACTGCTGGCGGGAAGTGGCATCAGCGCGGCGGATCTGAGCCGGGCGGACACGCGCATCACCACCAACCAGGAGATGCAGGTGTGTGCCAACGCCGTCGCGCTCAAGCGTGATATCGGCCTGGAACTGGGCCGGCGGATGCACGTTTCGTCCTACGGCATACTCGGTTATGCGCTACTCACCTCTGCCACCTTCGGTGACGCTTTGCGCCTGGCGATGCGTTATCCGGCGCTGTTGGGAACACTTTTCGAGTTGAGCCTGGAAGTCGACGGCGAGCGGGTGTGGTTCGTGGCTGCCGATTATCGAGAGAACCCGGCGCTGGCCGTGTTCAACGCCGAGTTCTGCCTGGTGTCGTTGAAAGTCATTTGCGATGACCTGCTCGGGCACCCGCTGCCATTGCTCGCCGCTCGCCTGGAACATACGGCGCCGGATTATCGGGCGAGCTACGCCGAACACTTCGACTGCCCGCTGCACTTCGACGCGCGAGATAACGCCTTCGCATTCGACAAGCGCTGGCTCGACCAGCCCTTGCCGCTGGCCGATGTCATCACCCATCAGGCCATGGTCGACCGCTGCCGCAAGCAGAACACCGAATTCACCGGGCGTCAGGCGTGGTTGGGGCGGATTCGGCAGTTGCTTCGTGCGCAACTGAATGCAGCCCCGGGGCTGGAAGGTTTGGCGTTGCAGATGAATTGCTCGGCGCGCACCTTGCGTCGCCATCTCAAGGACTTGGGGTGCAGCTATCAGGAATTGCTCGATGAACTGCGCTTCGAGCAGGCCAAGCAGATGCTCTGTGAGGATCAGCTGCCGATCTACCGGATCGCCGAGGCGCTGGGCTTCAGCGAAACCGCGAGTTTCCGCCATGCGTTCGTGCGCTGGAGTGGTGTGGCACCGAGTCAGTTCCGGCCTTGACCCCCAACTCTCTGTAGGAGCGAGGCTTGCCCGCGAAAGCGTCTTCAAGCACGCCAAACGCTTCGCGGGCAAGCCTCGCGCCTACAGGTGGTTGCCCAACACCGGGGCACTTGCGCGCCAATAAAGGGCGAATTCCGGTCAGATCTTTTGGCCATATCGATCCCCTTTTGGCCTTTCCTGCCGTTCTCCGAATCGCGCTGCGCCGCAAGACTGTGTTCAACCGAATCAGCCTGCGGAGAACAAGAAATGCTGACGATCTACTCGGACGATCACCACCTGCACCACGGCCGTTGTGAATTGATGGACGGGCAACTGATGCCCTGCTTCGAAATGCCCTCGCGTGCCGACCATGTGCTGCAACGCGTGCAAACGCAGAACCTCGGCCCTGTCGAAGCGCCGAAGGATTTCGGCCTCGACCCGATCGCGCGCATCCACAGCCGCGACTACCTCGACTTCTTCAAAGGTGCCTGGGCACGCTGGACCGAATTCAAAACCGACGGCGATTTGCTGCCCTACACCTGGCCAGCCCGCACCTTGCGCCGAATCATCCCCACCAGCCTGCACGGCCAGCTCGGCTATTACAGCTTCGACGGCGGCGCGCCGATCACCGCCGGCACTTGGCAAGCGGCATACAGCGCAGCGCAAGTGGCCCTCACCGCGCAAGCCGCCATCCAGCGCGGCGCTCGCAGTGCCTTTGCCCTGTGCCGTCCACCGGGACACCACGCCGCCAGCGACTTGATGGGCGGTTATTGCTACCTCAACAACGCCGCCATCGCCGCTCAAGCGTTCCTCGATCAAGGCCACAAAAAGATCGCGATCCTCGACGTCGACTACCACCACGGCAATGGCACCCAATCGATTTTCTACGAACGCAGCGATGTGCTGTTCACTTCGATTCACGGCCACCCGGAAGCCGAATTCCCGTTCTTCCTCGGCTATGAAGACGAGCTCGGCGAAGGGGCCGGTGAAGGCTTCAACTTCAACTACCCTTTGCCGGCTGGCAGCGGCTGGGACCGTTGGAGTGCAGCGCTGGAGCAAGCCTGCAACGAGATCGAAACATACGGCGCCGACATCGTCGTCGTGTCCTTGGGCGTCGATACGTTCAAGGACGATCCCATCTCCCAGTTCAAGCTCGACAGCCCCGATTACCTGGCCATGGGCGCGCGCATCGCGAAGCTCGGCAAGCCGACGCTGTTCGTGATGGAAGGCGGCTACGCGGTAGAAGAAATCGGCATCAATGCCGTGAACGTTCTCGAAGGTTTTGAAAGCGCCCAATGAGGAATTAGAACAATGAACAGACTCACGCGTTTTATCGCACCGGTACTGTGCGCCACAGTACTCGGTGGCGCCGCCCACGCTGAAGAGCGAACGTTGCGCGTCTACAACTGGTTCGACTACATCACTCCCAAGGCGCTGGAAGACTTCAAGGCGCAGAACACCCAGACCAAACTGGTCTACGACATCTTCGACACCAACGAAGCACTTGAGGCCAAGCTGCTGACTGGTAACTCCGGCTACGACGTGGTGGTGCCCTCCAACGTGTTCCTCGCCAAGCAGATCGAAGCCGGCGTGTTCCAGCCCCTGGACCGTAGCAAGTTGCCGAACTGGAACCACCTCGATCCGAAGCTGATGAAGCTGCTCGAAGGCAACGACCCGGGCAACAAATTCGCCGTGCCGTACATGTACGGGACCATCCTGATCGGCTTCAACCCGGACAAAGTCAAAGCCGCGCTGGGCGACAAGGCGCCGGTGGACAGCTGGGACCTGATCTTCAAGGAAGAGAACATCAGCAAGCTCAAGCAGTGCGGCGTCGCCCTGCTCGACTCGCCGTCGGAAATCCTGCCCCTGGCCCTGCAACACCTCGGCCTGGACCCTAACAGCAAGAAGCCGGCGGACTACGAAAAGGCTGAAGCGCTGTTGATGAAAATCCGTCCGTACATCACCTACTTCCACTCCTCCAAATACATGGCGGACATTGCCAACGGCGACATCTGCGTCGCGGTCGGTTATTCCGGCAGCTTCTCCCAGGCTGCCAACCGCGCCAAGGAAGCCAAGAATGGTGTGGTCGTCGACATGCGCCTGCCCAAGGAAGGCGCGCCGATCTGGTTCGACATGCTCGCAATCCCCAAAGGCGCGAAGAACCCGGAAGACGCCTACACCTTCATCAACTATCTGCTGCAACCCCAGGTGATTGCACCCGTCAGCGATTTCGTCGGCTACCCGAACCCGAACAAGGACGCCACGGAACTGGTCGACCCGGCGATCCGCAACAACCCGAACCTGTACCCGACCGAAACGGCGATGGGTACGCTGTACACCCTGCAACCGTTGCCGCGCGATGCCGAACGCGCGCGGACCCGGGCCTGGACCAAGATCAAGTCCGGGACCTGATACCCGACTGCAAACCGAAGACTCGCGGCGACGCGGGTCTTTTTTTGCCTGCGATATTTATGTACCACCCGACACAGGGGGCCGCCCGATACCTTCTCCCGATTCCGCGCTGCGCAATCAGCAGCGGCGCGCTCTCAGTCAGGAGACGACCATGTCCGAAACCGTTGCCCCGAGTGCAGAAGAGCTACTGACCCAACTGGTCACCGGCCCCTCGATCAGAGAAGTCGCAGCGGCCGCGCTGAGTCCTGCGCTCAACGCGCTGTATCCGCTGTTGAGGATTGACCCGACACTCGCCACGGTCGTCACCCCGACCTGGGTCGATACCGGCACCGAGGTAGTGCCCGGCCCCAACGTGTTTGAATCGCTCACCGATGTGTTGGTACGACTCGGTTTGTCAGGACCGACGGTGACGCTCATCGATGGAGAACACTTCCTGACCCTGCAACCGGGCGCGGAACCGCAGGCTCAACTGCCGGTGAAAATCGATGCCATCGGCTGCCTGCTCAATGCGCTCGCACCGCAGTTGTTTATCGCCTATCAGCAACAGCAGCTTGATTACTGGAACCAGGAGACAAGCCCTTCGACGCCGCGCTGGCATTCGCTCGCGAAATCGCTGCAGGACATCTGGAGCCCCGATCCCGCCTTGGACTGGGATGCGGATGAAAAAGCCATGGCCCAGGCCATCTTCGATCACCCGGATCGCGCAACTCGGACACAGGACAAGTACCTGACCAAGGCCTGCCTGATCGACACCAATCGGCTTGAGAACGCCGTCAGCGAACACCTGCGCGTTCTGGATATCGCCGTGTTCGTGGGCACATCGGGCACGCGCACCTTGGTGCTGACGCACTCGATAGCCGAAGGGTTCAAGCGTTACGACTCGGTTGCCGCGCTGGGTGAAGCCGTGTTCAAACACCCTGGAACGTCAAGCGTCGAGCAGACCCTGCAATGGCGTCTGTATGAGCCCGAGGGCAACTTCTTTCACCACCAGGCCTGCGCGCTGATTGCGCTCGAGGTCGAAGCCATCGGTGCATTCGGTGCGGTCCAGCGCGCGTCTGCCACACCTCTTTCGCCACAAATCAGTGCGGCGGCAAAAAGCTTCACTGAATTTGAAGCCCTGCCGTCGTCACGCTTCAACAGGGTTCAGGGGTTGCTGACCGACTGGCTGAAAAACGCTTCGTCGGCGGACCTCTCCCGCTATAGCCGACACTTGATGGACCTGGCACAGCTGCGGGAACAGGACGCTGGAAAAACCTTCGACGAGGACATCGCGTCACTGCCGGCGTTTGCGCTGCAGACCCTGCGAGAGCAGATGATCAAGGATCATCCCGCGGCAGCCGACCTGGACCTGCAAGACATTGAAATC
Organism: Pseudomonas sp. GW823-FHT02C02; assembly: GCF_058797635.1. Classification (NCBI taxonomy): domain Bacteria; kingdom Pseudomonadati; phylum Pseudomonadota; class Gammaproteobacteria; order Pseudomonadales; family Pseudomonadaceae; genus Pseudomonas; species Pseudomonas sp. GW823-FHT02C02. Next base: position 72,833 of record NZ_JBXAJV010000003.1, on the reverse strand, counting down.
AGCATCACCAGCGTCGTGGTGCTCGGCGCTGTCGTGATACCCGGCAAGACGCAGACCACCACGCTGTCGCTGATCGAGCTGGCGCTGCAAAACCTGATTGCCGTTCCGCTGGGAAACAAGACGGTGAACTGCAAAAACGGCGACGCAGTGCCCATCTGGATGACCCCTGCCTATCTTGAAAAGCTCGTCACACAGGTCAATATCGGTGAGGTTTACCCGGCGCTGATCAAGCGCAAGTTGCTTGACGACCCGGCAGAAACGTTGCGACGACAGACGCTCTACACCCGCCATCTGCGTATCCAGCTGCCCTTGCAGGCGCTGCAACAGAAGATGCGCGGCGAGGCGGGTATTGATGAACGTGGTTACCAGTACGTTAATGCCGTCATGCTGGAAAACGCTGCCGACCGCAGGGTAAACGGGCAGGAGATTGTCATTCGACCGCTGGCCTTTATGACCGGTGATCGCGCCGGCAGCCAAGGCGATGAAGTCGCCAACATGTTCGTCATCGGCCCCAGGCTCACCGATCAAGGACCGTGCCTGCTCTACCGACCATTGCTCACCCCCTCGTTGATGCAATACCCGAGCGAGGCCAATCTGCTGTATGCCATCAAACACGAAAAATCACTTCGCCAATCGATCCTGGCCTGGCTGTCCGACGATGTTCGGTTCAACTATTCCCAGTATGTGTTCTCGGGTGATTTGCCTTCGGTCTGGACGTTGACCCAATTGCTGGTCGATCCCACGTCAGCCCTGGGCAAGATGGGCACGGTGACGCTCAGTGCAGCAGCCCTTGATGACACGCCGCTGGCCGCCCTGTTCAAGGCCAACGCCAACGCCATGATTACCTTGGCGGACCAACAATCGGTGTCCAATGCGCAAGCCCGCTGGGCAACACTCAAGCAAGGCACATGGATGCTGTTCAATGTCGCGCTGCCCTTTCTTGGTCGCACCGCCGGGGTGGCTGCGTGGATCTGGCAGATCATGGACGACTTGCAGGACATTACCGAGGCCGCTGAGAACGATGACAGCTCACTCGCCTGGTCCGCCCTGACCGATCTGCTGTTGACCCTTGGCATGGTGCTGGCTCATCGCGCCGCCACTCGCAACAAACCCGTCTCGCGGTTGCCCGAGAAGGTCGAGCCGCCACGCGTCATACCCGAAAGCAAGCCTGCGCACACCATCACGGTGAGTCATCTGCCCGACCTCAATCAGCCTCCACCCTCCCATGAGGTAGCGATGCACGCCATCGCCACGCTGCCGCCTTCATCCCTGGGCGTCTTGCTTGATGAACTGGCCGTCGCCGAACCCAAAGGGATGGCCGCCGCCTCCAGCGAGCCCGGCCTTCACCAACACCTCGGTTCGCTCAAGGGAAAATGGTATGCGAAGGTTGGCCAGCGATGGTTCGAGGTCACCCTCAACGACAATGACGATGTGCAGATCATTGATTCACGCCGGTCTCCCGCACGCACGGGGCCGTTGCTGATCAAGAACGCCAGGGGTGAATGGTTTATCGATACGCGGCTGAGGCTCAAGGCCGGAGGCAAGGAGAAACAACGGCTGGAGCAACAAAACCGGCAACGCCAGGCTGAACTGAAACAGCAAATGATCGCGTTCGAAAGCCAGACCCAAAGCCGCGAAACAGAGCTCAAGGAAGCTCAAAAAAACGCCCAGGCGACGACCGCCACCGACACCCATCGCCGCGTGTACCTTGAAATGCTCGACGCGCAGATGTCACTCCTCAGCACCAACATGGAACAGATGAAAGCCTTCAATGCTCGCGAGGCGATTCCCAATTACCGAAAAGCAATGATCAGTCGCCTGGATTTCCAGCTGTCGCTGCTGCAAAGATGGTTCGTTCAACAGCAGTCGGTTTTCGGCAATCAAATGCGCTTTTCCCTCGATCTTCTCGACAACCCGTCAACGGAAAATACACAGACCACCCGGCAAACCCATCAACTCACCGGCGAGTTGACCGCCAGCTACATCAATAAAATCGAGTCGGCACAGGCGTGCTTCGAGCAACTGAACCTGCTCGGCAAAGAAGCCATCGAAGTTATCCGCGACGTTAAAGCCAACATGCCGTCGTTCGATTTAAAGGACCTCAAACTGTTTCAGATCACACTCGGCCAAGAGTTGTGCCTCGACAACAGCGTTGAGCCCGCACCTGAAGCGCGCCAGGCACTGGAGAGCGTTGTCGAAAATGCAGGCCTTGCGATTCAGGCCTCACTGGACCTGATCGCTGACGAAGAAGTGCTGCACTTGCCGGATCGGATCGACGGGCTCAGCGATCTGGTGGAGCAACTGACGATCACCGACCAGCGCATCGTCGATCTGCCCACGGAGTTTCCCGGTCAATTCCTGCAACCAGCCCTCGACGTGATGCGCCAACGTCTCGACGGTTTTCAACAGCGCACCGTGAAACACCTGGCGAGCTTGCTGCGGGAGCGCAAGGCACTCGAGCCGCTACCCGGCCCTTCCCGTCCACCGACCGCGCCCGCCAAGCGAATCATCAAGACCCGCTACAAAGGTACTGTGGTGGGCCAGCCTCGTGCCGACTCCATGACACACGGTTCAGAACTGATCGACGTGACCTCGGCGTTGACCGGTAAAGTCATCTCGACTTTTCATGAGAAAACCCCGGGGGTCTGGGTTGAAAGAGTGGCCCCGCCACCGGTTTCCGCCGTCGTTCTCCAACCCGACTTGAGTGCAAGCACCGCTCAAGGGCAGGCGTTGCTGGAGGGATTGGAAGCGTTCATTCGTCGAACGCAAGCCCATTCAAAAGGGATGCGTCGAATCCCCGTGGAAATCGAGGAGATGTTTCATCAGCAGGCTCACCGGCTGCAGGACGCCGCCAGCGCAATCGACGCAGCGTTGGTCGCGACCAATGCCACCGAGGGCGGTCCGGGATCCGTCGTCGTTTTGGTCAAGCAGCTAAACGACGCGGCGACCAAGCTGTATAACCAGGGACGCGTCACGCGAATCAGCATGACCAAACTACAGCCGCCGACAGCGGAGCGCGTCCGCTGGCTGCAAAGCGAAGGTCAGGTCGACATCGTCAAGAATCCAGGCCGACGCTTGCTCAAAAGCCGTAAACGAGACTATCTCGAGGAATATGAGGTCCGCGATCACAGCAGCCAAAGTGTTCTGTGGTATGCCCACTTTCACTATGCGGAGCCCGCTTCACCTGCACAAGCCTTCACCGCGGCACACCTGAAAACCGTGCAACAACGACTGCTGGGTGGCGCATCCGAGTCCCGCCACGCCAACGACGACCTCCAGGCGATCTCGATCTACCGCAGCGAGATCAGCCCGCAACTGGCGACGTCCCTGTTCTTCGCAAAAGTACCGGCCTCGGCCTCAGGGTCATAAACCGTGCTGAACCCGAGACCTGCATTCGCGGGTCTTTTTTTACCCGCGATATCTATCTACCACCTCCAGTGGCCGACGCCTGATTACCGTCGATGCACCAAGAGGCTTTCCCGGCCTCGTCATTGCAGCCACCTAAGGACGCCAGACCTTTTCCAGTCGCCCGAGCGCGGCGCTGATGGCCACCTCGGGCACCGCCGCGAAACCCAGGACCAGCCCCGCGCGCTGGTCCATAGGTGTTGTCGAATCCGGCAACCAATAACCGCTCAGGGCATTGATCTCGACGTCGACACTCGCCGCCTGCTCCACCAGCTCGCGCTCGCGGGCCTGTGAGTCGACCGCCACGGTCAGATGCAGCCCTGCCGCGACACTCGGCAGGCTGCCGATGCCGGGAATATTCCGCGGCCAACCGGCCAGCAAGGTATTGCGCCGGCTCAGGGCCGCGCGACGCATGCGGCGGATATGCCGCTGGAAATGCCCGGCAGCCATGAACTCGGCCATGACCGCTTGGGTGCTGACCTCGGAGTGCCGGACGTCCACCGCTCGACGTTGCGAGAACGCCTGCACCAGCGTTGGCGGCAATACCAGGTAACCCAGGCGCAGCGCCGGGAAGGCAACTTTGCCAAACGTCCCGACGTACAAAACCCGGCCCTGCCGGTCGAGTGCGGCCAACGGGGCCAGTGGCGCGCCGCTGTAGCGGTATTCGCCATCGTAGTCGTCCTCGACGATCCAGCCTTGGGTACGTTCGGCCCAGGCCAGTAACTCAAGACGTCGCGCCAGGCTCATCACCACCCCGGTCGGGTATTGATGCGACGGCGTGACATACGCCAGTCGACAATCGCTGAGGCCATTCAATTCGTGGCAGTCGATGCCCTCACTGTCCACCGCCACGCCATGCAATCGCGCACCGGCCACGGCGAAGGCATGACCTGCCGCCCGATACCCCGGATTCTCGATCGCCACCCCATCGCCCGGTTCCACCAGCAGCTGTGCACAAAGGCTAATCCCCTGCTGCGCGCCGCTGGTGATCACTATTTGTTCAGCCGAACATTGCATTCCTCGTGAACTGCGCAAATACGCGGCGATCATGCCGCGCAAACGCTCGTCCCCTGCCGGATCGCCATAACACAGTTGCTGTAAATCCGGTTTACGCCAGAAAGCGGCATTCAGCTTGGCCCAGACCTCGAAAGGAAATAGATCGAACGCCGGAACACCCACCCGAAAAGCCCGCGGCGGACCGCTCGGCGGCAGGGCCAAATGGTTCTTTTCTACGCGCCCCAACGCGCCACTGTGGATAACTTTACTGGATGAAATCACAGGTAAATCCAGCCAATTTGTGGATAAGGCTGTGGGTAACCCTGTTGACAACCCTGTGGATACTTTTGTGGATAATTTTTTCCCGGGTGCCGCGGCTTGAGGCAATTGCGCGACGTAAGTCCCGTCACCCACCCGCCCTTCGATAAACCCCTCGGCATAGAGCTGATCGTAGGCCCGCACCACACTGTTGCGGGAAATTGCCAACGCCGCCGCCAGATCCCGGGTGGCCGGCAATCGCGTGCCACTGGCCAGTCGTCCGTCGAGCACCCGCAGGCGCAAGGCCTGATAGAGCTCGCGACTCAGACCTTGGCGACGATCGAGTTCGATACCCGCGGGGTTGAAGGACAATGAAAGCGACGTCTCGCTCATGACAATGGACCTACGAAATTGGTCATTAATGGCTCTTACAACAGACCAATAGCCTGCCTAGGATGGATGCATTCGCCAAGGAATATTTCCATGTACAACCCCAGCGGCTTTGCCATCAAAGATTTGCATGAACTGCAGCAGCAGATAATCGACACGCGTCTCGCCATGGTGGTCACCCACGGCGAGCAAGGTTTGCAAGCCAGTCATCTGCCGCTGTTATTCAATCCTGAGCAGGGCCCGAATGGCACCCTCTACGGCCACTTCGCCCGGGGCAATCCTCAGTGGAAGGAACTGCAGAACGGCGCCGAAGCCCTGGTGATTTTTGCCGGTGCCGACGCTTATGTCAGCCCGGGGTTTTACCCGAGCAAAGCCGAGCACGGCAAAGTCGTGCCGACCTGGAACTACGTCGCCGTGCACGCTTACGGAACCGCGGACGTGTTCACCGAGGCCGATCGCCTGCTCAACCTGGTGAGTGCGCTGACCGATCGTCACGAAGCAAGTCGCCAGCAGTCGTGGAAAGTCACCGACGCGCCCGCCGACTACATCGACGGCATGCTCAAAGCCATCGTCGGGTTTGCCCTGCCGATCCAGCGCCTGGAAGGCAAGCGCAAGCTCAGTCAGAACCGCAGCGCTGCAGACATCGCCGGTGTGCGCGAGGGGCTCGCCGCCAGCCCTGATGTGCATGACCAGGCCCTCGCCCACTTGATGCGTTAAGGAATGATCATGAGTCAGATTGAAATTCGCCCGGTCAGCGCAGACGATCACGCCGCCTGGCTGCCGCTGTGGCAAGCCTACCTGCGCTTCTACAACACCGAATTGGCCGATGCGGTCACGGACAGCACCTGGCAGCGCATGCTCGACCCGAATGAACCGACTCACTCGGCGTTAGCCTGGGTCGATGGCAAGGCGGTCGGCATGGTGAACTTCATCTACCATCGCTCGAACTGGAGTATCGAAAACTCCTGCTACCTTCAAGACTTGTTGGTAACCCCGCAAACCCGGGGCACCGGCATCGGCCGCAAGCTCATCGAATTTGTGTACGCCACCGCCAAAGCGGATGGTTGCTGCAAGGTCCACTGGCTGACCCACGAAACCAACGCCACCGCGATCCAGCTCTACGAGCGCATCGCCGAACGCCCCGGTTTCATCCAGTTTCGCAAAGCCCTTTAAGGTTCAAGGAGAACACTATGTCGACTTCACTCGCAGACTGGAAAGGCGCCCCGGCGCCGTCGGTTCAAGCCATCGAAGGGCGTTTCATCCGCCTGGAAAAACTCGACCCGTCGCGTCACGCCGAGGGTTTATGGAAAGCCCTGCAAGGCCCGGGATCAGACCCGAAACTCTGGGACTATCTGCCTTACGGTCCTTTCCCGGAGCGCAGCGCTTTCAATGATTGGCTGAACAACCATGCGGCCAACAGCGACCCGTATTTCTTCAGCGTGATCGACCGTGCCAGCGGTGATGTACAGGGCCTCCTGAGTCTGATGTCGATCGTCCCGGCCCAAGGTCGCATCGAAATCGGCCACGTCACCTTCGGCGCGCCGATGCAGCGTTCGCCGAAAAGCACCGAGGCCGTTTACTTGCTGGCCAAGGAATCCTTTGCACTGGGCTACCGGCGCCTGGAGTGGAAATGCAATAACGGCAACGCCCGCTCCAAGTACGCGGCCGAGCGGCTGGGGTTCAGCTTTGAAGGCGTGTTCCGTCAGCACATGGTGGTCAAGGGACAGAACCGGGATACGGCGTGGTATTCGATTCTGGATTCAGAATGGCCGGCGATTGGCGCGGGGTTTGAGCAGTGGCTATCCGATGAAAACCAGACGGAGTCCGGGCAGGTGAAAACACTGGCTGAATGCCGCGGTTAATTCGTCGACTGTACTGGCGTCTTCGCGAGCGAGCCGGATCGCCCGCGAAGTTTTGGATGTTCATTAACGCCTCGCTAAATCCCGCCTCCAGCCCAGCGAATCTGAAGTATCACAACCGTCCTCAATCAACATTGGCGAAATGCAGGCGCATTTATGAATGAAGCCCATACCCGCAACTTCAGTCCGTTGCTACACCCATTAAGCAAAAGCGGAGCTTGAGTTTTCTTAGTTCAAGTCTCGCCGAATCCGCACTACACCCATCTTCAGTCCAAACGGCTTGAACACGGCATTCAGCGATTTCAACGTTTGATTCCCTTCCCCATGCTCGATATGTACCAGCGTGCGCACCGAAATTTTGCACATTTTTGCGAATTGGGTCTGGTGCAGCCCTGTGGCCTCTACTCGTAATCGACGAACTGCCTCGCCTATCTCAAGAGTGCCTTGAGCCAGCCCTTCCTGGATACTTTCAATGAGTACAGTACGCTCGGCCACGGTCATGCTCATTTCAGGTCCCACTCTTTCAAACGCTGCTCCAGATTTTTCAAGGCAATTCGCGGGTGATTCATTGTTGCGTCGGGCAAGCCACTGGCGGTCAAAATGTCGGGGAGTGCTGCCAGATGTTTGGCATCCTCGCGCAATCGTTCGAAAGAATTCGACGCGTCACTCACCGCAGCTAATGGATCATTTGGATCGGCAATGTCAGCCAATGCTCGACATACGCCACGCCAATCAACGTCACCCGCTCTCTCCAGCTCTTTTGGCCATTTGGTAGTGCGTGTCACACCTTCGTCGTCCATCACCATAGGCGCCAGATCATAGATCGGTGCTAAACGAAACGAAGCTGTGTCCCGAAGGATTGCGGTGTTGCGGCCATGGTTATCTGAGTTGCCGAGGATTTTATTGATCAGATCCCGACGCAGGTAGTCAGCAACAAGATTCGGGATTTGGTCCGTCTGCCCCGCTTCACGCCAGAGTCTCGCAAGTAGCCGGATAACCTCCATGTGGTCCATTGCGCTACCGGGCGTGGTTATTTGCGCCAAAGAATAGATCGACTCTACGGCAAAACGCTCGACCCCCTGAGGGGTTACTTGTCGGTCAAAACGCTGCATCCACAAACTAGGTTTGGTCGCCTCTTCCAACGCCAAGCCCTGTTCTGCCACCGTCTCGATGTCTAGTTTCTGTAGTGCTTTGTAGTAGTGGTATTCGCTTCTGAGGATATCTTGATCGTTCCTGTTTCCTTTGTTGCGAGAGAACTTCACGAACCAGTGCTGGGTAACGTCTGCGTCGTCCAATACTGCGTCCGGGTATAAATTTCCATCCTTACCCTGAACTAACAAAAGTTTGGGCGCCTCGCCACCCGCCCCCGTTGCTCCACCAATAGCGGCGCCTTGCTCATAGGCATATTCGAGAAACCGGTTATCACGACTAATGACCTCTTGGCGTTTAAACCCTATAGCCTCACGCTGATCTACCGCCTCGACGGACTCCTTTATGCGCATATTGCCAATCGGTGCCGGAGTGCTTCTGGCCACTAAATAAAGATCAGTACTGATATCAGCAGGCTTGTCGCGACCTATGCGCGCCAGAAGAAATCTCTTGGCTGCACCGGAAGGAGCAATATCGTGCAGAAATGCTGGTGCATTGGATCGCTTGCCCTCCCATTCAAGGGGAAACCTGGCACTCACCGCCTTGGCAAATGGAGCTCCGATGTCCTCAATATTTTCGATGAGATAAGGTGTTGCGTAGCCGAAGTTACATCGACTTTCGAATCCTTTTTCAGGGCTGTCGAAGCTCAAGACCATGGCGTCGTGCCATTTCCCTGTAATGAAAATCTGTAAAGTCAGGTCGTACATGCCATCAGCACCTGCATAAATGCATTTCTTGAGGATTTCTTAAGCCTTGAGTGCACTATAGTGCGTTTGTGAAGCTCCAGGCCTACGCTTAAACGCATTAAAATGCAGATAGATCACGATTAGCCGTTTTAGAATGCAAAATAATGCAGATACAGGGGGCGCGCAGACATCATTCTGTAAACACCCTCCGCTATACAAGACGGCCCGCTTATAACAAAAAGGCCGTCTCACATGCCCTTCTCACCCCAGCGCCTGGCACTCAGCATCGCGTTGTTGATCAGCACCGGCGCCCACGCCGCACCCTTCAAGAATGTGCAGATCGACACGCCGACCACCGCGGCACAAACCCTGGGCGGCGCAGACACGCTGACGATTTTAGCGCCGGGCAGCATCACCAACGCTGGCAAGGCAGTGAGCCTGAAAGACAGCACCAGCGGCGTGGGTGTGGTGATCGATAACTCGGGCAGGATCATCTCGACCGGCGGCCGGGCGATCGACAGCAGCGGTGACCTGACCCAGGCACGCAACTACAGCATTTATAACCGCGCGGGTGGGCAGATTCTCGGTTTCAACGACGCGTTGCGCATCGACAGCAACTTCGCCAGCGGCAGCTTGCTGATCGACAACAGCGGCATTATCCGCTCGACCTCCGGCCAAGGGCTGGACCTGGATGCGCTGCGCAGTGCCGGGGTCAAAACGACGATCATCAACCGCGCAGGCGGGTTGATTCGCGGGGACGCCAGCGATGGCATGAAGACCGGCGCCAACGCGATAATCACCAACTATGGCGAGATCTCTACCGGCGACGCTCGAATCGCTGACAACAAATTCGACGGTATCGACATCGACACCGCGACCGGCGTGACGGTGACCAACTACGGCAGCATTTCCGGTGGCCGCCATGGCATCACCACTGACCTGGGCGCGACACTCACCAACTACGGTCAAATCACCGGCCGCAATGGCTCGGGCTTCGGCTCCGATGGCGACGGCACCGTCATCAACCACGGCACGATTACCGGTGCTTATTCGGGCCTGCAACCCAATGGCGACGGTGATGGCGTGGACATCGACAAGCTCGCCCACATCGAAAACTACGGCACCATTCAAGGTGTCGGTGCCGGCGGTGTCGATAAAGGGGGGTTCGCCAACGGCAGCGAAGGCATCGCGTTGGGTGGCGGCTATGTATTGAACGCCAACGGGGCGCTGATCAGCGGCGCCAACAGCGCCATTTTGGTGGACGACGGCAGCGGCGGTTCGGGCGTGGCCGCGACCACGCTGGAAAACTTCGGCACCATTCAGGGCCTCGACGGATTCGGCGTGAAGTTCGTCGGCGGGTTCGATGACAGCGTGATCAACGGCGGCACGATCAGCGGCAGCAATGGCCTGGCGCTGGACTTGGGTGGCGGCAACGACAACCTGACAGTGCGCAATGGCAGCCGCTTCGTCGGCATGGTCGACGGCGGCAGCGGTGACGACCGCGTGGTGATGGACGACGCGGCGGGCGGCCATTTCGGTGCGAGTCGCAACTTCGAATGGCTGGAGGTCAAGCACGGGGCCTGGACGCTGACCGGCAGCGGTGATTTCAGCGACGGCGGCGCGGTGCGCAATGGTGCAACGCTGATCAACCAGGGCGGCATCGCTGGTACTTTGACCGTCGATGCGGGCGGTGTATATGCCGGTGGTGGTTCGGTCGGCAACTTGCTGGTCAACGGGACGTTACGGACCAACACTCAACTCGGCACAGCAACCATCAGCCACGACTTGACCATGGGCAGCGGCGCGACCCTGGCCTACGGCGTCAATGCCGATGGCAGCAGCGCGCCGCTCCAGGTCGGCGGCTTAGCCAACCTGAACGGCTCAACCCTGGCGGTGAACCCTGGCAGCGGCACTTATCCGTGGCAGAGCCACTACACCGTCCTGCAAGCCGCGAGCATCAACGGTATCTTCGGCAAGGTCACCAGCGACTACGCGTTCATCACGCCGACCCTCGCTTACACCCCGACACAAGTCGACCTGACCTACACGCGCAACGATGTTGCCTTCAACCAATTCGCGGTCACGGGTAACGGCAGCAACGCCGCCAACAGCCTGGCCTCGATGGGCAAAAATAACGCGCTCTACAACGCACTGCTGAACACCACCAGCGCCACGGCCGGCGCGGCGATCGAGCAACTCGCCGGCGCCAGCAACGCCAACCTGACCAGCGCCACCCTCAGCGCCAGCAGCCAGATCGGCAGCAGCATGCTGTCGGCGATGCAGCAAATGGGCGGTGGCCCAGGATTGCTGGTCGGCCTGGATCAGCGCGACACCCCAGTACTCGCCGCCGCTGGCGTTCCCTCTGAAGCCCGCAACCTCAATGACCCGAACGCCCAAGGCCGACTCTGGCTGCAAGCCATCGGTGGCTACGGCAAGCTCGATGGCGAGCATGGCAGCAGCGGCCTGGAGCAGCGCACCAAAGGCAGCGTGCTCGGGGCCGACTGGGCGCTCAATCCGCAATGGCGATTGGGTGTTCTGGGCGGTTATTCGAAAACAGATCTGGATGCCACGGGAGTCGATGGCAATGTCGAGAGCTGGCACGCCGGCGTCTATGCCTTGCGCCAAAGCGGTCCCTTCGCTTTGCGCCTTGGTGCCGCGTACAGCGGTCATCAAGGTGAAAGCAAACGCACGGTGGCCTTCAACGGCTTCAGCGACCGCCCAAAAGGCGATTACAACGCCGACAGCCAACAGGCCTTCGCCGAACTGGGCTACGCAATGGGCAGCGGTCGACTCAGTGCCGAGCCGTTTGCCAACCTCGGCTACCAGCGTTATCACCGCGACCGCTACCAGGAAAAAGGTGGCGCCGCCGCCCTTCAAGTCGACAAACAAACCCAGGACAACTTCAGCAGCACCTTCGGCCTGCGCTTGGCGCATCTGAGTTCGCTGGAGAACGGTATGAGCCTGACGCCCCGTATGACCGCAGGCTGGAAGCACACCTATGGCGATGTCAGTAACTCGACGCGTCAGGCTTTTGTGGTCGGGGGAACGGCGTTCAGCGTTGATGGCAGTTCACTGGACCGTGACAGTCTGGTGCTGGAAGCCGGGCTGGACCTGGGCATTTCGGCGCGGCATTCGGTGGGGATTGGGTACAGCGGAGAGATGGGGAGCAACAGCCGCAATCATGGGGTGATTGGGCAGTGGCAGATGAGTTTCTGATCCGTAAAAAACAGACCAGTCCGGAAAGGTTGTAGGCAAATACTCCGCCGTGTGAAGGCCAATGCACACGTAATCTGCGGAGTAGGATTTTTGCTACAACCGAATTTCCATGGCCCTTCAAAAATGCCGGAAACGCCCGGCATTCAAGGACCAGCGCTCCCTCCTAGAGTTTGACCTTCTCAAAAACAAGGTCAAATTCAATGCCCACGCCGTCCACTTATCGCCCGCATCGACTCGCCCTGGCGATCGCCCTCTCCCTTGGCTGCATCGATGTATCGATGGCTCAGCAACCAGAGATTGATGCGGCTGTCGAAGCGCCCGACAAAAAAGCTCGAACAACCGCTTGGCGAAAAAGTGATGATCTTTTGGCGATCAGGAACTTCATTGGTCCGATGCAGCATGCCGTCAAACCCGCTTCACTAAAGCCACCAGAACCGGTAATTCAGCCGCCAACTGATTCGGCTGCCCCGGAACCTGTAGATCTCGCAGCGCACCTTTACGACTTTCCCGAAACTGCCGACGATTCGCTCCCACCACCATCGCCCGCAACACCGGAAGGCGAACCCGGCCCGGTTTCGGCTGAGGTGCCAGCGAATCCTGCTCCACCTGTAGCCGCTACCACGGAACCCATCGATCCAGCGGAGCCTCTTTACGAGTTACCCGGGAACAATGATGTCCCGCTCGAAACGGTAGATAACGATTTACCGATGACGTTCGACGAATTCTCAAATGCCGATGGCGTCAAGCGCACCACTGCAGCAGGGCGGTACGAAAACATCGACGGCGTCTCACTGACACTGGGGATGGGAGATGACCTTCTTATCATCGGTAGCGGAGTCAGCTTTGCAGGAGAAATTCAGGGCGGTGGCGGGAAAAACGCAATACTGCTCGACTCCCCCGAGGGCGGCGTACTCGACAAAACCAGTCACTTTTCCGGGTTGCGAGTCGCGCAAGGCGCTTGGTCTTTGACGGGTAAAGACGACTTCGACCGCGGAGCCGAGGTATTGGACGGCGCAACGCTGTTCAACATGGGCAGCATCGCGGGTGATGCCATTGTTCGCGAAGGGGGTCGCTACGGTGGCCAAGGTGAAGTACGCAATCTTTATGTAGACGGTACATTGCAGGTCAGCGAGCGGCTTGGCGCTCCACGCATCAAAGGAGACCTGATATTCACAGAGGGTGCCACGCTCTCCTACGGCGTAACGGCTACCGGCAAGCCTCCCACCATCATCGTCGAAGGTATTGCAGCGCTTGAAAATGCCTCACTGGAGGTTGCTGCACTGCCGGGCAACTATCCCGACAGCAGTGATTACACAGTGCTGAAAGCCGGCCTGGTGGAAGGAAAATTCGGTAGCGTCACGAGCAATCTGGCGTACATGACGCCGAAGCTGTCTTACTCCAAGACTGATGTGGTGCTCAACTACGCTCGCAATGAAGTATCGATAGAGGATTTCGCCGCAGACGACAATGCTCGAGCGTTTGGCCAAAGCGTGGCCGAGCCGACGGCTAAAACAAGTGAGTCCAATGCGGCCGTCACCGCCCTGCTCACCACCGACAAATCCACCGCCACCTACGCTCTTGAGCAACTGGCCGGTGACAGCAATGCCAACCTCGCCAAGGCAACCCTCAACAGCGACAGCCCCGTCAGCGCCTCCTTGCTCTCGACCATGCGCCAACTGGACCGCGCCAGCGCGTACAACCCACGCGGCAACCGTTCCAACTCGCCACGACTCGCCGCCGGCAGCCCGGAAAACGGCAGGGTCTGGCTGCAAGCCTTGGGACACGGTGGAACGCTGGATCGCGACCACTACGCTCTGCAAACGTCGACCAAAGGCCTCGTTCTGGGCGCAGATTGGGGTGTCGATGAGGAATGGCGTGTCGGTGTGATGGGCGGCAAGTCTGAGACTCGCCTGGACAGTCGTGAACTCGACGGCGATTTTGACAGTTGGCACTTGGGCGCCTATGCCCTGCGCCAGAACGGCCCCATGTCGCTACGCTTGGGCGCGACCTACAGCAATCACGACGCCAGCACTAAACGTCGGGTTGCCTTCAACGGTTTCAGCGACCGCCCCGAAGGCCGTTATGCTGCCAGCACCCAGCAGGCCTTCGCGGAAGTGGGTTACAACCTGGGTCGAGCCAATGTCAGCATCGAACCCTTTGCCAGCCTTGGCTACCAACGCTATCAGCGCGACGGTTACACGGAAAAAGGTGGCGCGGCAGCGTTGAAAGTCCACGGCCAGACCCAGAACAACCTCAACAGCACGTTCGGCCTGCGACTGGCGAAGATCAACACCCTGGATAACGGCATGCAACTGACCCCGAGGTTCAGTGCCGGCTGGAAACACACCTACGGGGATATCGACATCGACACCCGTCAGCGACTGGCAACGGGCGGAAAGAACTTCACCGTTTCCGGTGCGCCGCTGGACCGTGACAGCTTGCTGGTTGATACAGGTCTGGACCTTGGCTTGTCAGCGAAACATACGTTGGGGGTCGGCCTTAACGGCGAGATCGGCACTGACAGCCGCAATCACGGCGTAATGGGCCAGTGGCGGATGGCGTTCTGATCAACCATTGATTCACCCAGTCCCAGTGGGAGCGAGCAGGCTCGCTCCCACATTTTCAAACGCGAAACTGCGGGCAAAAAAAAGGGGAGCACATGCCCCCCCGAGGTTTAAAACGGTGTATCGAGGCTGTTATCTCAGCCTTCGATCTCGATCAGGATTTCGCCCGGGTTCACCCGGTCGCCCTTCGCCACATGGATGGCGGTGACTTTACCGGCGATGGCCGCCTGGACTTCGGTTTCCATCTTCATCGCTTCGGTGATCAGCACGGCCTGGCCGGCCTTCACGGTATCGCCTTCCTTGACCAGCACGTCGACGATGTTGCCCGGCATGGTGGTGCTGACGTGGCCCGGAGCTGTGGCTTGCTTGCGCTTGCTGTTGCCGCCGCTGACGAATTCGTTGAGCGGTTCGAACACCACTTCTTCCGGCATGCCGTCGATCGACAGATAGAAGTGACGCTTGCCTTCAGCCTTGACGCCAACACCGGTAATGTCGACGCGGTAGGTTTCGCCGTGGACGTCGATGACGAACTCGGTCGGCACACCTTCACCACCGGCCGAGGTCACACCGCCGGCTTCAGGAATCGGCAGCAGCACTTCTGGCGTCAGGGTGCCGGCCGCGCGTTCTTCGAGGAATTTGCGGCCGATGTCCGGGAACATGGCGTAAGTCAGCACGTCTTCTTCAGACTTGGCCACGGCACCGATCTCGGCACGCAGCTTGGTCATTTCCGGCTTCAGCAAATCGGCCGGACGCACGTCGATCACGTCTTCGCTACCAATCGCCTGACGACGCAGTTTCTCGTTCACAGTGCCCGGCGCCTTGCCGTAGCCGCCTTGCAGGTAGAGCTTCACTTCGTTGGTGATGGTCTTGTAGCGCTCGCCGGCCAGCACGTTGAAGAACGCCTGGGTGCCAACGATTTGCGAAGTCGGGGTCACCAGCGGCGGGAAACCAAGGTCTTCACGAACTCGCGGGATTTCGGCCAGCACCTCGGCCATGCGGTTCAGGGCCCCCTGCTCTTTCAGCTGGTTGGCCAGGTTGGAGATCATCCCGCCCGGTACCTGGTTGACTTGCACACGGGTATCGACTGCGGTGAACTCGCTTTCGAACTGGTGGTATTTCTTGCGCACGGCGTAGAAATACAGACCGATCTCTTGCAGCAGCTCCAGGTTCAAACCGGTGTCGAACTCGCTGCCTTTAAGGGCGGCGACCATCGACTCGGTGCCTGGGTGGCTGGTGCCCGAAGCGAAGCTGGAGATCGCGGTGTCGATGTGGTCGGCACCGTTTTCGATGGCCTTGAGTTGGCACATCGTGGCCAGGCCAGCGGTGTCGTGGGAGTGGATGAACACCGGCAGCGATTGCTCGGATTTCAACGCCTTGACCAGTTCGCCGGTGGCGTATGGCGTCAGCAGACCGGCCATGTCCTTGATCGCCACCGAGTCGCAACCCATGGCTTCCATTTGCTTGGCTTGAGCCACGAACGCGTCAATGGTGTGCACCGGGCTGGTGGTGTACGCGATGGTGCCTTGGGCATGTTTGCCGGCCGCTTTTACGGCTTCGATGGCGACGCGCAGGTTACGCACATC
Source organism: Pseudomonas sp. GW823-FHT02C02 (assembly GCF_058797635.1). Classification (NCBI taxonomy): domain Bacteria; kingdom Pseudomonadati; phylum Pseudomonadota; class Gammaproteobacteria; order Pseudomonadales; family Pseudomonadaceae; genus Pseudomonas; species Pseudomonas sp. GW823-FHT02C02. The sequence continues at coordinate 56,727 of NZ_JBXAJV010000003.1, read as the reverse complement.
ATTCATGGCATCGAAGATGCGGAATACGTCGATGCCGTTGACCGCTGCCTTGGCGACGAAAGCCCTGACCACATCGTCGCTGTAATGGCGGTAGCCCAGCAGGTTCTGGCCACGCAGGAGCATTTGCAGGCGCGTGTTAGGCAGCGCGGCGCGCAGTTGGCGCAGACGCTCCCACGGGTCTTCTTTGAGGAAGCGTACGCAAGCGTCGAAAGTCGCGCCGCCCCAGCATTCCAGCGACCAGTAGCCGACTTTGTCGAGCTTGTCGCAGATCGGCAGCATGTCTTCGGTGCGCATGCGGGTGGCGAGCAGCGATTGGTGGGCGTCGCGCAGGATGGTGTCGGTTACAAAGATCTTCTTGCTCATTCTTATATTCCTCACAGGCCTGCGTGGGCGGCGATGGCGGCGGCGATGGCCAGGGCCAGCTCTTCGGGTTTGCGCTTGATCGAGTAGTTGGTCAGTTCAGGGTGGCTATCAACGAAGCTGGTATTGAACTGGCCGCTACGGAATTCAGGGTTACGCAGGATTTCCTGGTAGTACGCGGCAGTGGTCTTGACCCCTTGCAGACGCATGTCGTCCAGGGCGCGCAAGCCACGGTCCATTGCTTCTTCCCAAGTCAGCGCCCACACCACCAGTTTCAGGCACATGGAGTCGTAGAACGGCGGAATGGTGTAGCCGGTGTAGATGGCCGTGTCGGTGCGCACGCCGGGGCCGCCGGGCGCGTAGTAACGGGTGATCTTGCCGAAGCTCGGCAGGAAGTTGTTTTTCGGGTCTTCGGCGTTGATCCGGAATTGCAGCGCGAAACCGCGGTGCTGGATGTCTTCCTGTTTCACCGACAGCGGCAGGCCGGACGCAATGCGGATCTGCTCACGGACGATGTCGATCCCGGTGATTTCTTCGGTGATGGTGTGTTCCACCTGCACCCGGGTGTTCATCTCCATGAAGTACACCTCGCCCTCGGCGAGCAGGAACTCCACGGTGCCAGCGTTCTCGTAGCCCACGGCCTTGGCTGCGCGCACAGACAGGTCGCCGATGTAGGCGCGCTGTTCCGGGGTCAGTTGCGGGCTTGGCGCGATTTCGATGAGCTTCTGGTTACGGCGCTGGATCGAGCAATCACGCTCGAACAGGTGCACCACGTTGCCAAAGCTGTCGCCGAGGATCTGCGCTTCGATGTGTTTCGGGTTGACGATGCATTTTTCCAGGAACACTTCCGCCGAACCGAAGGCCTTGGTGGCTTCGGAAATGACGCGCGGGAAGGCTTGTTCGAGTTCTTCACGGCTGTCGCAACGACGAATACCCCGGCCACCACCACCGGACGTGGCCTTGAGCATGACCGGATAACCGATGCGGTCACCTTCGACCAAGGCTTCGGCGATGTCCGCGACGTTGCCTTCGGTCCCCGGGGTGACGGGTACGCCTGCCTTGATCATGCTGCGACGGGCTTCAGTCTTGTCGCCCATGCGGCGAATCACTTCAGCCGATGGACCGATGAACTTGATGCCGCGCTCGGCGCAGATGTCTGCCAGTTCAGCGTTTTCCGACAGGAAACCATAGCCGGGATGCAAGGCATCACAACCGGTCTCGACCGCCAGATTCACCAGCTTGCGCGCATTCAGGTAACCCGCCAATGGCTCGGCACCGATGCTGTGGGCCTCATCCGCGCGCTTCACATGCAAGGCATGGCGGTCGGCGTCGGAATAGATCGCGACCGAGCGAATGCCCATCTCGGCGCAGGCACGCACGATTCGTACGGCAATCTCACCACGGTTGGCGATCAGGATCTTTTTTATCACTTGGAGGTTCCCTTGAGCCGGTGGTACCCACGACCTGCTAGACCAGGTCGACGCGTGACTAAATGTTTCGACTTAGTCGCAGCCCCACACTAGCCCCCACAAGGGATTAACAAAAATGATTAATAATTGGGTTAGCCATAAGTAAAGACTTATAGTTGATCCATCAGCTTGTGGCGAGAGTGCTTATAAAATGCGTAAGTCATTGATGCGTATGACATTGCGTCAATTGCAGATCTTCAATGAGGTCTGTGATTTGAGGTCGTACAGCCGGGCAGCCGATGAAATGTCCCTCACCCAACCGGCCGTCAGCTTGCAGATTCGTCAGCTTGAGGAGCTGATTGGTCAGCCTTTGTTCGATTACGTCGGCAAAAAACTCTACATGACGGAAGCCGCCGAAGCACTACAGCGTGCCAGTCGAGACATTTTCGGGCGCCTGGAAAACCTCGATATGCAGCTGTCGGACATGCAGGGATCGTTGCAGGGACAGCTGAAACTGGCGGTGGAATCCAGCGCCAAGTATTTCGTCCCGCACTTGTTTGCTGCGTTCAAGCGTCAGCATCCGGAAGTGAATCTGCAACTGACGGTGGTCAACCGAGGGCAGGTGATCCGTCGGTTGTCTGATAACCGCGACGACCTGGTGATCATGTCCATGGTGCCGCAGGACATGGGGCTGGAATTCCTGCCGTTCCTCAACAACCCGATCGTGGCCGTGGCGCCACCGGACCATCCGCTGTGTCACATGGGGCCGCTGCGCCTGCAAGACCTCGAGCCTTACACCCTGCTGCTGCGCGAGCCCGGCTCTGGAACGCGTATGGCGTGCGAAGAGTATTTCAAAGAGAAGCGCGTGCACTTCAACCAGACGCAGGAGGTCTCATCGGCCGAAGCCCAGCGTGAATGTGTGCTGGCGGGTCTGGGCGTCGCGCTGTTGACGCGCCACGCCCTGAACCTTGAGTTGGCGACCGGCGGATTGATCGAGTTACCGGTCGAAGAACTGCCGCTGTACCGCAGCTGGTGCCTGGTGCAGGCCAAGGCCAAACGGCTGTCGCCGGTGGCCCACGCATTCCTTGCGTTTATCCGCAGCGAACGGGTGCAGATTAGCGCCCTGGTTGAGCGTTTCGACGGGAAGTTGCGGGAGCTGCCTGCCAGTAGTTGAGTTCCAGATCAGAAAAATCGCCGATCTCGGCCAGCAACTGGCGGCGCTCGCAGCGATCTTCGATGGCGCGGCGAAATTCCATGCGGCGCTGGTCTTCTTGCTGGCGACGGGTTTTGACGGCGCTGTTGCGTTCTTCGTAGGGCTGGGCCATTTCGAGTCTCCCAAGGCGATTACGGGAGTTTCAAGATAGGCGCGAGGGATGACGGTTTGGCGGCGGGTGGGTTACAGAACGATGAAACTCGCAGACTGACCGCGAACCTGTGGCGAGGGAGCTTGCTCCCGCCCGGCTGCACAGCCGTCGTAATGAGCCTGATGCGATTGGTCAGAACATCGCTGTGAATGGTTTGGGGCCGCTCCGCAGCCCAGCGGGAGCAAGCTCCCTCGCCACAATTCCAGCCATTATCAGTCGTCGAGGGCTTTCACTGATTTGGGCGACAGCCGCAAGCTGCGCAGACTGCGTTTGACGCTCTTGAGGTGGTTGACCAGGCTCGGCCCGCGCGCCATGGCCACGCCCATCGCCAATACGTCGATCACCACCAGGTGAGCGATACGCGAGGTCAGCGGCGTGTAGATTTCAGTGTCTTCATGCACATCAATCGCAAGGTTGACGGTCGACAGCTCGGCCAACGGCGTCTGGCTCGGGCACAACGTGATCAACGAGGCGCCGCTCTCGCGCACCAGGTTAGCGGTGATCAACAAATCCTTGGAGCGCCCGGACTGGGAAATACAGATCGCCACATCGGTCGGTTTCAAGGTGACCGCAGACATCGCCTGCATGTGCGGATCGGAATACGCCGCCGCAGTCAGCAGCAAACGGAAGAATTTGTGCTGGGCATCCGCCGCCACCGCGCCCGACGCGCCAAAGCCGTAGAACTCGACGCGTTGGGCCTGGGACATCAGCGACACAGCCCTCTGCAATTCCACCGGATCGAGCTTCTCGCGAACCTCCATCAAGGTGTGCAGGGTGGTGTCGAAGATTTTCAGGCTGTAGTCCGCGACCGAATCGTCTTCATGGATCGCAAACTGACCAAAACTCGCACCTGCCGCAAGGCTCTGCGCGAGCTTGAGTTTCAAGTCCTGGAAACCGGAACAACCGATGGCGCGGCAGAAGCGCACGATGGTCGGCTCACTGATGCCCACGCTATGGGCCAGGTCGGCCATGGAGCTGTGCATCACCGCCGCCGGATCAAGCAGCACGTGGTCGGCGACCTTGAGCTCCGACTTGCGTAAGAGGTGGCGTGACTGGGCGATGTGTTGCAGCAGATTCAAAGGTCTGGACTCTTTGTTATTGGCAGGGGCCGGAGATGTAGCAAGCTTGTAGTTATACTACATGAATCGGCTTTTTGCCTGCTCAATGCGTAACTCGATGTCCCCATTCCACGCCACATACGCTTGATGTAGCACTTACAAGGGTTTTGCGTCCTCACCTAAAAGCGCCGCCAGGTCATCGGCCTCGACTGGACGGCTGATCAGGTAACCCTGCACTTCATCGCAGCGCTCGGCTTTCAAGAATTCCAGCTGCTCTGCGCGCTCCACACCTTCAGCCACCACTTTCAGCGACAAGCCATGCGCCATGGCGATGATCGCCCGGGTGATCGCTGCGTCCTCGCTGCCCTGCCCCAGACCGCGGATAAACGCCTGATCGATCTTCACGTAATCCACGGGAATGCGCTTGAGATAACTCAGGGACGAATAGCCCGTGCCGAAATCGTCGATCGCCAGTTTCACGCCCAGATCCCGCAGCTGCTGGAACGTCGCGATGATGTGCTCGACGCTGTCCAGCAACTGGCTTTCGGTGAGTTCGAGCTCCAGGTAGTGCGGCGCCAGGCCGGTTTCTTCCAGTACCTGCCGCACCAGGCTGACCAACTTGCCCTGGCGCAATTGATGCACCGACAAATTGACCGACACGCGAATCGGCTCAAGCCCCTGCCGTTGCCATTCGCAGGCCTGCCAACAGGCTTGGCGCAACACGAACTCGCCGATCGGACCGATCAGCCCGGTTTCCTCCGCCAGACCGATAAATTCAGCGGGCGGCACACGCCCCATGGTCGGATGATCCCAGCGCACCAACGCTTCGGCAGCGTTCAGGCGCCCGGTGGCGAGGCAAAGTTTCGGCTGGTAATAGACTTGCAGCTGCTTCTCTTCGATCGCTTTGCGCAGCTGATTTTCAAGCTGCAATCGCTCAAGGGTGCTGGCTTGCAAGCTCTCGGTGTAGAACTGGAAGTTGTTGCCGCCCAAGTGTTTGGCGTGCTGCATGGCAATGTTCGACTGGCTGACCAGCGCGGAAATTTCCCTGGCGGTGTCCGGCAACATGCTGATGCCCATCGAGGCGCTGACCACCAGTTCATGGCCATCGACGGTGATCGGCAAACGCAGTTTGGTCGACAACCGGGTCGCCACGCGCGCCAGGCTCGACAGGTTGCCGTAGGCATCGAATATCACCGCAAATTCGTCACCGGAAAGCCGCGCGATGGTGTCCGCCTCGGGCAATGCGTTGACCAGCCGCCGGGCCATTTTCTGCAGCAACTGGTCAGCGACTTCATGGCCAAGGCTGTCATTGAGCAGCTTGAAACGATCCAGGTTGATATGCAGCAGCGCCAGGCTGCGACGCCCGCCCTGACGCACTCGCTGATGCGCTTCGCGCAGCCGTTCACGGAACAGCGAACGGTTGGCCAGGCCCGTGAGTTCATCGTAATGGGTCAGATAGCGCATGCGCTCTTCGGATTCCCGTCGAGCGGACAGATCGGCGAAGAAGCCGACAATATGGCTCACCTTTCCCCGAGCATCCCGAACAGCGTTGAGTTGCAGCCACTGTGGATAGAGCTCGCCGTTTTTGCGGGTTTCCACCAGCTCGCCCTGCCACGTGCCGTGCTGTTCCAGCGCATGATGGATCGCGCCGTAGTGCCTGCGCGCATCGCGGCTGCACGGCAACTCGACGACGTTGCGCCCGATCATGTCGTCGATGTCGTAGCCGGTGACCCGGCTGAAAGCCTGATTGACCGCGATCAGCGCGTAATTGGGGTCGAAAATCACGATGCCTTCGCTGGCCGCCTCAAACACCGTCGCCGCCAGTTGGCGCTGTTCTTCCTGGCCCTTGCTCGCGCTGATGTCGCGGCGGGTGCCGACCATGCGGATCACCCGACCATTTTCGCTGCGCTCGACCGCTCGTCCACGGTCCTCGATCCAGACCCAGTGACCGTCGCCGTGCCGCACCCGGTATTCGATCTGGTAATCCTCGCTGCGGCCTTTCAAATGCTCGACCAGGGCACGACGCAGCGACGGCAAGTCTTCGGGATGAAGGCGAGGCTTGAGGTGGCTGAGCATCGCGGTGACGAATTCCGGTTCCAGGCCGAACAACTCTTGAAGTTGGGTGTGATGGACTTCGTCAGTTTGCAGGTTCCAGTCCCACAGCCCGAGTTCACTGGCCTTCAACGCCAGCGCCAGTCGCGCTTCGCTCTTGCTCAGGGCCTGGTTGGCCGCGTCCAGTTCGAGGCTGCGCTGGGCGACCCGGTTTTCCAGCTCGACCTGGGCTTCGCGCAACTTGTCTTCGGCGCACCGGCGATGATCAATCTCTTTGGCCAACTCGTGATTGAGCTGGTCGCCGCAGCTCTGCGCCTGCTGCAGATGCTCGATCAGGGCCTGATTCTGAAAGCGCCGTAGCAAGCCGCTGTCGATCAACCTGTTGACCTGCCAGGCCACCACGCTCAACGCGCCCAATAAAATCAGCCCGAACCAGCCCCAACCCTGGCCTTGTTCATCTCCACCCCAGAAGAGATAGGCGATGGCCGGCAACAGGCAGGGCAAGGTAAATGACAGGAATGCCGGCAGGCTGACCGCATACGCAACGCTGGCCGACAGGGCGGCGGCGCCGATCAGGCCGAATACCCAGGCTTGCTGCATGAAATTATCAGCGGGAACCAGAGCGATGCCGGCACCGGCCAGGGTCAGGCCTGTCATGGCGGAGCCCAGCAGGAACATGCGACGCCAGACCGGATGGGCCTGGCGATTGGGAATGGCCGAATCGAAGGCCGCGACTTGAATCACCCGCAGGGCCACCAGCGATAGAAGCCAGATCAGCCAGACGCTGACGATGAAGTAGCGCTGCGGACTCCAGAGCAGTGCGGCACAGACCAGCCCGTTGATCAGCATGAACAGCGTAGGCAGCAGCGAGCCTTGGTAGAGCAGGCGCGTGCGCTCGACCGCCATTTCCATGGCGTACTGTTTGCGGATAACCCGGGGCTCCACAGAAGGGCCCGACAGGTCGGAGCTGAGGGTCATAGGCAATGTTCTTGTTCTTATAATGGTGAGCATGAGCCCGAAACGTGGACGGAGCATACACAAGCCGATGCCCTTACCAAACTGCCCCGGATCATAAAATCGACAAAATTTCAGCCCCCCGCCGCCGCCTCAAAACCCTTGGAGCGAGCCCCGCCAACGCTTGCAGCCAGTGACTGACCGGTCGTCATTCGTGCTTCTTTCATCGGCTAATGCAAAGCTCGGTTTGCCCGGTGTGACGGCGCACCCTAGAATGCCCCGATGCGCGATGATCTCTCCCTTCTGCTGAACTCCCTCAACGATGCCCAACGCCAGGCCGTAGCTGCCTCCGTGGGTCGTCAGTTGGTCCTGGCCGGTGCTGGTTCCGGTAAAACCCGAGTGCTAGTGCACCGTATCGCCTGGTTGATCCAGGTCGAGAACGCCTCGCCCCACTCGATCCTGTCGGTGACCTTCACCAATAAGGCCGCTGCCGAGATGCGTCATCGCATCGAGCAGCTGATGGGTATCAACCCGGCCGGCATGTGGGTCGGCACCTTCCACGGCCTGGCGCACCGCTTGCTGCGGGCGCACTGGCAGGAAGCCGGCCTGAGCCAGACCTTCCAGATTCTCGACAGCGACGACCAGCAACGGCTGGTCAAGCGGGTGATCCGCGAGCTGGGGCTGGACGAGCAACGCTGGCCGGCCCGCCAGGCTCAGTGGTTTATCAACGGGCAGAAAGACGAAGGTCTGCGCCCACAACACATTCAAGCCAGCGGCGACCTGTTCCTGGCCACCATGCGCAGCATTTATGAGGCCTACGAGGCCGCTTGCTTGCGCGCCGGTGTTATCGACTTCTCCGAATTGCTGCTGCGTGCCCTCGACCTGTGGCGCGATCACCCGGGCCTGCTGGCTCATTACCAGAAGCGCTTCCGGCACATTCTGGTGGACGAGTTCCAGGACACCAACGCCGTTCAGTACGCCTGGTTGCGTCTGCTGGCCAAGGGCGGCGACAGTTTGATGGTGGTGGGCGACGACGATCAGTCGATCTACGGCTGGCGTGGCGCGAAAATCGAGAACATTTATCAGTATTCCGACGATTTCCCGGATGCCGAGACCATTCGTCTGGAGCAAAACTACCGCTCCACTGCCGGGATTCTCAAGGCTGCCAACGCCCTGATCGCCAACAACACCGGGCGCATGGGTAAAGAACTGTGGACCGATGGCGGCGAAGGCGAAGCGATCAATCTGTACGCCGCGTTCAACGAGCACGATGAAGCACGCTACGTGGTGGAAACCATCGAAAGTGCGCTGAAAACCGGCTTGGCCCGTAGCGATATCGCGATTTTGTACCGATCCAACGCCCAATCGCGCGTTTTGGAAGAAGCGTTACTGCGCGAGCGCATTCCGTACCGCATCTATGGTGGGCAGCGCTTCTTCGAGCGCGCCGAAATCAAGAACGCCATGGCCTACCTGCGTTTGCTGGAAGGTCGCGGCAACGATGCGGCGCTGGAGCGGGTCATCAACGTTCCGGCCCGTGGCATCGGCGAGAAAACCGTTGAAGCGATTCGCGACCATGCGCGCCACAGTGACGTATCGATGTGGGAAGCCATGCGCTTGCTGGTCGCCAATAAAGGCCTGACCGGGCGTGCCGCTGGCGCGCTCGGCGCATTTATCGAGCTGATCGAGAACCTTGCCGCCAAGTGCATGGAAATGCCGCTGCACCTGATGACCCAGACGGTTATCGAACAGTCGGGGCTGATTGCCTACCACGAAGCGGAAAAAGGCGAGAAAGGCCAGGCCCGGGTAGAGAACCTTGAGGAACTGGTCAGCGCCGCGCGCAACTTCGAAAACGCTGAAGAAGATGAAGACCTGACGCCATTGGCGGCGTTCCTCGGCCACGCGTCGCTGGAGGCCGGTGATACCCAGGCCGACGAGCACGAAGACAGCATTCAGCTGATGACCTTGCACAGCGCCAAGGGCCTGGAATTCCCTTACGTGTTCCTCGTGGGCATGGAAGAAGGCCTGTTCCCGCACAAGATGAGCCTGGAAGAGCCGGGGCGTCTTGAAGAGGAGCGCCGTCTGGCTTACGTCGGCATTACACGGGCGATGCAGAACCTGGTGATGACCTACGCGGAAACCCGACGCCTGTACGGCAGCGAGACCTACAACAAGGTGTCGCGTTTCGTGCGTGAAGTGCCGAAAGGCCTGATCCAGGAGGTGCGGCTGTCCAACAGCGTCAGCCGTCCGTTCGGCGGTGGTCAGCAACAGAGCTCCAGCAGCCTGTTTGGCGGCAGCGAGATTCCGGACACCGGGTTCAGCCTCGGTCAGGCCGTGCGGCATTCGGTGTTTGGCGACGGCGTGATCCTCAACTTTGAGGGCGCCGGAGCCCAGGCCCGGGTGCAGGTGAACTTCAGCGAAGGCAGCAAGTGGCTGATGCTCGGTTACGCCAAGCTGGAAGCTATTTAGGCGCCCATGATCGTTCCCACGCTCGGCGTGGGAATGCATCCCGTGACGCTCCGCGTCACAGTGGACGCAGAGCGTCCATGGCGGCGTTACCGCGCAGAGCGTGGGAACGATCTATCTGCGCCGCGCCCGCTACGGGCATTCCTACAGAACTTATCTCCTCGTCCTACAGACCAAAGTTAACAGGCCCGATTGCGCTGACCGAAGCTGAACGCAACCTGTCAGGCAAAAGCCCGAAACACTCTGCCGCTAGCCAGTAACACTTCAGCTGTGCAACATGGCGCGCGTGCCATCCACAAATGGGAATTCCCTTTATGAAACGTTTTCTTAGCATCGCCATGGCGTTGTGCATCGGCCTGACGATGAGCCTCGACGCCAACGCCAAGCGCTTTGGTGGCGGCAAGAGCTCCGGCGCTGCGCCGACTCACCAGACCAGCCAAATGGCTCCTTCTTCTGCCGCCGGTGGTGCTGCCGCCACTGCGGGCGCGGCCGGTGCCGCAGGCGCTGCCGCCAAGGCTGGCGGAGCTTCGCGCTGGCTCGGCCCTCTGGCCGGCATCGCTGCCGGTGGCCTGCTGGCCTCCATGTTCATGGGCGACGGCTTCCAGGGCATGCAGATCTTCGACATCCTGATCATGGCTGTCATTGCGTTCCTGATCTTCCGCTTCATCGCCGCTCGTCGTCGCAAGCAACAGGAGCATCTGGCTCCAGCTGGCGCGCCGATGCAACGTGAAGTGTTCGAGCAGAAGCCAGCCGGCATGGGTTCGATCTTCGGCGGCTCGGCGGCACCTGCTGCCGCTCGTCCGGTAATCAACGCGCCAGCCTGGTTCAATGAACAGAACTTCATTGAAGCGGCCCGCAACCACTTCCAGTCCCTGCAGCAACACTGGGACTCCAACGAAATGGACAAGATCGCCGAGTTCGTGACCCCGCAATTGCTGGAGTTCCTCAAGCGTGAACGTGCCGACCTCGGCGAAGGTTTCCAGTCCACCTACATTGATAACCTCAATGTTCAACTGGACGGCGTGGATGATCGTGCCGACAAGACCATCGCCACCCTGACCTTTACCGGTGTGTCGAAGACTTCGCGTTTCGACCAGGGCGAAGTGTTCAGCGAAAGCTGGAACATGGAACGTCCGCAGGGCGAAAACCAGCCTTGGCTGGTGGCCGGTATCCGCCAGAACGGCTGATCCCCTCCGCGTTACGCATGCTGTAATAGAAACCCCGGCCTCGGCCGGGGTTTTCTATTTCGCAGTTGCATCTGTAGCGAGCTACTGTATAAACCGCCCCAACTAAACCGCGCCATCAAGCAAGAGGATCCCGGACGTGGAAGAAATCATCGAACAACTGCGTGAAGCCAACGAACCGGTACCGGTCCCCTTGGAGTTGCCTGACGAAGACCAGATCGTGGAAATCGAGGAACAACTGTTCATCGACATTCCCTTCGTCTTCAGAGAGTTTTTGCTGACTGTCAGCGACGTTGTCTACGGCAGCCTGGAGCCGGTGACCGTCACCGACCCGCAATCCCACACCTACCTGCCAGACGTTGCTGCCAACGCCTGGGATGCGGGTGTTGATCGCAGCATGATCCCGATCTGCCAGGACGGCGACAATTACTACTTGGTCGAAGAAGACGGCACCGTGGTGCTGTGGTTGGCCGAAGAAGAGCTGGTCGCCGAAGAAACCTGGGAATCGGTGTGGCACTGGGCGCGGGACGTCTGGCTGGAAAGCTGAGTCGTCTGACGCACCGCGTGGTCAATGCCCGGACGACTCCTTGTGGTTGTCCAGTGTTTCGAGCAACGCCACCTGCATCCGCGTGTGCACGCGGATGAACCAGCGCCAGAGCAGTGCTGCCACCCCGGCGGCCACCACGACGATCAGTACCAGCAACTTGTTGGTCGGCAAAATACTGGCCGACAAGGCTGCCAGCAGCAGGAAGATCACCAGCAGCGAGAGGATCGGGATCACTTCGGCGATTACCCGGCGCACTCGCTGCGTGTGGCGCCCAGCCATCTCCGGCTTCACGCCCATCTCCGCCAACAGCATCGACAGCGCCTTGAGCTTACGATAAGCGGCGATCAGAAACGGCAGCGACAACAGCAACGCCCCGCCCCAGATCAACGCTTTCTGCCAGCTCGGATCGCTGATCCACGCTTGCAGGTACACGGACATGCGTTCGGCGAAATACGCGCCGGAAAAAAAGATCGCAATCACCAGCGCCAGATTGACCCCGACCTGCAACAGAATCCGCCGGATCATCGACGCCAGCAGCGCGCCCTCGCCCTGAGGCTGAATGCTGCGCAGCCACTCGCCGTACATCCCCAACACTCGCGCCAGCCGCTGCGGCATCACCGCAGCAAGCTTGATCGACAGCGGATCAGCCGCGCGGATCAGATACGGCGTCAGCAACGTGGTAATCACCGAGACTGCCACGGCGACCGGGTAGAGGAAGTTGCTGGTGACCTGCAGCGTCATGCCCAGCGCAGCGATGATGAAGGAGAATTCGCCAATCTGCGAAAGCCCCATCCCCACGCGCAGTGAGGTGCGTCCGTCATTGCCGGCGATAAAGGCCCCGAGGCCGCAGGAAAGCATTTTGCCGAGCACAACGGCCACGGTAATCACTGCGATTGGCCAGGCGTATTGCAGCAGGATCATCGGATCGAGCATCAACCCGATCGCCACAAAGAAGATTGCACTGAACAGGTCGCGAACCGGCTCGATCAAGCGCTCGATCTTCAGCAATTGCCGTGACTCGGCCATGATCGCCCCAATCAGGAACGCGCCCAGGACCATGCTGTATTCAAGCTTGACCACCAGCAGGCAGAAGCCGAAACACAGGCCCAGCACAGTGATCAGCAGCATTTCATTGCTTTCGAACTTCGCCACATAGGCCAGTAAACGCGGCACCAGCAAGATGCCAATGACCAGTGCCACGATCATGAACAGCGAGAGCTTGCCCACTGTGGAAAACACTTCGCCGGAACTGACCGTACCGCTGACCGCGATGCTCGACAGCAAGGCAATGATGCCGATACCGAGGATGTCCTCGACAATCAGCACACCGAAGATCAGCTGGGCAAAGCGCTCGTTCTTCATCTTCAGGTCGTTGAGCGCCTTGACGATGATGGTGGTTGAGGAAATCGCCAGGATCGCGCCGAGGAACAGCGAATCCATGGTGTTCCAGTCAAACCATTGGCCGATTTCGTAGCCGATCCAGATCATCAGCACGATTTCGAGGAACGCCGCGATGAATGCCGTGGCACCGACCTTGAACAGCTTGCGCAGGCTGAACTCCAGGCCCAGGCAGAACATCAGGAAAATCACCCCGAGTTCCGCGAGGGTCTTGATGGTTTCTTCGTCGTGGATCAGGCCGAACGGCGGCGTGTGCGGACCGATGATGAACCCGGCGACGATATAACCCAGCACCACCGGCTGTTTGAAGCGGTGGAACAGCACCGTCACCACCCCTGCGACCAACATGATCACTGCCAGATCCTGAATAAAACTGATGGCATGCATGGTGTCGGGCTCCTTGAGGTGGACGTCCGGAGGTTAACACCGCGACTTCCGCCAGAAAGGCGGTGCAATATATGGAAACAGATCGATCCGGCGTGACGGCGAGCAGCCGCCCGGCGTCCCGATAACTGTGGTTTGAAAAAAACCGACCAGGCACCCGCAGAGGTGCCGCCCTTCCGCCATTCTGCCTTGACCCGTGAGAACGCTATGGAACCCGGAAACGCCCAGCTGTCGATGACGGTATTGATGACCCCTGACATGGCCAACTTCTCTGGCAATGTTCACGGCGGTACCCTGCTCAAATACCTCGACGAAGTGGCCTACGCCTGCGCCAGCCGTTACGCCGGCCGCTACGTGGTGACCTTGTCGGTGGACCAGGTGATTTTCCGCGAGCCGATTCATGTCGGCGAACTGGTGACCTTCCTGGCCTCGGTCAATTACACGGGCAACACTTCCATGGAAGTGGGCATAAAGGTGGTGACCGAAAACATCCGTGAGCGCTCGGTGCGCCACACCAACAGCTGCTTCTTCACCATGGTGGCAGTGGATGACGACCGCAAACCGGCTGCCGTACCGCCGCTGCAACCGCAGAACAGCGAAGACAAGCGCCGCTTCATGCAGGCTCAGCAACGTCGGCAGATTCGTCAGGAACTGGAAAAGCGGTATCAGGAAATCAAGGGCGATGCCTGACGTGTTCAGGCTTTAGATCGCTTTCGCGGGCAAGTCTTGCCCGCGAAGCTTTTAAAGGCTGATCGCGGTTGCTTCGAACTTCACCCGCGGATGCGCAATCCGGTCCTGCGCCCGCACCAGTTCCAGCTCATAGCTGGCACACGCCTGGGTTTCCAGCAGCACTTCATGCACCGCCGCCGCCGTGAACTCGAAGGCCGCCAACAGGCTATCGCCTAACAGCACACGCGCCAGGAACAGCCCCGACGTCAAGTCACCAACACCCACCGGCTGACGCGGAAACGCCAGCAGCGGACGACGCAGGTGCCAGCTGCCTTCCGCCGTTACCAACAACATCTCGAAGCCATCCGCCGGCTTGCCGGGATAGTCCAGATGCTTGACCAACACCGCTTTAGGACCGCGCGCCAACAGGGCGCGTGCCATCGCCAGGCAATCGAACAGCGACTGCGGCTTGCGCCCCGAGAAGCTGTCCAGTTCCAATTGGTTCGGGCACATGAAGTCCGCCACCGAAGCCGCCTCTTCCAGCAGGAAATCGCTGACTTCGGCCGGCACGCTGCAGCCCTTCTCCGGATGGCCCATTACCGGGTCGCACAAATACAGCGCCTTGGGGTTCATCGACTTGATCCGCGCCACACCCGTCAGGATCGCCCGGCCCTGAGCCGCACTGCCGAGGTAACCGGACAGCACCGCATCGCAATTGCCCAGCTCGCCAATCGCCGCGATCCCTTCAACCAGATCGGGGATCTGGTGCGGTGCCAGCACCTCACCGGTCCACTGGCCGTATTGCGTGTGATTGGAGAACTGCACGGTGTTGAGCGGCCAGACATTCACCCCGACCCGCTGCATCGGGAAAACCGCGGCGCTGTTGCCAGCGTGGCCGAACACCACGTGGGACTGGATGGCGAGCAGATGGGGCGTACGTTTCATGCGGTGAGTTCCGTAAAACGATTGAAATTCGAGCCGCGCAGTATGCGACGAAACACGGCCTGTACGACAGACCGGCGACGCAGTTAAGCTGGCACTATCTTGTTGGAGCAATTTGCTGATGCTGACCCTCGGAAATATCTTCGTGCTGATGCTGCTCGCCACTGGCGGCGCATGGCTGTGGCACAACCACGGCTTGCGCGAGCGCGCGCTGGAAAGGGTCAAGCTGCATTGCACCAAGCTCGGGATCGAGTTGCTGGACGGTAACGTGGCGCTGAAAAAGATCGCGTTCATCAAAGACGCCAACGACCGGCGGCGCCTGGCTCGTGTGTATAACTTCGAGTTCACCGTGACCGGCGAAACCCGCCACAACGGCACCATCACCCAGTTCGGCGCCCACAGCGCGCAGATCGAACTGGCGCCTTACCCAATGCCGTTCGACGACACGCCTGCTGTGGTCGACGTGGAGAAGCCTCGCGCGGAAGTGATCGAGCTGAGCCAGTGGCGGCAAGAGCACACCAAGTGGCGTCCTTAACCGGTCCGACAGTCGGCCAACGCTTTTTGCAGTGAAGCCACTTCCTGCGGCTCACCGAAAATCAATTCGATCCTCGAATCCTGGCGCCATTCGCTCGGCTGCCATTCCAACGGCGAGTTATCCAGCGCATTCGCTGATACCCAACCGTCGACGCTGTGGATAACCAGCTTCGCCCGCCGCCAGGCAAAGCTTTCAAGCCACTGGCCAACGCGAGCCGCATCGAAGGTCTGAGTCGGATGCCACCGCCAACCGACGCTCCAGCCGCCGTCCTGCGCCTGACTCAAGCAAATCGGCAGCGCAGGATCGGTCCAGATGGCCGGCATCTGCGCCAATCCCTTGGGCACGATAAAGTTATCCACACCCGCCTCCGCCTGAACGCCAAGGCCCGGTAATTCGTTCAACGGCAGGCGCGCTTGCTGCGTCCAGTACAAAGGACGAGCAGGCAGCTGCGCGGCGATTCGCTGGCGATCATTGACGTCGAGACCTTCCGCCTTGTTCAGCACCAACAAACCGGCACTGCTCAACGCCTCCTGTTGAGCCTCGGGCAATGGTTTGCCAGCGGCGAGCGCCTGGGCATCCAAAACCAGTACACAAGGTTGTACCGCCAGTACGCCTTGCCACGGCGCTTCACTCAATTGCTTGAGCAACTGCGCCGGGTGGCCCAACCCTGATGGCTCGATGAACAGCCGATCCGGCCGCGCCTTGCGCAGCAACCGCCCGAGGCCGATCTGAAACGGTGCACCATTCACGCAACACAAACAGCCCCCGGCCACTTCCCCCAGTGCGATACCATCGGCGTCCCGGGTCAGCAGCGCGGCATCGAGGCCGATCTGGCCGAACTCATTGATCAGCACCGCCCAGCGCTCGCTCGCTGGCCGCTGCGCCAGCAGGTGCTTGATCAAACTGGTCTTGCCCGCGCCCAATGGGCCGGCAATGACGTGAGTGGGAATGTTCTGCAACATGGTCGATGTTTTCTGAGGAGGTAATGGATGCGGTTGATGGAATTGTCGTTGCTGTTGGCGCTCTGTTCCGGTGAGGCGCTGGCCCAGGCTTGCGTGGTACATAGCACAGCCGAGCGACTTGACGTGAAAGTCTGCCAGCAGAACCGCAACATCCCGCAAAAGCTCTTCGCCGACGGATTCTGCCAGCCGAACCTTCCCGGGCAGAAAGTCGACGTGCAATACGTCGACCAATGTCCCACGGGCGCGTTCGGCGTGTGCAGCAACGCCCAAGTCGCCAATATGCCTTACCGACAGGATATTCACTATTACGGCGTAGCCACCGATGCGGCGTATCTGAAGCCGTTTTGCGAAGGCCAGAGCCAGGGCAACTGGCTCAAGCCTTAGGCCAGCCAATCCAGGGTCAGGATCAAACGGCGTTCGCCCGACGCGGGTTGCGGCGAACGGTGGATCAGGCCGAATCCTTCGTTGCCGTGCCATTTCTCGCCTTTCAGCAGTGCCACTTCACCGCTGACGATCTGCTCGATCAGCGAATGCTTCGTGGGCTCGGCACCAGGCTGGCCCAGTTGCCGGCGATCCATCACCCCTTCTTTCAGCCACTGACTGCCAGCTCCGGAATACGTCGTGATTAACCGCACCGGCACATGATCGACGTGAAAACGCGGGCACATGGCCTTCTCCAGAACACGCACGCGCAGGCCGATGCGCTTGGCGTCCAACAGACAAGCGAATGCGCTGACCAGCCAGGACACGTCGGCAATGAAACCGGCATAGCCTTCGAGATCGCGGAAACCGGATGCCAATTCATGCAGATCGGGTTCGGTGTCTTCGTTGGGTAGTTCCAGGACCAGCGACTCGGCCAGTGGCTCGTTCAGGGACAGCAACAAGCACCCGAAATCACTGATGTGCGCCGGGAGCTGGCGCTGCCAGATCGCCAGATTTACCCCGTCTTCAAGAATTCGGGTCAGGGTTTGCGGCGTTTCACCTTGAACCTGATGAACGACCGGCCGCAGCTTCAGACTGGGCGCCAGCATCAGGCGGCAACCTCTTCGTCCCAAGGGCCGAACGGATCTGACAGCAAACGCCAGCCTTCGATACCCAAGGCCATTTCATCATCGCTCAGCAGGCAATTATCGAGTTCGGCGGTGAGTTGCGCAAAGTCGATGTTCTGGCCGATAAACACCAACTCCTGACGGCAATCGCCGGTGGCTGCCGTCCAGTTTTCCATGATCCCGGCCATGCTCTCTTCGTCCTGCGGCCACTGGGTTTTCGGCACGAAGCGCCACCAGCGCCCGGCGAAACCATGGCGCATCAAGCCGCCGGCCTGGGACCAGCTACCCGCGTCCATATGCTTGCTGGCCAGCCAGAAAAAGCCTTTGGAGCGCAACAGTTTGCCGTTCACCCACGGTCGATCGATGAAGCTGAAAAAACGTTGCGGATGAAACGGTCGGCGAGCTCGGTAAGCCGTCGAGGCGATGCCGTACTCCTCGGTTTCCGGCACGTGTTCGCCGCGTAACTCCTGCAGCCAGCCTGGCGCTTGAGCCGCCTTTTCAAAGTCGAAACGCCCGGTGTTGAGGATTTCCTTCAGGGGGACTTCACCCATGACCATCGGGATGATGTGCGCCTGAGCGTTGAGGCGTTCAAGAATCGCGATCAGCTCCTCACGTTCGTGGCGACTGATCAAATCGATCTTGCTGATGAGGATCACGTCGGCGAATTCGATCTGCTCGATCAGCAGGTCGGTGATCGAGCGCTCGTCCTCCTCGCCCAA
Organism: Pseudomonas sp. GW823-FHT02C02; assembly: GCF_058797635.1. Lineage (NCBI taxonomy): Bacteria > Pseudomonadati > Pseudomonadota > Gammaproteobacteria > Pseudomonadales > Pseudomonadaceae > Pseudomonas > Pseudomonas sp. GW823-FHT02C02. The sequence continues at coordinate 38,678 of NZ_JBXAJV010000003.1, read as the reverse complement.
TGTTTCACCACGGGAAGCGAGGCTTTCGGCCGCCTGATAGTCGAGCAGGAAGTTCATGCCATCGACCACCGTGACCATGGTGTCGAGCCGCGCGATGTCGGCCAGGCTCTGCCCCTCTTCATCCCGAAAAGTGAACGTTTCGGCCACGGGCAATGGCTCGGAGATACCGGTGGATTCGATCAACAGGTAATCGAAACGCCCCTCCCTGGCGAGCTTGCTGACTTCTTCGAGCAGGTCTTCGCGCAAGGTGCAGCAAATGCAGCCATTGCTCATCTCCACGAGTTTTTCTTCGGCACGATTCAGGCTGACATCGCGCTGGACTTCGCTGCCATCGATGTTGATCTCGCTCATATCGTTGACGATTACCGCGACTCGCAGGTTCTCGCGATTACGCAACACGTAATTGAGCAGCGTGCTTTTACCGGCGCCGAGAAAGCCGGACAGGACGGTCACGGGGAGACGATTGGGCATCAGGATTTCCTCACAGAGATGCCCGATCGCAGTGTCGGGCTGATTTCAATGTTATAGTATAACAATGCAATCAAGCCAGTCTGCTCTTGTCCTTCACGATAAAGGGTACGATGCTGAAACCCGCCCACGCCGTGAGAATTCCCATGCGCATTGCCCTGAAATCAGCGCTGGTTACCTTTTCGCTGTTGCTCGCCATAGACGCCCGGGCTCAGATCCCGAACCTGGCCACATGCACCCGAAGCGCCAATCTGCTCGCCTGCGTGGATGCCAATGGCAATGCCTATAGCGTCAACACCGTTGGCAGCACGATCTACTTGCGCGGTTTCGAAAGGGTAGGCAAACGCTATTGGGCGCAGACCAACAGCCGTTACGGTCAGCTCACGTTTTTCACCGGCATCGCCTCCGACGGCGAAGCCTGGGTCGGTTACAACCGGCGAGTCGGCTGGACTACGATCAACCGCTTCTCCAGCTCAGGCGGCAGTAGCGCCAGGTTCACCTGTAGCAGGATCAGCGGCTGCTAGGCCTGCGCTTTTTTCTGTTGCTGTTGCCAGGCGATGTAGCTGTCGAGCGGCGGGTTCTTCTGAAAATAGCGCTGCAATCCTTCGAATAATCCATCAGCCACAGCCTGCTGATGGCGGGCGGTTACCAGTCGCTGACTGTCGCGGGCGTTGGATATGAAGCCGGTTTCCACCAGGATCGATGGCACGTCCGGCGACTTCAGCACCGCGAATCCCGCTTGTTCCACACGCTTCTGATGCAGCGAGGTGATGGCCGCCAGACTGCCGAGCACGGTGCTGCCCAGCTGCAAGCTCGCGGCGATAGTGGCATTCATCGACATGTCGAGAATCACCCCGGCGAGCATTGGGTCCTTGTCCTTGAGATTGAGCAGACTGGTGGCGCCCAACAAGTCCGCGCCGTTCTCCCTCTGCGCCATGAAACGCGCCGTGGCCGAGGTGGCGCCGCCCTCCGACAAGCAATACACCGACGCGCCTGAAGCGGTGAGACGCGGCGCCGCGTCCGCATGCACCGAGATGAAGATATCGGCGTTGTGCTTGCGGGCAATCTCGACACGTTTACGCAGCGGAACGAAGAAGTCGTCGTTTCGCACCAGCTTCACGTCGAAGCCCTTCTCGCGTTTCAACCGCTTGGCCAATAGCTGGGCGATGGACAGGACGACGTCTTTCTCTCGCTCCCCTTTGGCGCCCACTGCACCGGGGTCTTTGCCGCCGTGACCGGGGTCGACCACCACGATGACGTCGCGCCTGGGGTGAGCCTTGTCGACCCTCGCCTGGGTCGCCTCGACGATGTTGAGCGGCGCTGATGGCTTCAGATCGAGGACCAGCCGGTCGCCTTGGCCATCCTGCGGCGGCAGCAGAAAGCTGTTGAGCTGAACCGGGCCGCTGAGGTCGAGGACGATCCGCGTATCGCCCTGACCAAAACGCCCGGACCGGATCGAACGAATGACCGTATTGCCAAGCGCCAGTTGGCTGAAGTCACCGCTGAGGCTGGCACCACGCAGGTCAACAATCAGCCGCTCGGGAGTGCTTAGCGAGAAGGTTTTGTACTGCACCGGCCCGCTCAAATCGAACACCAGACGCAGCTTGTCATCCGATCGCCAGAGCCGCGCGTTGCGAATCTGCGTAGCCGAAACACCAAAGGGCAACGCGAAGGCCGCGCAGGCCAGCATCCAGTTGAGCAAGTGACGTCGGTGCATGTTGGAAGCCGCTCGTGAAAAAGGCATGGCCGATTTCAATGTAATAACATAACATATGGAACCCCACTCCTACGACGGACCTGCTCATGAATGCGCTGACTCTGCCGGATATCGCCGCGCAGGCTTCACGCCAAGCCCTGCCACTCGACTGGGTGGGCATGTGCGGCATCGCTCTTCCTGTGTTGTTCGATGGCCAACGGCTTAGCGCAAAGGTGGACGCCGGCGTGAGCCTCGATGATGGAGAAGCGCGCGGTATTCACATGTCCCGGCTGTATTTAGCGCTGGAAGCACTTGAGCAGGAAAACCTGACGCCCGCCCTATTGCGGCGAGCTCTTCAACGTTTTCTCGACAGTCATGAAGGGCTGTCCCACGGCGCTTACTTAAAAATTGATGCGGATTTACTGCTCAAAAGGCCGGCGTTGATCAGTCCGCTGGCCGGCTGGAAAACCTATCCAGTGAGCATCGAAGCGCGTTTGAAAAACGCGATGTTCCACGTGGAACTAAAAATCGATGTTCCATACTCCTCGACCTGTCCGTGTTCAGCCGCACTTGCCCGGCAGTTGATTCAGCAACAATTCGTCGACGACTTCGCCAACAAGTCGCTGCAACACGCTGATGTATTAGCGTGGCTTGGTTCTACCAAAGGCATCGTTGCGACACCGCACAGCCAACGCAGCAACGCACGTTTACAGCTGCGGCTGGACGACTACCTGGATGACCTGCCGCTGATTGCACTCATCAATGACGCCGAAGCGGCACTCGGCACCGCCGTACAAACCGCGGTGAAGCGTGCCGATGAACAAGCCTTCGCCCTGGCCAATGGGCAAAACCTGATGTTCTGCGAGGACGCCGCTCGCCGATTGAATCTGGCCTTGAAACGCTCTCCCGGTATCAACGCTTTCCACATACGCGTCGTCCACGCCGAAAGCCTTCATGCCCACGATGCCGTTGCCGAAAGCCGATGGAACTGGGTAACCGCATGATCCGTTGTCAGGCATTGCGCTGGGGGGCGCCCGGTCAACCGCTTACGCCCCCTGTGGATTTTGAATTGCCCGAAGGCAGTCTGACTGCCGTGATCGGCGCCAATGGCTCGGGTAAAAGCAGTCTGCTGAAAGTCATCGCGGGGCTGCAAAAACCCTTGGCCGGAAAAGTCAGCCTCGCTATTCCACGCAAGGGATCGCTTTCCTTCCTCCCTCAACAGCAGCACCTGGACAGGCAATTCCCCATCAGCCTTCAGGAGTTGGTAGCCGCTGGTTTCTGGGGCAGCAAGCAATCGCCAGAGATACGCCACCAACGTATCAAAGCCGTGCTGGAAGACTGGTGCCTGACGGGATTGGAACAGCGCCCGTTGATGGCCCTTTCCGGCGGCGAATTGCAGCGCGCCCTGCTCGCTCGCTTGAGTCTTGCCGAAGCGCCTTTGCTGTTACTCGATGAACCCCACGCCGCGCTCGATGAGCTGGGCCAGTCGCTGCTCTGGAAACACCTTCATAACTGGCACGCCGAAGGTCGAACCCTGGTGGTCGTGTGTCATGACTTGGCCGCCGTTCGCCAACACATTCCTCAAAGCCTGCTGATCAAAAGCAGCGGCTGCATCCTCGGACCCAGTACCGAACTGATCCGCCAACCACCGCAAGCGCAGGTGGCCTGATGCTCGCTGCCGCTCAGCTTTGGCAACCGTTCCACGAGTTTGTATTCATGCGCCGGGCACTCTTGGGCGGATTGGTCTTGGCTTGCAGCACTGCGCCGTTGGGCGTGTTTCTGATCCTTCGCCGGATGAGCCTGATCGGCGACGCGGTGGCTCACGGCATCCTGCCGGGTGCAGCGCTCGGTTTCTGGTTCGCCGGCTTGAGCCTCCCGGCACTGACCATTGGCGGACTTGGTGCAGGCCTGAGCATGGCCGGACTCGCCGCATGGATCACCCGCCGAACGGGGTTGCGCGAAGACGCGAGCCTCGCTGCGATCTATCCGATTTCCCTTGCCAGCGGCGTGCTGATCCTCGGCATTGCCGGCAAACGCCTGGACCTGCTTCACCTGCTGTTCGGCTCCGCGCTGGCGGTCGATGGGCCGACGCTGACCGGCATGCTGTGGGTCTCCGGGTTCAGCCTGATCGCCATGGCGCTGATCTACCGACCCTTGCTGCTGGACACCCTCGACCCGCTTTTCCTGCAAACCGTCAGCCGTCTTGGCCCGCTGGCTCACGGCGTATTCCTGACCCTGGTGGTACTGAATCTGGTGATCGGCTTCCAGGCCATCGGTGCCTTGATGGTGGTCGGTTTAATGATGTTGCCGGCCGCCGCGTCGCGGTTCTGGAGTCGCCGTTTACCCATGTTGATAGCGATTGCCGCCCTGCTCGGCTGCCTCTCGGTATGGCTCGGCTTATTGCTGTCGTTCTATTACTCGCTGCCCAGCGGCCCGGCGATCGTGCTGGTAGCGGGCGGTATGTATGCGCTGTCCGTGGTGTTCGGTCCGGTGCACGGTTTGCTGCGCCGCCCACCTTTGCTCACATCCCAATGAGGTTCTTTCCGATGCGCGCTTTACTCGTGCTGTTCAGTTTGATGCTGTCGATGTCGTTGTCTGCGGCGGAAAAACTTCAGGTGGTCACCAGTTTCAGCATCCTTGCCGACATGACCCATCAGGTCGGCGGCGACCATATCCAGATCACCAACATGGTCGGTCCTGACGCCGATGCCCACACCTACGAGCCGACTCCGGACGATGCCAAAGCCTTGCTCAAGGCCAGACTCATCATCAAAAACGGTTTGGGTTTCGAGCCATGGCTGGACCGCCTGGTGACCAGCACCGAGACCAAGGCCCCCGTCATCAGTGCGAGCCACGGCGTCATCCCGCGCTCCCTGGATGAAGACGGCGAGACCGTGCCCGACCCTCACGCCTGGCACAACCTGGCCAACACCGAGCTGTACATCAGCAACATCACCAAGGCGCTGATCGCCGCCGACCCGGCGAACACAGCCGACTACCAACGCAACAGCCAGGCCTACCTGAAACAGATCTACGCACTGCTCGCCCAAGCCAAGGCCAAGCTCGGTTCGCTACCGCCGGGCAATCGCAAGATCGTCACTTCTCACGATGCGTTCGGTTATCTGGGCCAGGCCTACGGCATCGACTTCATGGCGCCGCAAGGCCTGTCTACGGAACGCGAACCTTCAGCCGCGGAAGTCGCGGCACTGATCACCCAGATTCGTCAGGCCAAGGTCAAAGCGGTGTTCATGGAAAACATCAAGGATGCCCGTCTGCTCAAGCAGATTGCCGATGAAAGCGGCGCGCACATCGGTGGCACGTTGTACTCCGATGCGCTCGCCGCAAGCGGTCCGGCGAGTACCTTTGCCGGCCTGTTCGAATACAACCTCAACACCCTCTACGACGCATTGAGCAAGCCATGATCCGCAAGAACCCCTCAGGCGATTTGCCACTGATTGCGGAATCCGCCTATGTGGATAAAACTGCGATCATCTGCGGCAAGGTGGTGATTGGCGAGAACGTCTTCGTCGGCCCCTACGCCGTCATTCGGGCTGACGAAGTGAACGCGTCAGGCGAGATGGAGCCCATCACTATCGGCGCCAACTCGAACATTCAGGATGGTGTGGTGATCCACTCCAAGTCCGGCGCGGCGGTGACCATTGGCGAGTTCAGTTCAATCGCTCACCGCTCCATCGTTCATGGCCCTTGCACGGTTGGCGATCGAGTGTTCATCGGTTTCAACAGCGTACTGTTCAACTGCGCGGTCGGCGATGGCTGCGTGGTGCGGCACAACTCGGTGGTCGACGGTCGTGACTTGCCCGAAGACTTCTACGTGCCCTCCACCACCCGTATCGGCCCCAACACCGACCTGTCGCAGTTCCCACCGGTGAGCGTCAGTGCCTCGGAATTTTCCGAGGACGTGGCGCGCACCAACGTCGACCTGGTGCGCGGCTACAAAGCCCTGCAGAACGAGTTTTAACCATGAGCAGCGTGCTGATTCGCAATGCCAGATTGGTGAACGAAGGTCGTGAATTCGATGGCGACCTGCTGGTGAGCAACGGCAGGATCGTGAAGATCGCGGACAGTATCCACGGAGAAAATGCCCACGTCGAAATCGATGCACAAGGACAGTGGCTAGTGCCTGGAATGATCGATGACCAGGTGCATTTCCGAGATCCCGGGGCACCGGACAAGGGTAGCTTTTACACCGAATCGCGGGCGGCCGTGGCGGGCGGCATCACCAGTTTCATGGACATGCCCAATACAAATCCGGCAACCCTGACCCTCGCGGCACTCGATGACAAGAAGCGTCGAGCAGCGATCAACTCCGTCGCCAACTACGGCTTTCACTTCGGCGTGAGCAACGACAACCTCGACACCGTGGCGGCGCTCAATCCCTGTGAAGTAGCCGGTGTGAAAGTGTTCATGGGCGCCTCTACCGGCAACATGCTGGTGGACGATCCGCAGACGCTCGAACGATTGTTCGCCGAGGTGCCGACCCTTCTGCTGGCCCATTGCGAACACACACCCAGCATCGAAGCCAATGCTGCAAAAGTCCTCGAGCGTTTAGGGGAGCACATTCCCGCCTCGGTGCACCCGCAGATTCGCGATGCCGAAGCGTGCTTTCGTTCGTCCTCAATGGCCGTGGACCTGGCCAGGCGACACGGCACCCGCCTGCACGTTTTGCATTTGACCACCGCGCGTGAACTGGCATTGTTCGAAGACAAACCGCTGACACATAAGCGCATTACCGCCGAAGTCTGCCTGCATCATTTGCTGTTCGATGATCGCGACTACCCGAGTCTCGGCAACCTGATCAAATGCAATCCGGCGATCAAGACTCAGGCCGATCGTGATGCCCTGCGCCAAGCCCTGATGAGCAATCGGCTGGACGTCATCGGCAGCGATCACGCGCCGCACACCTGGGCGGAAAAACAACGGCCCTATCACCAGGCCCCGTCCGGATTGCCACTGGTGCAACACGCCCTGCCCGCGTTAATGGAACTGGTGATCGACGAAGTACTGCCGATAACTGCCCTCGTGGCCAAGACCAGTCATCGCGTGGCTGATCTGTTTGCCATTCCCGACCGTGGCTATCTGCGCGAAGGCTACTGGGCCGACCTCGTTCTGATCAAAGCCGAGCCAGAGGGCGTGGCCGTTTCCAGGCAGCCGATCTTGTCGCAATGCGGCTGGACACCCTTCGCTCGCCAGCGTTTTCGCCACAGCGTCAGCACCACGATCGTATCGGGGCAAATCGCCTGGCACGACAAACGTCTTAATGACAACTGCCAGGGTTTACCCCTACGGTTTATGCGCTAACGCGCGTTAATTGCACTCGAGAGCACCGACATGATTCACATCACCCTGAGCGATGGTTCATTGCGTGAATACGACCAGCCGTTGTCGGTGTATGAATTCGCCGCGAGCATCGGTGCCGCGCTGGCCAGAGCGGCCGTGGCTGGTCGGGTGGACGGTGTTCTGGTGGACTGTGAGTTCATGATCGAGGCCGATGCCCGGGTCGGCATCGTCACGCCTCAGGAGCCCGATGGGTTGGAGATCTTGCGACGCTCCTGCGCATTGATGCTGGCAGTGGCCATCAAGCAACTCTATCCAAAAGCGCAATTACAGATCGGATCGGCGATGGGTGATGGCTTCTTCTACGAGTTTGCGTTTGAGCGTCTGTTACACCTGGTCGACCTTGCCGGTATCGAAGCGCGCATGAGGACACTGGCTGCAACCAACCATTCGATCCGGCGCAGAAAGCCGCCAACCGGATCGACGCCCCCGGAAAAGTCATTGCCCTATCTCCTTGGGGACTTCGAGTGTCTGTCAGTGGGGCCGCATGTTCCCGCAACCCGGGTGTTGCAGGCATTCGCGCTCGATCACATCAGCGGCACCGCGCCACAACGGATTTATGGAACGTGCTGGCCCAGCCAACAGGAACTGGATGACTGGCGGGCGCCGCTGCACGTGATCATTGTCAGCATGGACGAGCGTCAGGCGGATTACGCACAGTCGGTGACCGAGGCGTTGCGCCGGGGTGGCGTGCGCGCTCGTGCTGATCTGCGCAACGAGAAAGTCCGCCACAAGATCCGCGAGCACAGTCAGCAAGTGCCGTATCTGGTGGTGATCGGTGAGAAAGAAAAAGCCGGCGGGTTTGTCAGTGTGCGCAGCCGCACCGGAGAGGATTTCGGCAGGATGGCGGTTGATGCGGTGTGTGAGTGGTTGAGGTCAATTGGCATTGCGAGAGTCTGAGCCGGCCCCTTCGCGGGCAAGCCTCGCTCCCACAGGATCTGCACCGACCCTGTAGGAGCGAGGCTTGCCCGCGAAGCTTTTAAGCCCTCGGCTTGACCGTCCCGCAATCCTGACCCAGCCAAACCGCACGGGTATCGAGGCTACCCTTCTGCTGAAGGCCGGTCGCATTGAACGTGCCGTTGACCTTGGTGGTGAACTCACGATCACTGAGGAAAGTGGCGACCCCCGCGCCCTGCGCTTTCGGACAGCTGAAACGGAATTTCCACTGATTACCGCTGCGGTCAGTGATTTCCTGTTTGCAGCCCGATTGCGGGTCCGTCAGCGGGATATTGTCTGACTTCACTTGCTCCGGCGTCAGGCACGCCCGAATCCCCTTTCCGCCCATGGTGATGCCCTGCTTCTCCAGCTGCGCACGCTGTTGCGGGGTCATCTGGCCCTGCAACTGGCCGAGGATCAGCTGCAAGTCCGGCAGGTTCTGGTCATCGACCTTCATGTTGCTCGTGGTCAACTCCCACAAACCTGGCTGCAGCATCTGCGCCTGAGCGGCCAGGGGAACTGCTAAACCTAAAGCCACGGCCAAACCCAGCAGACGAACGTTCATCGAGTAACTCCTGATCAGTAGTGGCCGTTAGACGTCAGCCACAGGCTTCAGTTCATGGGCCAATTAAATAGCGACATTCTGCACGGAACATGGTCTGTTAAGCATTGAATCTTCAGGAGCAAGGCTGCCCCATGGATTACTTTGGACCGCACATTTTCGGCTACATGATTGCACTGCTTCATACGCTGGGCCTGATCGCAGCCATCCACGCCGTACTCACCGTCCGGACCGCCCAGGGCGCTATCGCCTGGGCCCTGTCGTTGATCTTCATGCCTTACCTCACGCTTATTCCGTACTTGGTCTTTGGCCGCAGCACCTTCGATGGCTACATCAAGGCGCGGCGCCAGGCCAACGAGGAAATGCGCAAGGCGATCTCAGAGCTCAACTGGCGCCCCTGGGTAGAAGAGGCGCTGACCGCACGCGCCTCCAACGCCTACGCGTCCCTGCGGGCGATGCCGAAACTGGGGCGCATGCCGTGCCTGGCGAACAACGAAGTGCGCTTGCTGATCAACGGCCAAGTCACCTTCGACGCAATTTTCGAAGCCATCGACAACGCGAAGGAAGCGGTGCTGATTCAATTCTTCATCATCCACGACGACCGCCTCGGCCAGCGCCTGCAAACCCTGCTGCTCAAGAAAGCCGCAGAAGGCGTGGCCATACACTTGCTGTACGACCGCATCGGCAGCCATTCCCTGCCCCACAGTTACGTGCAGCCGTTGCGCGATGCCGGCGTAGAGGTCAAAGCCTTCGCCACCCGCAGCGGCTGGCTTAACCGCTTCCAGGTCAACTTCCGCAATCACCGCAAGATCGTCGTGGTCGACGGGATTCTGGGCTTCGTCGGCGGGCATAACGTTGGCGACGAATACATGGGCGAGAAACCGCCGCTGGCACCCTGGCGCGATACGCACGTGCGCGTATGCGGGCCGGTGGTGGCCTGCATGCAGGAATCGTTTGCCGAAGACTGGTTCTGGGCGGCGCGATCATTGCCACCACTGATCCTGCCGGACGTGTATCCGGACGACGGTGTGCTCTGCCAATTACTCGCCAGCGGCCCGGCCGATTCCTACGAAACCTGTTCATTGTTCTTCGTCGAAGCCATCCATGCGGCAACAGAAAGGGTGTGGATCACCAGCCCCTACTTCATCCCCGACGAAGCCGTGTTCGCTGCGTTGAGACTGGCCGCTCTTCGAGGCGTGGATGTGCGGCTGCTTCTGCCCTCACGACCGGACCACCGAATCGTTTACGCGGCCTCAAGCCTTTATGCTTTCGAAGCCGTGCGCGCAGGCGTGCGCGTGTTCCGGTACGCGCCGGGTTTCCTGCATCAGAAGGTGGTGTTGATCGACAGTGAAATCAGCGCCATTGGCAGCGCCAACCTGGATAACCGCTCATTCCGGCTCAATTTCGAAGTGATGTTACTGACCGTCGACAGCGCGTTTGCCGCCGAGGTGGAACGGATGCTCAATGATGACTTCGCCCAGGCCCACGAGATCGCCAAAGAAGAAAGCCGGGAGACCCGCCGCCTGCAACAGGTCGGCATGCGGATCGCCCGGCTTATTTCACCGATTCTCTAAAGGTAGATGTCGTCTCGCGTCCAAGGCAGTTCATGGCTGCCATCGGCGTGGGCTTTCACCGCGAGGATCTGGTGCAGGTTGATCCAGCCTCTGGCGAACGCGTAAGCGCATCCCGCCAGGTACAACCGCCAGATCCGCAGCGCCTGTTCCGGAACCAGTTTTGAAGCCGCTTCCAGATTGTCCTCCAGGCGTTCGCTCCAATGGTCCAGGGTGCGCGCGTAGTGAAGGCGCAGGCTCTCGACATCGACGATCTCCAGCCCGGCTTCGCTGATCTCGGCGGAGATCATCGACAGGTGCGGCAACTCGCCGTTGGGGAACACATATTTCTCGATGAAATCCCCGGCACCGCGCCCTACAGGTCGGCCATCCGTGTGCTTGGCGGTGATCCCGTGGTTCATTACCAGGCCGCCCTCTTTCACTGCGCCGAACAAGGTCTTGCAGTACTCGGCCAGGTTGGCGTGGCCGACGTGTTCGAACATGCCGACGCTGACCACCTTATCGAAGCGCCCGTCCTGAGGCAGATCGCGGTAGTCGAGCAGTTGCAGTTCAACCAGATCGTCCAGGCCTTCGGCGGTCACTCTTTCACGGGCCAGGGCCAGTTGCTCTTTACTCAGGGTAATCCCGAACACTTTCGCGCCAAACTCGCGGGCTGCAAAACGGGCCAGCCCTCCCCAACCGCAACCGACATCCAGCAGGTATTCACCCGGTTGCAGCCGCAGCTTGCGGCACAGGTGGCGGAACTTGGCTTGCTGGGCTTGCTCCAGCGTTTCGCTGCCGGTCTCGAAATAGGCGCAGGAATACGCCATGTCGCTGTCGAGCCACAGCTGATAAAACGCATTGGAAAGGTCATAGTGGTAGGAAATCGCCTTCGCGTCGGTTTCCTTGTCGTGGACCGTGCGCACAGGCTGACTGTCGTCGTCCTCGCTCAACAACGCCTGACTCCATTCATCACAAACGCGGATCACGTCGCTGATGGAGCCTTCGAGTTCCAGCTTGCCTTCGACAAACGCCGCTCCGAGCGCGTCCAGGCTGGGGTGAGTGAACTGGGTAACCATTTGTGGGTCCTTGACCACAATAGTGACGCTGGGCGTCGGCCCCAGGTTGAATTCATGGCCGTCCCAGAGTCGCAGGCGTAGCGGTAACTGCAGATTCTGTAAGGCCGGTGGAAGTTGCGCGAGCATGGAAAGTCCCCCTTGTTTCAGACGTCTGATGTGAGGGTAGACCATCCTAGAAAAATAGCTGGCTATCGATTTAATAGCGTTTTTCTATAACTCGCGGCGCTTAAACCAGCCGTCGTGCGTCCACAAAAGCAGATGGTCCTTACCCTAGATGACTACAAATTTGATGCACAGTTCTAAAAACTCGGTTTTGCCCTCATAGCCCTGGGTTAGAGGCGTTCAAGCCTCGTCTTTGATTTTCAGCAAAGGCTCCTGAAAGCGCAGCAGACGCCCCGCATTACCGAGCACCAACAACGTACTGAGGTTATGCAGCAACGCTGCAATCATCGCCCCCGCAGCACCGAGCCAGCCGAATGCCGCAAACGCGACAATCGCCAGGGTCCAGCCCAGACCGATGATCACGTTGACCTGCAAGGTCTGCCGACATTGGCGACTCAACCGGACACAGGTGCCGAGACGGCGCAGGTCGCTGCCGATCAACACAATGTCCGCCGACGCCAGCGCGATGTCCGCGCCACCCGCGCCCATGGCCACCCCCACGACGCCGGCCTTGAGTGCCAGCGAATCGTTGATGCCATCCCCCACCACCATCGGCCGGAAGCCGTTGCCGATTTCCGTCAGCACCCGGTTGAGTTTGTCCTCAGGCAGTGCCTGCGCTTCAACGTCACTGATGCCGACATCCCGTGCCAGTGTATGTGCGACGCTTTGCCGATCGCCCGTAAGTAACAACTGGCGACCCAAACCCAGTTCACGTAATTCACTCAAGGCAAAACGCGCCTCAGGTTTGACGCTGTCTGCCAGCAACAGCCAGGCCAGGAATTCACCGTTGAGTGCCAGCCCGGCAATCGGGCCATCGTGTTCGGGAACCGCCGAAGTGGCGATGCCCAGTTGCGCGAATAGCTCTGGACGGCCGAGCGCTGCTTCGCCCTGCTCCGTCATCGCAACTACGCCCAGGCCCTGGCTCTCGTGGATGTCCGACAGCAGCAGAAAATGTTCCTGAGTGACCAACCCGGCGAGCGCACGGCTCACCGGATGACTGCTGGCCGAGCCGAGGCTCGCAGCGAGTTTAAGCACGTGACTGCGGTCCTCCAGCGGGCTGTCGATGGACTGCAAGCGCAAGGTGCCAAACGTCAGGGTTCCGGTCTTGTCGACCACCAGCGACGTGAGGTCCGCCAACTCTTCCAGGAACGCCGAGCTGCGAATCAGAATCCCGTGCCGCGCCGCCACCGCCACGCCGGCAATCGCCGTGGCCGGCGCCGATAACACCAACGCGCAAGGACACGCCGCCACCAGCACCGCGAGCATCGCCTGGGCATCATTGGTGACAAACCAGGTCACTGCGGCCAACAGCAATACCAGCACCATGTAACTGCCGGCGTAACGTTCAAGCAAACGGGTGATCGGCGGCTTCGAACGCTCGGCGCTTTGCATCAGGGCGATGACTTTACCGAGGGTCGATTCGTTGCCGGTGCGCGTCACTTCGAGGCGCAGTAAACCGTCGAGATTGATCGCGCCGCCAAAGACCTGCATGCCGACACCCGTCTCGATCGGCACCGACTCACCGGTGATTGATGCCGTGTCCAGACTGGCCTGACCGGACAACACCCGACCATCGGCCGGCACTCGGTCGCCCGCACGTACCTCGACAATGTCGCCGGTTTTAAGGGTGCCGTTGTCGACTTCGACGATGGCTCCGTCAGCCTGAACCTTGCGAGCGTGACTGCGGGTCAGTTTGCCGAGCGCACGAATCGCTTCCTGGGAACCGATCACGCTGCGCTCTTCCAGCACGTGGCCGAAGATCATGATGATCGGCAGCAACGCAGCAGTCAGCAGATCACCCGTCGCCCAGGCACCGAGCATGGCGAGGGCAATCAGCTGATCGGTGATCCCGTGCAAGCTTGGATATCGCAGGCTGTACCACGCCGAACGCATCACTGGCACGGCCACCAGCAACGATGCAAAACCCAACAGCAATTGACTGACGCCCGTCTGCTCCGGTGACAGCCAGCGCCAGATCAACCCGAGGCTGAGCAAGCCAAGGGCAAGCATGGCCAAGGTCAATTGGCGTGCAGCGCTGCGTTGTTCAGCCGAGGACAACAGGCTGGGTGCGGCGGCGGTTGGGGTGGTCATTGCGCTGCTCCCTGAATGATCAGGCGGGAATCATCTTTCGGATTGACCGTCGTTACTGAGCCGGCCTGGCCGAGAATCTTCGGCATCCGCTCGCGGTAGATACGCAGCAACATTTGCGGGTCAGTGCCCTGTTGTTGCGCTTGGGCCAGGCTCAACACCGTGGCCGTATCAGCCGAAGCTTTGGCCAGCCGTTCGCTCGCCTGGGCGTGGGCGACTTGCAGTGTCCGGTCGCCTTGTTCATTGGCGGCCTGGGTCAGTTTCTCGGCCTCGGTGCGCGCATTGGCGACGGTTTTGTCCGCTTGCTGGCTGGCGGTCAGCACCGCATTGAAAGCGTTCACCGCTGGGCCGGGCAGACTCGATTGCACGTCGACTCGCGCCACTTCGATACCCAGGCCCTGTCCCGTCGCGGTCAGCTCGGCCAGACGCTGATTGATGCCCTGCACCAAATCACCGCGCAGACGTTCGCGACGTTCTGCCGCCTGATTGTCGCTACCGATCAGTTCCGGTCGCGCCACCAAAATGGTGTCCAGGTCTCGCGCGGCCGTCAGGGCAACGGCGCTGCGGGTGACCAGCCGATCGAGTGCCGGCAAAACATGTTCACCTTGAAGCACGAAGGCATAAGGTTCGGTGACCTTGTAGAAAACCCGCACATCCAGCTGCACCACGCCCGCGTCACCGGTCAGCAAATAGCCCGATCCAGCGAGCGTATCGCTCAGCGGTGTCGCGAAAGACGCCACCCGATCGGCCTGCAACGCAGCATCGCTACGAAGCAGATTCTCCACCCGACGCTCGATCACCCGATCAGCTGCCGGCAGCAAAATCACTTGCTCAAAGGGGCGCGGCCAGGCCAATAGCAAACCGGCATTCTGGATGCGATCCAGCGCGCCGAAGTGCAGGACCACCGCCCGATTCTGAGGATCAATCTGCCGCACATTGGAGAATGCCCACGCTAACGCAGCCAGAACGGTCACGCCGTAAAGCGCCAAAAAAGCCAATCGCCCAGCCTGAATCCAGGGGCTGCTTAACTCATGTGTTCCACGTGGAACTAAATTCATGGCTGGGACCCGGACTTGTTATCGAGGGTCGGTGGACCGTCAACCAGCACCCGGAAAGGTGCGGCATCAGTGCGCAATATCAGTTTGGTGCCTGGGGTGACGATCGTGCCCAATGTATCGAGGGAGCGCAGCAAGTTGTAAAGCTGTGGCGAACCGGCGTAGGCACGGCCGTAAATCTGCGCGGCTTCGACGCGGGATTGGGCTTCGATATCGGCAGCTTTCACCGTCGCATCAGCTTGCACGATGCGCGCATCTCGTTCAGCCGCGGACCGGATTTGCGCGGCTTCACGCTTGCCGATGGCGGTGCGTTCGGTGGCAATTGTTTCACGCTCGGCGCGCATGCGATCGACGGTGGCGGTGAGCGTCACCGACGGCAGGGTCAAACGCTCGATGCCCACTTGCAGCACGCGAACGCCATACGTGGTCAGCAACTGCTGATCGATCTGTTTACGCAACTGCGCTTCGAAGTCGGCAATGTGCACCTGATTGGCGTCGGTGTTGACCAGATTGGCCAGGTCGAAACTGCTCGCGGTGGTTTCCAGGGCCGACCCCACAAACGTGCGAATCTGCCGCGCCGCTTCGTCCGGCTGATTCTGCACGGCGCGCATAAAGCGCTGCACATTGTCCGGGTCGCCCTGAACCTGCCACGCCACGTAGGCCTGAACAATGATGCGCAATCCGTCGCGCGTGCCCACATCCTGCAAACCGCTGGAGGTGGTGCGCAGCCGTAAGTCGACCGGAATGGCCGCTTCAAACGGTGCCGGCCAGCGCCATCCGAGACCCGGCTCCAGCAACACCCGCGACGGATTACCGAAGCGAGTAATCACCGTGGCCTCCCCCGAGCGAACCTGCACCAGACTCGCTGCCGCGATGGCGAATGCCACGAGCAACGCCGCCCAACCCATGCGCCGCCACGGGAATGGACCGGCTTCCTGTGAATCACCGTGATGATGGTGGTGACCGTGGTGATGTCCGCCATGTCCGTGATCGTGGCCGGCGTGGTCGTCATGATCGTGAGAGTGCGACTGGCTCAATGGGCAGCTCCTGGCTGAGCGCTTTTGCGCGGCGACGCAGGATCGGCCGGCAGCGTGAAGGTACGTAGGTCGATGGTCGGTGCATTGCTGGTGCCGCCCAGACGATGATCGAGCACCAGCAATTTGGCGTTGGCCAGACCCTGGGTCAGTTGGCTGAAATACTGCTCCAGCAAGAACGCTTGGCCGGCACTGGCATAGGCTTTTTGTTCGGCGGTGAATTTCAGATCAGCCGCCTGCGCGGCGGAGTTGATTTCATGCGCGCTGGCGCTCGCCTGATCGCGAGCGATGCTGGCCTGCAACTGCGCTTGATTGGTCGCTTGCGCTGCTGCCCCGCGCTCACGCGAGATCAATGCGTGGGCACCAATCTGCGCCGCCTGAACGCCGTGATAAGCGTTGGCTGCACCGGCCGGCGGATGGATCGCCTCCACCACGGTGGCGAGAATTTCCACACCGCTGTCGAGCTTCTGCAGATCAGATTGCACGGCGCGGCCGATCTCCTCGGCCAGCCCTACCCTGTCCTCGCCAAGCAAACCGTCGAGGGTCCGCGAGGCAAAGTCGTGCACCAGAATCCGGCTGGCAGTGCTGCGAATCAGCGTCGGTACATCGGCGCTGTTGTACGTCGCAGCCAACGCCGCTTGATCGGTCAGACCGATGCGGTACACAAAACGCACGTCCATGTTAACGATCTGAAAGCTCTGCTTGTCGGCACGGCTGCTGGCGATCACCTGGGATTTATCGTTCACATGGCTGGCGTCCCACAAGCGATTGGCAATCGCCGGCGCCGGGCCTTCTGCAGGCTCCAGGACGACCGACACCGATGTTTCGCCAACGCTTGTTGCCAACTCGTGAACCACGCCGTTTTCAACGCTCAACACCCGGCCCAGCGGCCACGGTAAACCGGCGTGCAAACCCGGACCGAACACTTCCACCGGTTTGCCGAAACGTTCGTAGATGCCCCGCCCTTGCAGGGGTATTTCGTGGACGCCGGTGAGCGACCAGCCGACGATCGCCACCACCGCCATCACCGGCAAAAATGCCCGACGCATATAGGTGAAGGCCCAGATCTGCCGCAAGTCGATACCGAAGCGGTTATGCAGTTCGTGCTGCAACGCCAGCAACGGTTGTGGCGGCCAGCGCAGCATGTCGGCGACAACACTTCGTGCCAGCAACGTCGGTTCAAAGTGTTCACGGCGAGGACTGAACAACGACAACATGGCGCGTAGCAGCAACTCGGCCGCGACCAGTCCCGGCAGCAACCCGATCAACACGGCAAGGCGTACTGGCCAGACCGAAGTTTCGCTGCCAAACAACAAACACAACGCGCTGAGCACCAGGCAAATGATCGCCACCCGGCTCAGTTGCGCCAACTGCCCCGCTTCTGGCCATTGGGCGATGTTTTCCTGGGCGAGCTGACGCTCAAGCACCAGCAAACCGAAGGCCAGCAACAACGACAGCACGGCACCGACGCTTGCCGATAATCCCAACGCTGCGGGCGCCAACGCGAGGCTCCAGAACTGGCTGATGCTGTAGATCGCCAACAGTGCCCAACCGGCGAGCCATAGGGTCGGTGCGCCGATCTGCCCGAGCAAGCGCACCCAGCGCTGACCGAGCCGCTCCAGCAGTCGCTCATACCAGCCATCGGGGGCAACGGTTTCATCCGAAACAACTTCTGGCAGCGGCGGATTCATCGCTTGCCCGCGCCACTGAGTCACCCACCATGCCGATTGCAGGCCGGCAATCAGCACCAGCAAACCGGCGCTCTGATTCACCAGCAACGGGGCCCACAGCGACAACGGCGCAAACAGCCCGACAAAAAACGCCAACACCAACCCAACCGCCGCCAAGGCACTCAGGCCGATGGCGAACTGACGCAATCGCCGCCCTTGAAAAACCGCCTGCTGAAAGCGCGGCAGCCCGGCTACCTGCGTTCCATCGACTTCGAGATCGACTCGCATACCACCCCAGTGCTTATCATTGGCCACATCGCAATTCGTTACGATATAACGAAAGTGGTGAAATTTTTGTACTAAATCGCTCTATCTAAAGATGCCCAACCTGTCGCTACGCTGAAGCCTTGACCGAAATAGCCGTAAACGCACATATTACGCTCATAATTTTAATCAAAGACTACGTTTACCCAGCCCATTTCCCTTTCAGTCCAGGAGTACATCCATGAGCACTTATGACGTCGTGATACTGGGCGGTGGCCCCGGCGGTTACAACGCAGCGATCCGCGCGGGCCAACTGGGCCTGAAAGTAGCGTGCGTGGAAGGTCGGGCGACCCTCGGCGGCACCTGCCTGAATGTCGGCTGCATGCCCTCCAAGGCACTCCTGCATGCCTCGGAACTCTACGACGCCGCCATGGGAACGGAATTTGCCAACCTGGGAATCGAGGTCAAACCCACTCTCAACCTCGCCCAGATGATGAAGCAGAAAGATGAAAGCGTGGCCGGGTTGACCAAGGGCATCGAATTTCTGTTTCGCAAAAACAAAGTCGATTGGATCAAAGGTTGGGGCCACATCGACGGGCCGGGCAAAGTGACGGTGACCGACAACCAAGGTGGCAAGACCGAACTGAGTGCCAAGGACATCGTCATCGCCACCGGCTCCGAGCCCACTCCCCTGCCCGGCGTCCAGATCGATAACGAACGCATCCTCGATTCCACTGGCGCGCTGTCGCTGGCCGAAGTGCCGAAGCACTTGGTAGTGATCGGCGCCGGCGTGATCGGCCTGGAACTGGGTTCAGTGTGGCGCCGCCTGGGCGCCCAGGTGACCGTGATCGAATTTCTCGACCGGATCTGCCCCGGTGTGGATGCTGAGGCGGGCAAAACCCTGCAGCGCTCGCTGAGCAAACAGGGCATCAGCTTCAAGTTGAGCTCGAAAGTGACCAGCGCCACCCCGTCCGCAAACGGCGTTCAGCTCAGCGTGGAGCCGGCGGCGGGCGGCACTGCCGAGACGATTGAGGCCGATTACGTGCTGGTGTCCATCGGCCGTCGGCCTTACACCGAGGGTTTGGGCCTGGAAAACGTCGGCCTCACCACCGACAAGCGCGGCATGCTCGCGAACAAGGGCCATCGCACCGACGCTGCGGGCGTGTGGGTGATCGGCGATGTCACGTCCGGGCCGATGCTCGCCCACAAGGCCGAAGATGAAGGCATGGTGTGCATCGAGCAAATCGTCGGCAAGGCGGGCGAGGTTAACTATGACTTGATCCCCAATGTCATTTACACCAAGCCTGAACTGGCCAGCGTCGGCAAGACTGAAGAGCAGCTCAAGGCAGAAGGTCGCGCGTACAAAGTCGGCAAATTCCCCTTCACCGCCAACAGCCGGGCGAAGATCAACCACGAAACCGAAGGCTTCGCCAAAGTGCTGGCCGATGAGCGCACCGACGAAATTCTCGGCGTGCACCTGGTCGGACCGAGCGTCAGCGAAATGATTGGTGAGTATTGCGTGGCGATGGAGTTCAGCGCTTCGGCGGAGGACATCGCGTTGACGTGCCATCCGCATCCGACGCGGTCCGAGGCGTTGCGTCAGGCGGCGATGAATGTGGAGGGGATGGCGACGCAGATGTGAGCCCGCCTGCGAGATGATCGTTCCCACGTCGAGGCGTCGAACCGTCCGCGTGGGATCGATCCTGCTCGGTCTAAAGCGGCAAATGCCCCAACGGCAACGCCCCCGGCGTCTTCACCGTGTGAATCGCAAAGTTGCTGCGGATATCACTTACACCCGGCAATTTCAGCAGGCGCTCGGTGAGAAAGCGGTCATACCCGCGTAGATCCGGCACCACCACTTGCAGCAGAAAATCCGATTCCCCTGACACCAGGAATGCCGAAATCACCTCCGGCAGTGCGGTGACGGCCAGGCGAAAGGCTTCGGCCTGTTCATCGTTGTGGCGCTCAACCTTGACCCCGACAAACACCGTCAGCCCAAGTCCCACTTCGTCACGATCAAGGTTGGCCTGATAGCCGCGAATCACGCCGGCCTCCTCCAGCATCCGCACCCGACGCAAACAGGGGGAAGCGGACAAACCGATCTCGTCGGCCAATTGCACATTGCTCAGGCGCCCGTCCCGTTGCAGGGCGGCGAGAATCTTGCGGTCGTAGGCGTCCAGCTTCATGGCTTGGCAGATCCTGATGGTTTGATCGTCACAAAGTGGCAGGTTATGCCAATTACCCAGCGTTTAGAAGCTGACTTCGCAAGCACCTGCCCTACCCTTCAACCCTAGACTGGCGCTACCGAATCAACAACGAATGGGGTGCAACGTGGAAGGACTCTGGCTGTTTTTCATGGCGCTGGCAGTGGTGTATCTGTTGCCCGGCCCGGACATGATTCTGCTCCTGCAAACCGGCGCCCGTCAGGGCAAAGGCGCGGCGTTGGCAACGGCGGTGGGTCTGGGCATTGCTCGTGGATGTCATGTGGCGCTGGCCGCGCTGGGGCTGGCGGCGCTGTTCAAGGCTGCGCCGTGGACCTTCGACGTGGTGCGCCTGGTGGGAGCCGCCTACCTGTTGTGGATCGGCATTCAGTGCCTGCGAACCACGATGTTGCCGAACCTGGATGGCGCAGACGCAACCGGCGAAAAACCATGCTGGCGGGCCTCCATCCAGCGCGGCTTACTGACCAACCTGCTCAACCCCAAGGCGTTGCTGTTCTGCTCAGTGTTATTGCCCCAATTCATCAACCCTCACGCCGGGCCGGTGCTCGCGCAATTTGCGGTATTGGGCATGCTGCTGGTCGGCGTCGGTTTGCTGTTCGACAGCGCCTATGCCTTGACCGGCGCCGCGCTGGGCCGCTGGCTGCAACGCAGCCCCTCGGCCCAGCGCCTGCAACAATGGGTGTTCGGCAGCCTGTTGATCGGCTTCGCGGTGCGGCTGACCTTTGTTCAACAGGCATGAGCCTTACTGCGCTTTACGGCGGCGCCGGTTGATCAATACCAGCGCCGCGGCCGTCACCGCGATAACACCACCGATCTGCAATGGCCACTTGTACGGCCGCAGCGCCGAACGGGCGGCGTCAGTCGCTTGGGTCACATACCGTTTGCTGGCATTCTCGAAGTCGGGATACGGGCACTGGTGGCCGAAATCCACCGCCCAATCCACGTAGGGCCCTTCTTTGACATAGCGCTGGTACAGCGCACTTTGGTCTTGAAGGCTGCTGTTCCACCCTGCCGCCGAACACAACACGGCAGCAAAAGCCTGGCTGGTGTGAGGCAGGTTATCGGCGGCGCGGTTGGCCAAGGCCGTGGCGACGAATCGATAGTGGTAGCGCTCGTCGGGCTTCGCGGCACTGGCTTGCTGGCGCTGGACTTCACTTTCGGCCACCAAGGGGCCGACCTTCAGCTCAGTCGTCTCCAGGCTGTAATTGCCGCCAAACGTGGCGTAGTCCGGGGCCATTTCATAACCCAGAATGTCCATGCCCCACTCGCGTGCCGTCCAGGCTGCGTTGAACAGAGCAGACGCACGCTTGGTCGGCCACCACGCTGAATCAGCGAGCTGACGCTGTTGCGCATACAACCGGGCCTTTTTCTGTAGATCGGGGTTGTCGAAATACACCAGCGCCTCGTCGTAGCGCTCTTCACGCAGTAATCGACGCCCGAGCAGATTGCGCAGTTGCGCCGCCACCGGCAACGGCACGTAGTTGTCGCGATCCTGCTGGCTGAGCGCTGGCGGCGCCGGCACCTGGGTGTCAACGTAATGCTTGAGCTCATCGACGGTCAGCACGCGCTCGGCAACGGTCGCGGCATCGAACCAATAGATACTTTGGCTGCGATAAAGCTGATCGAACGCTTGCAGGTAATCCCCGCGTTGCAGCGCCAGGATCGCGCTTTCACCCTCGACCCGGCACTTGGGTTGCAGGCTTTCGAAATCATAGTCAGGCGTGCGTCGCTCGCCCCACGACTCGTTCTGCGGGAAGGCCTGGGCCGCCTTGGCATACGCCGCAGCCGCTGCGCTTTTGTCACCCTCACGCAACGCCAGTTTCGCCCGCAACCACCACGCCAGACCGCCGTCCCCGGCATGCTCAAGGAACGCTTTGGCGCTGGTGTAATCGCCCTGTTGATAATTCATCGCCGCCAGTCGGTCCGCGTTGTCCAGACTGCCCCGGGTGCTGCTTTGCAGGAGTTTGATCAGCTTCAGTTCATTCGGCGGTTGATCACCGAATGACCAGCCCAGGCGACTGATCAGCGACGCCGTCACCAGTTGTTGCACCGGTTTGCCCTTGAGCAACTCGGTCAACTGATCTTCAGGCATCGCCAGCAGATCCGCCATCAACAGCTTCAGCGAGGTGTAACCCACCGCCGAACCGTGGCGATTTTGCGTGGCGTACAGATTGATGGCGCTGTTCCAGTCGCCAGCGGTGCGTGCCACGCGGGCCTCCTCGCCGAGGCTGGCGACACCGAGTTCCAGCGGGTCGCTGAAGCCGTCGATGCTCAGCTGACGGGCCTGCCCGAAGGCTTTGCGCGACTGTGCCAACAGGTCAGGCGCTGCGTCTGCTTCGGCGCTCTGGGCAAACAGCGTCCGGCCCAATGAATAAGCGGCCCAGGTGCTGCGCAAGGCGCGTTGATCCGCCGGCAGCGCCAGCACTTTCTGGAAGTACTCGGCGGCCAGCGCATGATCACCAGCGTTGAACGCCACCGCACCCGCCAGATAGAAACGAAGCTCGGCCGGCAGGCTCGCGCCCTGGGTCTCGACTTGACGGGCCTCGGTCAGCGCGCGCAACTGTTTGACCAGGGCTTGCTGCTCCGCCGTCAACCCGGCCTGTTCGGCCTTGTCCCGCTGCTCGGCGTAGTCGGTTGCCTCCAGGCCGTAAGGGGACGACTCGACGTTCTTGAGCCCTGCGATCACATGCCCAAGGCGATTGATCTCGAACTGGAAGTTGCCTTCCGGCAGCTCCGCCAGCGACTGGGCGCGGTTGTCCAGCAAGCGCATCGGGAAGTCCGGCCCGCAGGCCAACGCCGAACCCAGCGGCAGGCTGAGGCTCAGGCAAAGCACATGGCGGGGCCAGTTACGGGTGAACATTCGAACCTCCTTGATCAATGTGTGCGCAGCGAGCCCAACCGATGGCGCGCTGCTCGCCGGCCGGTATCCGGCCGTCGCGCAGGCGGGTGAAGGTAAGCAGATCCGGGCTTTGTTGCAATGCGTAACCGGCCAGCGCATCGGCACCGTCGCAGCCGCGAACCGCCAGCGTGACGCGTTCGGGCCAGGCGTTGTCGAGGTTGCCTTGATTGCTGACGCTGATGTCATAGAGGTCGTCTTGCGCGATGAGTTTCAAACTTAACCGACTATTGAGCGAATCTCCGCGAGCAACGGCCCTCAGCGTGTTCAGGCTCCAGGCCCGACGATCACCCGCCAGCGGCAGACGAAACCAGATCAGACCGGTCAGATGCGCCGGTGGATCGGCGCGCAACTCGGCGGCGAGTGCGCTCAGTTGCAAGGGATCCGCCAGCAATTCCCGGCGTTGGCCGGCTCGCCCGACAGGCACTTCGCTTTCCACGACCGGCGCACCGCTGGCGCCCGGCAACAGGGCCACGCCATAGGCGGGCAGCGCCAGGTAAAAGGGTTTTGAGGTGATGAGGCTCCAGGCGTTTACCCATTTCCTGGCTTGTTCCGGATCAAACAGACCACGACGCGGATCACTCACCGCATGCACCTGCAACACGCTGCTGTCGACGGTCGCCAAGAGTGCCGGCAATTCAGGGCTGTCGAGCCAGGCAGGCAATGCGGTGATGCTTAACGGCAAAGCGGTGGGTAAAGCCGTGCGCAGGTGAGTAAGAAATTCGCGGTAAGCCGGTAGCCGGGCGCTACCGGCGTCGTGGTCGATTTCCACGCCAGAGAGCGTCAGCCCCTGCCCTTGCCACTCGCTGAGCACTTGCTGGATGTGCGTCGTGACGTCGTCCTGATCCAGCGACTTGAGCTGGCCGTCGAGGCGAATCACCGCAATCAGCGGTCGGCCATCGCGCTTGAGCAGCGCCGGATCGACTCGCGCCCGGCTCCAGCCCGCCTGAGGAAACGCCTGCAAGGCCAGCACCCGCAAGGTCGAAAAGTCCGCGCGACTGTCTTGCAGGGCGGCGTCATGGGCTGACGTCCATTGCCGTTGCCAGACGTAGAGTTGCTGATCGAGCGGCGGCGCGTCTGTTTGCTCGCAACCGTTGAGCAGTGCCAGAGCAACAAGCAGGACAGAAAGACGAACTAACAACATGAAATCCCTGATCCTGGAAACACAGGGCTACAGGGTACACAAAACCTGTGGGAGCGAGCCTTTGTGATGAGGGGATTTATCCTCTCACCACAAGGCAGCGGCTACAGAGAGTGGCTACACCAAGGGCTTGCGGGCAATGATCACCTGACTTTTCGCCACGACCGCGTCCAGCGCCTGTTTGATCTGCGCGCCACGGGGCGACGCCAGAATGGCCTGCCAGGTGTCGGCCCAGTGGTTGAGCAACGGGTGGTCAGGATTGCTGAAATCGACCTTGGCTTCCCAGAACAACAGCATCCACATCGACCAGTAAAACCCGTACTGGCTGTGGCTGAGCACTTCCAGGCCAGCGTCGCTGACCATCGCCTTGAACTGCTCTTCGCTGATGATGCGAATGTGGTTGGGCTTCTGAAAATACTCGGGCGCGGCGATGTCTTTTTGCAGGTCTTCGGAGCTTGGGTGCGGGACGCTGAGCAAATACAACGCGCCCGGTTTGCCGACACGCACCAGTTCTGCGAGGAACTGCGCCGGATCGTCCACGTGTTCGATGACTTCGGTGGACACCACGCGAGTGGCCGTCGCATCGGCAATCGGCAGCGGGTTGCAGTCGGTGACGTGGCATTCGACGTCACGCGCCGGTGTGTCGCTCAGGCGCTGTCGGGTGGCTTCGACCTTGGCCGCGTCGATGTCGGCGATGATGATCTTCGCCCCGCGCATGCCGCAGAAATGCACGTTACCGCCGTCACCGCAGCCGACGTCCAGTAGCGTGTCCTCGGCGGTCACCGGGAACCCGGTGAACAGCTCGCCGGTTTGCTGATTGAACCAGCCGCTGAGCATCGCGTCGTGCAGGCCGAGCATGTACGGATCGACCTTCTCGACCGTGTCCGCCACAGGCGCCACGGGAACGGGCGTACCCGCCGTGAGTTTCTTCAAAAGGCTCAGCATGAGGTAGCTCCAGAGGTTTGGGCGGCTGTTCGGGACGTGCCCAGGCGTTTGACCAGCGAGGCACCGCGGTTACGCATGGGCATTTCGATGAAGCGGTAGTTGAGTTCGCTCAACAAAGCGATCAAACCGCCAGCAATCATCAGTGTCAGGATCGGATGGCCGCCGGGATTGGGCAGACCGGCGCCCTGCAAGCGGAACGTGAATTCGCGCACCAGCAAATAAGCCGGTATGTGGATCAGATAGATCCCGTAGGAGCGACTGCCGACCCACGTCATCAGGTTCTTCAACACGCCCCGTGGCAGCAGGTAGTCGCGATTGTAGGAAGCGATCCAGACCAGCACCGCGCACAACAACGCGATCGTGCCGATGCGGTAATGAGTGAACGTGAAGCGATCCGTCGCCATGAAACTGAGCACCAGCGACAGCGCGACCAATGCTGTCACCCCGGCCCATGGACGGCGCAGGAACGTCGGCTCCCAGCGCAGATACGAGGGTTGCGCGCTCCACATCGCCAACAGGATGCCGAGTGCCAGCGCATCGGTGCGAACCACCATCAAGATCGGTGTGCGCAACGTGAACAACTGCACCGCGACCAGCGCCAGCAAGGCCCAGACCAGGTGCTTGCGACAGATCAGAATCAGCAGCGGAAACAACAGGTAGAACTGCTCCTCCAGCGACAGGCTCCAGTACACGAAACTGGTGCCGTACTCATAGTTATAGAAGCTGTCGGCGAAGCGGAAGTTCGCGTACTGCCCGACCCCGGCCAGGGTCGCCTGAAGGTTGGCGTGCAGCGTGCCGAACGCTCCGGAGCGATTGAGAAAAATGCAGCCCAGCAACATCAGCGCCAGCCACAACCACGCTGACGGCAGCAATCGAAAGGCCCGGCGCAGCCAGAAGTTACGCGTCTGCTGCCAGTACTCCTGACGGGTGCTGCAACCCTGCAACGCCGGGATCAGGCTGCGCGCAATGACAAACCCGGAGATGGCGAAAAACAGATCCACGCCCCACCACGGCTGACCCCACGCGGTGATGGCTTGCAACAGCGGCACCGGGGCCGCAAACAGGCTGTCTTGCAGGTGATGAAACAACACACCGAGCACCGCAATGCCGCGCAACAACTCGATGTCCATGATCCGTCTGTCGTTATTCATGCCGTCCTCCTGGACGTTGCCCTGTTTTCCACCCCATTCAACACTGCGCGGATCATGCTTCGCGGGTATCCAGAGCGATGCGGGTTTCAAGGAGCTGCGCGAAGAAGGCTTTCAGTCGTTGCTCGGCGGTGGCCTGGCTGCAGAATTTTTCGAGGCTGGCCACCGAATGCGCGGACATCTGCGCGTAACGCTCGGCGTCGTTTTTGGCGACGTCATAGCTGGCCCGATAAGCGCGGCACAACGATTCCCAGTTCGTCACGTAACGCAGGGTTCGGAACGCCCTGCGCGGGTCGTGGGGCCAGGCCGTCAACTCGTCGGTGGAGTCGATCAGAAACGCATTATCGGCATCCAGGTAATCGATCATCGCCGTGGTGCGTGGCGCGACCGCCGGTTTGCCGCAGGACATGAACTCCATCAGCGGCAGGCACTGGCCTTCGCCGTAGGAGGTGTTGACCACAAAGCGGGTTGCCTGCACCAGGTGCTCGTAGTCCGAATCCGCGAGGTAGCCGTAGATCAGCACGATGCGGCAGCGATAGGACTGGTTTTTGTACAAATGGTGAAGGATGTCGGTCAGCGCTTCTTCGGCATCGTGGTGGGTCAGTTTGAGCACCAGCGTCGCGTCATCCACCTCGCGGAACGTCACGCAGAAGGCACTGAGCATGTCTTCCCAATTCTTGCGCCCATCACCCGGGTTGAACACCGAGGTGTAAATCACGCCGTCGAGCACCAGTTCGTGTTCACGGGGCGGTGCTTCGAAATCGATACCTTCGCCTTCGCGTAACGACGCCGGCCCAAAGGCTCGCAAGTCCAGGGTGCGGCTGTCGGCCACCAGGCCTTTGATCTTCAGGCGCACCTGACTCGCCAGTGGCTGACGTTGCAACTGGGCGCCGCGTGCCGAGAATCGATCCCACACCGGCGCCGGCACCGCGACGATCGAATAGTCGGCGCCCATCGCCTCGCGCACGGCGTTTACCGTGTAGCTGGAATGGGTAATCGCCGCGCCTGAAGCGCGCAATACCGTGCGCCAATCATTGCGCGGTTCACCCGCGAAGGGTTCGTTGGGAATGGTGCTGAATTCCCACGCAAACACCGGTAAGGTCGGACAGGCGAAGTGCACCGGCGTGCAATGCGGCGGCGAGAACGACAGGAACACGCAGTCTTCACCTCGGGACAGCGCGTCGCGGTACAAGGCATCGACTTCGGTCTGCGGGTCTCTGACTTCCACCACACGCCCCAGACGCTCCAGCACCGGCCGGTATTCCTTGAGCACGAAGTAATAGCTGTACTCCGAACGGCCAAGGTTCTGGGCGATGGTGTGCTGGTTGGTTTCCGAATGAATGATGATCAGCATGAGGCGTTATCCGTCACGGCCGCTGCCGGCAAAGCCTGCGGCGTCAGCCCGAAAAAATCCGCCAGGCGCTTCTGCACCGGGGCGAAGGCGCAGTAGTCGTGCATGCGCTCGACCGCATCGCCCGACATGCGCCGGTACTCCAGCGGTTGCTCCTTGGCCGTCCGGTAGCTGTTTTCGTAGGCGGTTTTCAGCGAGCCCCAGTCCGGGCGATAACGCAGGGTCCGGTAAATGATCCGGGTGTCTTGTGGCCAGATGGTCAGCTCTTCGCTGGACTTGACCACAAACGCCACACGCTCATCGATGTAATCCTCCATGGCGGTGTGGTCCGGGGCGATCACCGGCTTACCGCTGGCCATGAATTCCATCAGCGGCAGGCACAACCCCTCGCAGCGCGACGCGTTGACGTAATAACTGGCGGCTTCGTACAACCGGGCGTATTGCGGATCATCCAGGTAACCGTGCATCACCACCACCCGACAGGCGAACGGCGAGAGTTGCGCGAGCAAGGTCATCAGCTCGTCGTAGTAGGACGACAGGTCGCTCTGGGTAATCTTCAGCACCAGCGTGGCATCATCCGTTTCGCGAAAGGCCCAGCAGAATGCGGTGATCAATTGATGCCAGTTCTTGCGACCATCCCTAGGGTTGAACACCGTGACATACACCACGCCGTCCACCTGGGTTTCAACCCGGGAAGTGGTGTCCGGCCAATCCCGCGGTGCAGGCTCGGGCACGGCCATCGTCTGCGGGCCAGCGATAGCCGGTAGATACTCGGCAAGCCGTGCATGAACGGTATCGGAAAGAAGATCGCGGATGCCTTCCCAATACCACTGGCTCAGAAAGTGCGTGCGATGCACCGGGACGGGCAGCGTTTTACCCATGTCCCGACGCCACATGTGCAGGTAATGGCGAGCGATGACGAAGCGACGTTTTAGCGTCAACGGCGGCGGCTTCAATGCCTCCAGCGCCGCCAGTTCCTCGGCGCTCGGCGGTACGGGAATCAGCGCGTCGGCAGACAGCCCAAGCGTGCGCGTATCGAAGATGCAGCCTTTGATCTCCAGCGTCGAACCGGCATTCACCGGCGCGCTGGCGTGGTGGCTGCGAATGGCCGCGAAGTTCTCCCACAAGGGCGTGGGCAACACCAGCACGGGGAAATCTTCGCCCATGGCCCGCCGAATCGCCCGGGCCGTGTGGCTGGAAAGCGTGATGACCCGGCCCTGGCGTGCCAGCATCTGCGTCCAGTCCTGACGTGGGTCGTTATCCCATTGCTCATCGGGAATGGAGTCGAACTCCCAGGCCACTACGCAGATCGTCGGGCATTCAAGATCGTTCGGGGTTTTCTGCGGCGGGGTGAACGACAGGAACAGGCTGTCTTCGCCGGTGGCCAGCAATTGTCGATAGAGAGGATCGACCTCGGCGGTGGAGGACACCACATGCACCCGCCCGAGGCTTTCGAGCACCGGGCGATAAGCCTTGAGCACGAAGTAATAACTGTATTCGGGACGACCGAGGCTCTGACTGATGGAGCTGTCGTTGACGTCCGAGTAAAGAATGAAGTTCATGGCATCCCACGATGAAACCGCCATCCCGGCAGCCCCACTCTATGACGGCAAAGCCACGGATCGACCCGGCGTTTGCCAGTCGTCGTCCAGCGCCTTCTTGCCCGTCTACGTTCTTGTTTTAATGGTCAGCTTCGCGGGGTGTGAATACCACCCGGCCGAACCCTGGGTAATCGTGACGAGGGGCATTCTAAACACATCCGCTGAGGATTCGTGAACCGCCCGGCGAGAATAAATCGGGCTACGCTGACGAGAACTGACCAGTCACGGTGGGACCTGTTGAAATTGCCGCGCAATTGGCACAGATTGGCTACCAAACAACTACAACAAACGTTTCGCCTGTCTTTCGACCAAGGAATCCACCCGGTCTGTCAGACATCTCCATAAAGCCTGTGGGGAATGGACGAAATGCACGACCAAGGGGCCGCTGTTTGAAAAAGCGTCTGTTCGTTACGGGTCTCAGTGGATTCGTAGGACAACACATCCAAACCCGCCTGAAGGCTGATGCCTCGGAATGGGAGCTTCTGCCTGTCGCCGCCCGCTACGATCTCGGCGAGCCAGGCTCCCTCGACGGCCTCTGGCCGGACATGCCCGACGCGGTCATTCACCTGGCCGGCCAGACCTTCGTTCCCGAAGCCTTCCGCGATCCGGCACGCACGCTGACGATCAACCTGCTCGGCACCTTGAACCTGCTTCAGGCACTCAAGGCCCGTGGCTTCAACGGGACCTTCCTGTACGTCAGCTCCGGCGACGTCTACGGGCAAGTGACCGAGTCAGACCTGCCCATTACCGAACACCAGCCACCCTGCCCGCGCAATCCCTATGCCGTCAGCAAACTGTCGGCCGAGTTCCTCAGCCTGCAATGGGGCCTGAGCGAAGGCTGGCCGGTCGTGGTCGCACGCCCGTTCAACCACATCGGCACCGGCCAGAAAGACAGCTTCGTCATCGCCAGCGCCGCCCGCCAGATCAACCGTATCAAACAAGGCCTGCAAGCCCCGCAACTGGAAGTCGGGGACATTGACGTCACACGCGACTTCCTGGACGTGGGCGATGTGGTGTCCGCCTATCTGGCGCTGCTGGAAAAGGGTACGCCGGGACAGGTCTACAACATTTGCTCGGGGCGCGAGCAGAGCATCCGCAGCCTGATCGAACAACTGGGGGACCTCGCCCAGGTCGACCTGCAATTGATTCAGGATCCTGCGCGTTTTCGCCGCGCGGATCAGCGTCGCGTTTGTGGCAGCTCTGCCAAGCTTGCCCAGACCACAGGATGGACGCCTGAAATCACAACACAACAATCCCTGCGGGCGATCCTGTCCGACTGGGAGAAACGAGTAAAAGAAGAATGACAAAAAGTGCATTGATCACGGGGATCACCGGTCAGGACGGCGCGTATCTGGCCAAATTGCTGCTCGACAAGGGCTACAAGGTCCACGGCCTGGTGGCGCGTCGCAGCAGCGATGCACGCTGGCGTTTGCGTGAAATGGGAGTCGAGGGGGACATCGTTTACCTGGACGGTGACATGGCCGATGCCTGCTCGGTGCAGCGCGCGGTGATCAAATCCGCTCCGGACGAAATCTACAACCTGGCGGCGCAAAGCTTTGTCGCGGCCTCCTGGGATCAACCGGTCACCACCGGCATCGTTGACGGGCTGGGCGTGACTCACCTGCTCGAAGCGATCCGCCAGTTCAGTCCGCACACGCGTTTTTACCAGGCGTCTACCAGCGAAATGTTTGGCCTGATCCAGGCCGAGCAGCAGGACGAGAACACGCCGTTCTACCCGCGCAGCCCTTACGGCGTGGCCAAGCTGTATGGTCACTGGATCACCGTGAACTATCGCGAAAGTTTCAACCTGCACGCCAGCAGCGGGATCCTGTTCAACCATGAATCGCCCCTGCGCGGCATCGAGTTCGTGACCCGCAAAGTGACCGACGCCGCCGCCCGCATCAAACAGGGCAAACAGCAGGAATTGCTGCTGGGCAACATCGACGCCAAACGCGACTGGGGGTTTGCCGGTGATTACGTCGAAGCCATGTGGCTGATGCTGCAACAGGACAAGCCTGACGATTTTGTGGTCGCTACCGGCGTGACCACCACCGTGCGCGAGATGTGCCGCATCGCCTTCGATCACGTGGGCCTGAACTACCGCGACTTCGTGAAGATCGACCCGGCGTTCTTCCGCCCGGCCGAGGTCGAAGTGCTGCTCGGCAACCCGGCCAAAGCTCAGCGCGTATTGGGCTGGAAGCCAAAAACAGACCTGGATACCTTGATCCGCATGATGATGGATGCGGACATGAAACGCGTCGCCAAGGAGTAGGCCATGCTGATTCCTGTGATTCTCTCCGGCGGTGCCGGTACTCGCTTGTGGCCGGTGTCCCGCGAGGGCCATCCCAAGCCGTTCATGACCCTGCCCGACGGTCAGTCGCTGCTGGGCAAAACCTATCGGCGAGCGGCCGGTCTGCTTGATGGCTGGGGCGATATCGTCACGGTGACCAACCGCGACTACTACTTCCAGAGCAAGGATCACTATCAGGAGGCGCAGCTCAGTCGCCATCGCGGGCACTTTCTGCTGGAGCCGACAGGCCGCAACACGGCCCCGGCCATCGCCGCCGCCGCCCTGTCACTGCAAGCCCTGCACGGCGATGACGCGATCATGGTGGTGATGCCCGCCGACCATTTGATCCTCAACGAAGACGCCTTGAAGTCTGCGGTCAAACACGCCGTGGCATTGGCCAAGGATGGTTTCCTGGTGACGTTCGGCGTGGTGCCGACGGCCCCGGAGACCGGTTTCGGCTACATCGAGACCGGCGCGGCACTGGACGAAAAAGGCGCCGCCAAAGTGCAGCGTTTCGTCGAGAAACCGGATCTGCAAACCGCCACCCATTACCTGGAAAGCGGCAAGTTCCTGTGGAACTCGGGGATGTTCTGTTTCTCCGTGACGACCGTGCTGGCCGAATTGCAGATCCATGCCCCCGAGCTGCTGGAGCAGACGCAAACCTGCATGGCGCAAAGCGCCCCCGTGGAAACGGCCGGGTGCCTGCAGCAGGAATTATCCCCGGCGTTGTTTGCCGAGATCACTGACATTTCCATCGACTACGCCTTGATGGAACGCTCCGACAAAGTGGTGGTGGTGCCCGCCGGTTTTGACTGGAGCGACATCGGCTCCTGGGGCGCGGTGGCCGCGCTGGTGCCGGCGGATGCGCAAAACAACCGCGCCAGCGGTGACGCGGTGTTCGTCGACAGCCACAACAACTTCGTCCAGAGCGAAGACCGGCTGGTAGCCGCGGTGGGTGTGGATAACTTGATCATCATCGACACCGCCGACGCGGTGCTGGTGGCCCACGCCGATCGCGCACAGGATGTGCGCCGGGTGGCCAAGCAGCTCAAGGACAAAAAGCACGAGGCCTATCGCCTGCACCGCACGGTCAGCCGGCCCTGGGGCACCTACACCGTGCTCGAGGAAGGCCCGCGCTTCAAGATCAAGCGCATCGTGGTCAAACCAGGCGCCAAGCTGTCGCTGCAAATGCACCACCACCGCAACGAACACTGGGTGGTCGTCGAAGGCATGGCCAAGGTCACCAACAACGGCGCCGGCACCCATCTGGTGGCCAAGAACGAATCAACCTTCATTGCCGCCGGTCACAAGCATCGCCTGGAAAACCCGGGCGTGATCGACCTGGTGATCATCGAAGTGCAAAGCGGCGAATACCTGGGAGAGGACGATATCGTTCGCTTCGAAGACCAATACGGCAGGACGGTTTGAATGCTGCTTTCCCTATACCGCACGCTGCGTAGTTATCGAGGGTTTATCTTCGGTAGCGTCCAGCGTGAGTTTCAGGCGCGTTATCGCAATTCGCTGTTTGGTGCTCTATGGCCGGTGCTTAACCCCCTGTCGATGATCATCGTCTACACCGTGATTTTTTCCCACATCATGCGCGCGCGTCTGCCGGGCGTGGATGACAGCATGGCCTACAGCGTTTACCTCTGTGCCGGCCTGCTCGCCTGGGGACTCTTTGCGGAAATCACCCTGCGCAGCCAGAACATGTTTCTGGAAAACGCCAACCTGCTGAAGAAAATCAGCTTCCCACGGATCTGCCTGCCGGTGATTGTGCTGTTTAACGCGGGCATCAACTTCGCAATCATCATGGCCCTGTTCCTGGGCTTTCTGCTGATCACCGGACGTTGGCCGGGAATGGCGTTGTTCGCCTTGATACCGCTGATGGCGTTGCAAATGATGTTCTGTGCCGGGCTGGGAATGATACTCGGCGTGTTGAATGTCTTCTTCCGGGATGTCGGGCAACTCTTCGGCATCTGCCTGCAATTCTGGTTCTGGCTGACGCCCATTGTCTACCCGATGAGCATCCTGCCGGACTGGGTGCAGCGCCTGCTGCAACTCAACCCCCTGACCAACCTGATCGTCAGCTATCAAAACATGTTTCTTTATGGGCAATGGCCGGTCTGGAGTTCGCTGCTGCCGATTTTTGTCACGGGCTTAGTGTTCTGTCTGATCGGGCTGCGTCTGTTTCGCCAGCGCGTCGGTGAAATGGTGGATGAACTCTGATGGGGCATATTCGCGTCACCGGCCTGGGCAAGGCCTACAAGCAATACCCGACCCGCTGGAGCCGACTGGCCGAGTGGCTGATTCCGTTTTCGCCCCTGCGCCACCACCAGCACTGGGTGCTGCAAGACGTCGAATTCGAGATTGCCCCCGGTGAAGCGGTGGGCATCGTCGGGGTCAACGGCGCAGGCAAAAGCACCTTGCTGAAGATGATCACCGGCACCACCCAACCGACGTGCGGCAAGATCGAGCTCGAAGGCCGGGTGGCGGCCCTGCTGGAACTGGGCATGGGCTTCCACCCGGACTTTACCGGCCGACAGAATGCAATCATGGCCGGGCAATTGCTGGGCATGCAGGTCGATGACATCGAAGCGCTGATGCCACAGATCGAAAGTTTCGCGGAAATCGGCGAAGCCATTGACCATCCGGTGCGAACCTATTCCAGCGGCATGCAGATGCGCCTGGCGTTCAGCGTGGCCACCGCACAGCGTCCGGACATCCTGATCGTCGACGAAGCCCTCTCCGTGGGCGACGCCTACTTCCAGCACAAGAGCTTCGAACGCATCCGCAGCTTCCGCAAGGCCGGCACCACCCTGCTGATCGTTTCCCATGATCGCTCGGCCATCCAGTCGATTTGCGATTCGGCGATCCTGCTCAAAGACGGCCGCATGGCCATGTACGGCAAACCCGAAGCGGTCCTGGATTACTACAACGCCCTGATGGCCGAGCGTGAAGGCCAGGTGGTCCGTCAGGAAATGCTCGCCGGCGGCGAAGTCCAGACCGTGTCCGGCACCGGTGAAGCGGCCATCCTCAGTGTGCGGATGCTGGACGAGAATGAACGTTCCATCGACGCCGCCGAGGTCGGTCAGAGCGTGGTGCTGGAAGTCCAGGTCGAAGTCCGCCAGGACATCGAGCGATTGGTGCTCGGCTTCATACTCAAGGACCGCCTGGGTCAGATGATGTATGGCATCAACACCCATCGCCAGGACAAGGCCCTGACCGATCTGCACGCCGGGGAGCGTTACACGTACCGTTTTTCCTTTGTCATGGGCCTGGGCAAGGGCAACTATTCCGTGTCCCTGAGCTTGTCGCGGCTGGACTCGCATCTGGATCGCAACTACGAATGGCGCGATTACGGGCTGGTGTTCCATGTGATCAACAACCGGCATGAAGACTTCGTCGGCTGCTCGTGGCTGGCGGCGCAAACCACCATTACCCGCTCCGACTCGATTGTTTCGGAACGCACGCCATGACGCGCCTTCTGGTGGAATGCACCCACGTGTTCCTGCACCCCAAAGTCAATTCGGGCATTCAGCGGGTGGTGCGTAACGTCATCAATCAATTGCCGGCTAGCGTCGACGGTGTTGAGTGCATTCCAGTGGTGATGCTCAAGGGCAAACTCTATCGGGTGCTCAAACTCGGTGCGTTGAACATCCCGTTTTTTGATGGGCTGATGACATTCGGTGGGCGACTGGAGCGGCTGGCTCATCGTTTCTGGCAGCTGCATCAACGCTTGCACAATCGCAGTCACTCGCGAGTGGTCAAGCGCCTGCTGCACGTGGCCTACCGCCTCACGGCGATCACCTGCTTCAGCATTCCTTTGCGCCTGATCGACGCCATCAACCAATATCAACTGCCCAAACGGTGCTCGCCATTGCAGCATCAGCCGGGTGATCAACTGGTGTTGCTGGATTCTTCCTGGCACAGCGATTTCTTCCCGTTTGCCGAACAGCTCAAGCGTGAAGGCGTGGGCATCGTTTCGGTGATCTACGACCTCATCCCGCTGACTCACCCGCAGTTCTACGACACGCGGCTGGTGCAGATTTTCAACGAGTGGTTCAACTGGATCACCCAGACCGCCGACGGCTACCTGGCGATCTCCGCCACGGTGCGCGATCAGGTGCGCGAGGAATTGCAGCGTCGGCTGGGTCCGGCCAAAGCCGATACGTTGTGGTTCGATTATTTTCACCTCGGCTCCGAACTGGACCTGAGCGAAGCCTGCGCCGCCGTCGAGCCGAGACTGACGCACGTGTTCAAAACACCGGAGCCGGTGTTTTTGATGGTCAGCACCATCGAGCCGCGTAAAAACCACGATTACCTGCTCGACGCGTTCGAACGTGCCTGGGCCTCAGGTTCGCAAGCCCGGCTGTGCATCGCCGGGCGCATCGGCTGGAAGTGCGACGCCCTGCTCGCCCGCGTGCGCAACCACCCACAGTTGAACCAACGCCTGTTCATGTTCAACGACCTGAGCGACACCAGCCTCGAACACGCCTATTCCCATGCTAGCGCGCTGGTGTTTCCGTCGTGGGTTGAAGGCTTCGGCTTGCCACTGGTGGAAGCCATGCAGCGCGGTTTGCCGGCCATGGGCAGCGACATTCCGATCTTTCGCGAAATCGGTGGCGAGTTCATGGCGTACTTTGACCTCGCCGAACCGCAAAGCCTGGCGGACCTGGTCACCGGTTTCGAACGCTCCGGGAAATTCCCGGCCGCTCGCAGCGTGGCGGACTGGCAGTGGATCGGCTGGCGTGAAGCCAGTGCGCAACTGGCTGAACGCACCCTGCGCAATCTGGTAGACGCGCCGGTCGTGCAAGAGAGGCAACATGCGAATTGCCCTTAACGCCCGGATCCTTCAAGCCCCGCGCACCGGCATCGGCCATTACGTCGCCGAACTGGCGAACGCGCTTGCTGATGAGCCCGATGTCGAACTCGCACTGTTCCACGGTTGGGGCTGGAGCTCGGACTTGCCAGAAGCCGCCATGCCCGGCTATTCGCGACTGACGCCGTTGCTGCGACAAATTCCGGGGGCTTATCAAGCCCGGCGCTGGCTGGAGCAGAAACGCTTCGATCAAGGGCGCTCGAAAACCATCGACCTCTATCACGAACCGAGCCTGTGGCCGCTGTCGTTCGACGGCCCGACGGTCATCACCCTGCATGACCTGACGCACCTGCACTACCCCGACACGCAACCCCCCTCGCGCCTGCGGGAAATCGAGCGGCGCCTGGCCGACGGCGTGCAGCGAGCGAGTCTGATTCTTACCGACTCGCAGTACATTGCCGACGAAGCCCAGGCGTATTTCGCACTGCCGGCCGAGCGTTTTGTCATCGCACCGCTGGGCGTGGCCGCACG
Source organism: Pseudomonas sp. GW823-FHT02C02 (assembly GCF_058797635.1). Lineage (NCBI taxonomy): Bacteria > Pseudomonadati > Pseudomonadota > Gammaproteobacteria > Pseudomonadales > Pseudomonadaceae > Pseudomonas > Pseudomonas sp. GW823-FHT02C02. The sequence goes on along the minus strand of NZ_JBXAJV010000003.1, from coordinate 1,815 downwards.
TTTCCACCCACGGGAGCCTGAAGCCATTAACGCGGTGCTCAAGACTCACGGCGTCGAGGCGCGGGAATACTTCCTGTGTGTTGGCACCCTCGAGCCGCGCAAGAACCTGACGCTGGCCCTGCGCGCCCATGCCCTGTTACCGGAAGCCGTGCGCCAGGGTTTTCCACTGCTGATCGCCGGCATGGCCGGTTGGCAAGGCGAACAATTCAGTGATGAATTGCGCGCAGCCCTGGCCACCGGGGATGTGTGCCTGCTCGGGTATCTGCCTGACGAACAGATCGCGCAATTGTTGGCCGGTGCCCGGGCACTTGTTTTTCCGTCGCTCTACGAAGGTTTTGGTCTACCGGTTCTTGAAGCCATGGCCAGCGGCACGCCGGTGATCCTCGCTCGACGTTCGGCCATGCCAGAGGTTGCGGGGGCTGCGGGCAATTACATTGAACCTGACGAACCGGAAGGCCTGCGTGATGCAATGACCCGTCTGATCGACGATCAAGCGTATTGGCAGGCTTGTCGGGAAGCCGGATTGCAACAGGCACGGCTGTTTACCTGGGAGCGCTGCGCCAGCATTACGGCCAGCGCCTACCGCCAGGCAATGGGAGGTTGAATGCGAGTACTCCACTTTTTCAAGACGTACCTGCCTGACTCGGTCGGCGGTATCGAGCAAGTCATCTTTCAATTGTGCGAAAGCGGTGCCCAGCACGGCGTTGAAAGCCAGGTGCTGACACTCAGTGCCGATCCGACCCCACCCGTGATGCAACTCGGACAACACGAAGTCCACCGGGCCAAACTCGACATTCAGTTTGCTTCCACGGGGTTTTCCTGGAGCGTCTTCAAACAGTTTCGCGAGTTGGCGGCCGAGGCTGACGTGGTCAATTACCACTTCCCATGGCCATTCATGGACCTGGTGCACTTCACCAGCAGCCTGAACAAGCCGAGCGTGGTGACGTACCACTCGGACATCATTCGCCAGAAGCACCTGCTCAAGTTTTACCGGCCATTGATGAACCGCTTCCTGGCCAATGCCGACCGGATCGTCGCCGCGTCGCCCAACTACTTCCACACCAGCGAGGTCCTGCAACAGTTTCAGCACAAGACCCGAGTGATCCCGTATGGTTTGAACAAGGCAGGTTATCCACAGCCCGACAGCGATCGCATGGCCCAGTGGCGGCAAACACTTGGGGATAAGTTTTTCCTGTTCGTTGGCGTGATGCGCTATTACAAGGGTTTGCACATCCTGCTCGACGCCTTGAAAGACCTGGATTATCCGATGGTGATTGTCGGCGCCGGCCCTCTGGAAACCGAGCTTCACGCCCAGGCTGCGGCTTTGGGCTTGCGCAACATTCACTTCCTCGGGCGTTTGGGGGAAGAAGACAAAGCAGCGTTACTGCAACTGAGCTACGCCATCGTCTTTCCGTCGCACCTACGCTCGGAAGCGTTCGGCATCTCGCTGCTCGAAGGCGCGATGTACGGCAAGCCGATGATCTCCAGCGAAATCGGTACCGGCACAAGCTACATCAACATCCACAACGAAACCGGGCTGGTGGTGCCACCGAGTAATCCACAGGCGTTCCGAGAAGCAATGCGCACGTTGTGGGAAGACCCGGTGCGGGCGGCAGCAATGGGCGTGAAGGCTGAGGCGCGTTATCGGCAGTTATTCACCGCCGATGAAATGGGCCGCAAGTGGACGGCGTTGTACGAAGAACTGCTGGAAGAGAAATCCCTGTCCTACGCCTGAAATCTGTAGGAGCGGGGGGGGGGGGGGGGGGGGGGGGGGGGGGGGGGGGGGGGGGGGGGGGGGGGGGGGGGGGGGGGGGG